>NZ_CP115671.1:0-304229 GCF_027886425.1 Brevundimonas vesicularis | reverse complement strand
GCCGCGCACCAGACCTTCCAGGTCGACAGGCGCCAGGTCGAACTCCAGCGCCCCGGCCTCCAACCGCGCATAGTCCAGCAGATCGTTGACCAGACCCAGCAGATGTTCGGCCGACTGACGCGCGTTCTCGGCATAGGCGCGTTGGGCGCCGTCCAGCCGGGTCCGCTGCAACAGGTTGATCATGCCGATGACGCCGTTCAGCGGCGTGCGCATCTCGTGGCTCATCAGCCGCAGGAACTGCTGGGCGGGGTCAACGGGTGCGCTCGTCCGCTCCTCGATCCGCTTCGTCGCCGTCCGTCGCGTCATGGCCGCCTCCCCGTCAGGCACGGAGACTAGAGGCGGACGGTTAAGGATGTCTCCACCATGACTCGGGCGGCCTCACGCGTGCAGGAAGGGCGTCTGCTCGTCATCGCCTTCGCGCAGGCCGAAGCCTTCATGGCGCTGCGCCACGCGGCGGTCGAAATCCGCCTCGGCGCCGATGGTGGTGCGGCGGTAGATCAGGGCCTCGGCGATGTGGCGACGAAGAACGCCGGTGCTGCCATCCAGGTCGGCGATAGTGCGCGCCAGGCGCAGGGTGCGGGTCCAGCCCCGCGCTGTCAGTCCGCCGGCCTCGCCCGCCCGCATCAGCAGCATCCGGCCCGCCTCGTCTGGGATGGCGAACCGATCCAACGTGGCGCCAGAGGCGCGGGCGTTCAGGCCTTGGGCGGCGTCCAGCCCGGCCTCGCGCACCCGGTCCTGCTGCATGGCGCGGGCGGTCGCGACGCGCGCCCGGGCCTCGGCCGTGCCCTCGGCGGGCGCGGGCAGGGCCATGTCGGCGGCGGTGACCGGCGGCGTCTCCACCGTCAGGTCGATCCGGTCGAACATCGGACCCGAGACGCGGTTCTGATAGTCGCGCTGACAGCGCGGCGCCTTGCCGCACGCGCCGCGCCCGGCTCCGCCCATGCCGCAGCGACACGGATTCATCGCCGCAACGAGCTGGAACCGCGCCGGATAGCGGATGTGGGCGTTGGCGCGGGCGACGACGATCTCGCCCGTCTCCAGCGGCGCCCGCAGCGAGTCCAGGGCCTGGGCGCTGTATTCCGGCAGTTCGTCCAGGAACAGCACGCCATTGTGCGCCAGCGATGCCTCGCCGGGCTTGGCGCGCAGGCCCCCGCCCGTCAGGGCCGCCATCGAGGCGGAATGGTGCGGACTGCGGAACGGGCGATCGCGGGTCAGTGCGCCGCGTTCGATCAGGCCGGCGACCGACCAGACCATCGAGGTCTCCAGCAACTCTTGCGAGGTCAGGGGCGGCAAGAGGCCCGGCAGGCGCTGCGCCATCATCGACTTGCCCGACCCCGGCGGACCGATGAAGAGCAGGTTATTTGTTTAACAGCCCAAGTTTATCGGCTAGGCGATCAGACATGTTGGCTGTCGCATACGCTCGCTGGAGTTCGCTGGAACAGGGCAAGGGTTCAACACTGGAGCGCCAGCTTCAAGTGGTCGAACGCTACTGCTCTCAGCATAAGCTAGAGATCCTTGAACGGGTCACTGACGAAGGGTCCAGCGCCTACGCCGGCACGAACGTTCAGACGGGATCTCGGCAAGATCGTGAGCCGGGTTGAAGCGGGTAAGCTCCCCCGCGACATCACCATCGTGGTCGAACAACTTGACCGAATCAGCCGACTACCCCCAGCGCAGGTGATCGCCTGGATTCAGAAGGTGACGACGCTCGGCGTTACGATTGCGACGGCCAATGACGGCTACATCATCAACGCCGACACTATCAGCACCAATCTGATGGGGTTCATGGGCTTGGTGTTCAACTCGTTCCGGGCGCACGAAGAGAGCCGCCACAAGAGCGAGCGACTAGCCGCTAGCTGGAAGATCAAACGGGATCGCCTCGGCCAGGCCGACAGCCGCCCAATGACCGGCGTCTGTCCTGCTTGGTTGCGGTTAAATTCGGACAGGACGGCATTTGAGATCATCCCTGATCGGGCAGCCATCGTGCACGAGATCTTTCAGCGATCGTCAGAGGGTGAAGGCAAACGGATCATCACATCAGACCTGAACCGACGAGGGGTAGAGCCTTGGGGCCGTGGTAAGAGCAAGGCGTCTGCTTGGCACTCCAGCTACGTCCACAAGGTTCTGATGAATCCTGCGGTGATCGGCGAATTCCAGCCCCACACTAAACGGCGTGGAGCGTCGGGAAGGCTTGCTGTGGGGGACCCGATCTCCGGGTACTATCCTGCGGTAATCAGTGAACATCTTTGGGCATCTGTCCGAGCTAAACGACCTTCCGGTCGCGGAAATGATGGGCAACGTGGACAGGTCCGCAATCTCCTCAGCGGCCTTTGCCGATGCGGTCATTGCGGGGGTCCTATGGCCTATCAATTGAAGTCGCCCGAGGGGACCAGAGTGCGTAGGGGTGTTGTCCAGCCTCAGCGGCAAGCGAGCTATCTAAGCTGTGCTTTGCGAAGCCGAGGTGGCCCATGCGATCACGATCAGCACTATCGTTATGAAGCGTTAGAGCGTGGGATACTTGAAGCCTTCTTGACGACGGCACTGTCGGATCGCTTTTTCGAAACCTCCGACGAACTGGGCGGCTTGGTCGATGCCGAATACCGAGCGTTGCGAGAACTGGAACGGGCGAAAGCACGGGCTGGCCGACTGCTTGATTTGTACGAAGAGACTGGCGATGTCGAAGCCCGACAGCGCTGGATTACAGCCCGGGCGGAAATTGCTGCGGCCGAGACGTCCACTGCCGATTTGAAACGTCGTCTCGAACAGGCGAGAGGTGCGGTCAGTCCAGAACGCCATATCGAACGGGTGGCCGCTGTGTGTCACCTTCTAAGTGGACCCGAGTCCGACGAGAGGCGGGACGCTCGATCCAAAGCGGCGAACAGTCTGCGTGAACTGATCGATCATATCGAGTTTGCGGGCAATCTGTATGTGGCGATCCGAAACAGCCCAACGGTGGTGCTGATGGATTCTGTCGGCGCCATTCTAGACGACGTAACGCTTCTGGCCGTTTCGCCAGAGGATGCCCACATCGCCGGCAAAAAGGTCCTTCAGGACCGCTGAATCGCCTATGATTCTGGGGCGATCTCGGCTATAATAATTGAGTTGGAGCTTCGCATTGCGCCTCCAACCACCCCCACACCTCAAACCTATAAAGCTCACTTGAGCCAGCCATTTGCTGCGCCCGATCCACCCCTCACATTCAAAAATCATCAAGCCCCAGCGCACTGCTGTGGCCCCATTTTTCATGTCAAACATCAACCCATATTTCCGTCCCAACCAGCCCCGCCTTCCTCATCTCGAGCGGGCCATATCGTCATGTCTAGATAGGTACTTCATAACTCTCACCACTAAGCGTCGCCTGACGCCTGAAACGTTTGCCCGTGAGCTTCACGAGACCCTTAACCGGGTGAACAGCAGATTGTTCGGCACCGCCTTCAAGCGAGGACGTGACGGCAAGAAAGTTCATTTGCGGGTCCTCTCCCATCAAGAGCAAACGGTCGATCAGGGCTGGCATACACATTTGCTCGTCGGCGTACCGGACGGCGCACTCACCCTGAAGGCCAACCCCTGCACCGTCGCAGTGCCCGATCTGATCATCCAGACTTGGCTGAACGGCGACCCACAATTCCGCCGTCGTGAGGCGCAGAATGTCCAGGTGATCCACGAGTTCGAAGGCGTCCGCAGCTACATAAGCAAGGACGTTCGCACGCTCTCTGATTTCGATCAGGTCGACCTGCTCAACACCCACTGATCATTCTGGATCACGAGCGACTGTCCCTGCGAAAGCGGGGATAATCCATAACCCATTAGAGGCAGCGCTCGCCCCAGGACTTTGCTCTACACGCTTGGCCAGACACCCGTTCGGCCTTGATTATAGAGTATTGTCTAAAGCTCAATGACACTCTGGGAACCCCTCTAAGAGAGACTTTAAATCCCTCCACAAAGGCTCCGAAAGAGCGCCGATGAGCGAAGCGAAGAGGCCATTCAATAAGCTTTAAAGCCGTCAAGATTGGAGCAGCGATGCCGGTGCGGGGGATTGATTGGGCGTGACAACTTAAGCGGGCGAAGCGCAGCTAGCTCCGGCTGACATCTCGTTCGGGTGACAGACGGTTAAGTGACTCCAAAGATCATTAGCGCTTGAGCTGGACTCCCGTAATGGTTGCTGGCTATGTTGGCGACGTCCTGGGGAGGGCTCGTGCAGCTTCAAGTTTTTTTGGCGTGTTTGGCGCTTTCGGCATCTGTCTATGCTGTTCCGGCAGAGGCACAGTCATGTGGTTTCGGCTACTATCGGAACACCGCAGGCAGTTGCGTTCCATCACCGCGCCGCCCGCATAGCGGCACCGCGCGAGGGTTATTGAGCGGCTCTAGCATTCCGTCAGGCGAAACGGCTCGTTGTCGCGATAGAACGTATAGCTATTCCCAAAGCCGCCGGGGAACATGCTCCGGGCATGGTGGCGTGGCGAAATGGCTGTGAGCAACAACAACGGTTGCGGAACGTGGATTGCGATCGCTGTCGTTGGTGCCGTTGTGTGGCAATGCACGCGCGACAAGACGCCGGCTGAGGTCGAGGCAGACTATTCAAGTTACAGTTCGGCCGAAGCCACGGACGCGGATTATTCAACTTATACGCCCACGCCGCCATCCACCTATGAGGTCGAGGATCCGGTGACACCAGAGGCG
The DNA here is from genome assembly GCF_027886425.1 of Brevundimonas vesicularis. NCBI lineage: Bacteria > Pseudomonadati > Pseudomonadota > Alphaproteobacteria > Caulobacterales > Caulobacteraceae > Brevundimonas > Brevundimonas vesicularis. The sequence goes on along the minus strand of NZ_CP115671.1, from coordinate 299,549 downwards.
TACGTCAGTTCGGGTTATCAGGATGCCGGCGCACCGTACGGCTGCACGAACGACTGTTCGGGGCACGATGCGGGCTGGGCTTGGGCCGAGGAGAACGGCGTCACCGATCCGGGCCACTGCGGCGGCAATAGCATGTCGTTTGAAGAGGGCTGCATCGCTTACGCCGAGGAGCTGGAAGCTAGGCGGCCGTACGAAGACCCTTGGTGATCGACGCGTTGCGCTCCCCTTCAGACTGAAAGTGACATAATGAACCCCTTCAATCCTTCCGCCCTATGTGAGTTAGCTGACTGGTTTCCGATGCAAGTCGCACACGAGATTGAGGGAGCGCGACGTGAAGGTCACCAATTTCGCGAGACCACTTGGACGGACCGCTTCATATTAGAGGTGCGCCGGCTCCGCGACCCTAGAATCTTCGTGAAGACTTCTCATGAAGCAATGACCGGCGCTGATATGGATTGGTGGTTCATCGCTAGCGACGGCTCGCGCCATCTGCGCCTGAGCGTTCAAGCAAAGATCCTTCATTACATGACTAAAAATAGCGAACTTTGGGCATACCCTGAGCTTCGCCATCCAAACGGTGCGCACGGAAAACAATCACGCCAACTCATCCGCCATGCCCGGTCAGAGCAAAAGGCGGGGCGCGCGACCTATCCGCTCTACTTGTTCTACAATCCCGTAAGCACGTCACATCCGTGGCCGCTATTTTACCAGTCACCAGGAATCACTCTCGCGGATGGTTTTTGGATTGCTGCACATCTCCAGGCCCACAGGAGCGGGGCATCGATTCCCATCGCTCCAACCCGTTACAGCCAGTTGCGAGATCAAATGTTCGGGCTCCCGATGGTATTCTGCCATTCGAGGGATGTTCCCGGGCCCGATGACGTCGCCGAAGCGATCAACGACGCAAACGACATGATCTGGGCAGGGCGCGAAGCGCGTAAGCGGCCTCGCGCTCGTCCCTCACCAGAAGACGGGACCCCAAATCATATCTGGACCCTCGTCCAAAAAATGAAGCATGGCGACGTCGACACTGGCGACGATGATGATCGCGGAAAGACGGGTCTTTGGCCTCGAAACACAGTCGTATTCGTAGCCTCGGATTAGCCGCTCAACACAGAGGCACCTGTGCAGGGTTGTCGACTTAGACCAAAGATCAGGGGCATATGACCATGCCCGTTCTGATTGAATAGAGGCCTGACGCGATGGCGACGAAGTATCTCCAATATTTTCCGAAGCCGCTGCTGGATGACCTTGTCGGTAGGCGCTCGCTTCCAGTCATCGGAGCCGGGATGTCGCTGAACGGTGAAGTCCCAACGGGCAAGAAGATGCCGCTGTGGGACGGTCTCGGATCCTGCCTCGCGGCCGACATCGCTGATTTCAAACCTCGGCACACTCTTGATGCTACGCCGTGATGATCGATGCTCCTCCGTCGGATATTTCGAGGTTCGAGCGACGTGGCGTTCGCGTCATCAACCTACCGGGCAAGATTGAGAACTACGGCTCGATCTTGGCGGCTGACAGAGGAAGTAGTCCCGACGGTCGAGAGTCGTTTGCTTCTCGACGTTCTGCCGCACCGGTTCGGCCCTCTGATCGCCCGGCGGCTGAGCAAGCGTCGGCCTCTTCCGTCGCCGCGGTGGCATCTGGACGAGATGGTATGCTGGATCGGCGGTCGGCGCATGTATCTGTGGCGCGCGGTCGACGATGAGGGCGAGGTTCTTGACCTTGTCGTGCATCGACGGCGGGACAACGGGGCGGCGTTGAAGCTTCTTTACCGGCTCTTGCGAAATCAGCCGGTTGAGCCTGAACGGATCACCACAGACGGCTTGGCGTCATACGGCTCGGCGCTTCGGGAGTTGGGGTTGAAACACCTTCATCGACCAGGCCGGCTGCGGGAGAACAATCGGGTTGAGGACTCTCATCTGCCGATCCGACGACGAGAGCGACAACAGCAGGGGTTCAAATCCCAAGCTTCCGCCTAGAATTCCTCACTACCCACGCTGCGATCTACAACACCTTCAACGTCCAGCGTCACCTCATCAGCCGAACGACCCTTCGCCGCTTCCGCGCCGAGGCGGATGCCGCTTGGGCGGCTGCGGTCGTCTGAGCCATGTCCGGGGAGGGGGCTTTCAACTTGTTGAACTTAACCTGACAGGCCCCCTGAGCGCTAGGTTCAATCCAGTCAGCCCGAGCGGAAGCCGAGGGACAAAATATCGAGCTTGTTGTCCCTCGGCTGGACTCGCGCGTCATACTTGGGATCGGCAGAAAAAGGCGGCGGCATTGGCGGCACATCAGCGAGATGAGGAAAGGCGGCTGAACGGCCGATGGCGACCCGCGCTGATGGCCTTCTTTATGCGCCGCGTACGCGACCATGCCGAGGCCGAGGACCTTACACAGGAAGTCTTCGTGCGAATGTTGAAAGCGGATGTCGATGGCGCTGCAGACCACTATGTCTTCCAGATCGCCCAGAATCTTCTCGTTGATCGGGCCCGCCGGGCGAATGTCCGACGTCAGTACCGCGAGGCTCTGGATCCGACGCACGCCCTGGCGGTCGATCCTCTGGATCCCGAGCGGTCGACCTTGGGGCGGGCGGAGCTCGCGCGTTTCGCCGCCGCCCTCGAGGCTTTACCGGAGCGGACCCGGGTCATGTTTACTCTCTACCGTATCGACCAGATGAGCCAAGATGTGATTGGCGAAGCCTTCGGCATATCTAAAAGCGCGGTGAAAAAGCAGATTGCCGGCGCCATGGTCTCCATCATGGCGCGCATGCGAGAGGGCGCATGATGAGCAGGAGCGAGCGAGATCTCCAGGCAGTGGAATGGTGCCTCACTCTGGCCGAGGGCGAACTCGACGGCATGGCGCACCAAGACTTCGAAGCGTGGATAGCTGATGGGGACAATGCGGCTGCGCTCGACGATGCGTTGCGCGTCTGGCGGGTCGCCGATCAGGCGGCCGATCTGCCGGAGGTCTTGCGCCTGCGCCAGCGTGGCCTGAAGGCCTTTCAGCAGGCTCAGGGTCAGCGCTGGAGGCATCACGTGCCGCCATTGCGATGGGTCGCCGTCGCCGCAGCGGTCGGCGGTCTGATCGTTCTTTCGGCGATGTTTTATACGCCCACGCAGGTCTACCGGACCGGCGTGGGTGAGCGCCAGGTGGCCATGTTGGCCGATGGGTCGCGCCTGTCGCTGGACGCCGACACTGAGGTAAGGGTCCGGCTTGGCGGAAGCCGGCGCGACCTGACCCTTGCGCGAGGTCGCGCGAAATTCGACGTGGCGCGCGACCCGTTGCGCCCCTTTGCAGTCACGGCCGGGGCGAAAGTCGTCGTCGCGACGGGGACCTCTTTCAGCGTCGAGCTTATCCGACGCGAGGCGAGAGTGCTGCTGTACGAAGGCCATGTGGCCCTGATGGACAGGACCCAAGCCGAAGCTACGTCCGGTGAAACCAAGTCCGGGCGCGACTCGACGGCGACCTACACAGCCTTGCAGCCGGGGCGGGAGTATGTGGCGCGTCTGGATCTGCCACCCTCCGCGCCGCAGGTCACCGTGGTCGATCCTGTCCGAAGTCTCAGTTGGGAGGCGGGCCAGTTGAACTTCGAGGACGAACCCCTGTCGTCGGCGCTTGAACGTGTAAACCGATATTCGCGCCGCAAGGTCCGCCTCTCCGACCCGCGGCTCGGCCGACTTCCGGTGAACGGCGTGTTCGAGGCGGGCGACGTTGACGCTTTCGTCGAGGCGATGACGGCATTCAATGGCTTGCACGCCATCGAAAGCGATGACGGCGTGACGCTTCGTCCGTTCTGAGAAAATAAATTCGTTGGTGCGCTGTCCCCTCCGGAGTCTGGTCCGTCTCACCTTACAGCGGGCGCGAGGGTACGCGACACGGGGGTGTGACTATGAGACGTTCGATCGGTTCCAGAATGTTGTTTCAGGCGGGGGTCGCGGGGGCGACCTTGGCCCTTCTCGCTCAAGGCGCGCCCGTCTTAGCCCAGGCTCAGACCTTTGTATTGGATATGCCGGCCCAGGACCTCGCCGACGCTTTGCGCGCAGTGGCGCGGGCAACGCGTCACGAAATCGCCTTCGAGAGTGGCGCCGTCCGGGGCAAACTGGCGCCCGCGCTGACGGGAACCTACACGCCGCAGGCCGCCGTCGCGGCCCTGCTGGCCGGGAGCGGCCTGGTCGTCGAGGTCGGGCGATCGGGTCTGCTGATCGTTAGGCCCGACAATCGGAGGGTCCCAGGTGTCGCCGCCAGCGCCCTGTCGAATGAGGTCACCGAAATCTCCGAAATCCTGGTGTTGGGTTCGCGCAGCCTGAACGTAGACGTCCGGCGCTCCGAGGACGGCGACCAGCCCTATGTCGTGTTCAATCGCGACGAGATTTCCACCTCCCAGGCCACGACGGTGGAAGAATTCTTGCGCACGCGCCTGCCTCAGAACGCAGGGTTCGGCGGTTCCCGAGCGCAAAGCACTGGCAACGGCCGGCCATATTCCAGTTTCAACCTGCGCGGCCTGGGAGCGAACCAGACCCTCATTCTGGTCAATGGGCGCCGCCTCGCCAGTCTCGCTAACCAAAACTTCGCCCCCGCACAGGCTGATATCAACGGCATTCCGCTTGGCTCGATTGAGCGGATCGAAATTCTACCCGCCTCGGCCGGCGGCGTCTACGGCGGCAACGCTGTGGGCGGGGTGATCAACATTATCCTGCGCCACGATTACCAGGGGGTGGAGGTTGCAACCACCTACAACGACACCTTCGATTTCGCCGCGCCGAACGGCCGGTTCGATGTCAACGGGGGCTTTTCCTTGGAAGGGGGGCGAACCACGGTGACGTTCGGAGGCTCGATCAGCCGCTCCGGCACGCTGAGGGTCAGGGATCGCGCGCACCTGATCCAGGACGGCATGGATCTGGGTTTCCGCAATCTATCGCCCTATGACCGATCGGGTTTTCCGCCACTCGGAAACGGGGTCAATATCCGCAGCGCCGACGGATCGAGCCTCGTACTGGATCCGCGTTACGGCGGCGCCGATCTGGGTTCTGCAGTCACCCACCTTCCGCTGGGCTACGGCGGGGTCGACGCCGACGGTGGGGCGCAGCTTCGCGCCAATGCGGGAGCCTTCGATCTCGATATTCCCGACACGCTCGCGGGCCTCGAACGCGGTCTTCTGACCTCCCCAGAAATGCAGTCCTTCAACGTCAATGTCCGACGCGAGTTCACGAGCTGGCTTGACGGCTTCGTCGATTACTCGCGTTTTGAAAACGCCGGAACGAGCTACAGCGCCAACCAGCTCCCCAGCATCCTGTCCCTGGCCGCCGATGCCCCGACCAATCCGTTCCAGCAGGCCATCCGCCTGTCCTTCCCGACGCCGGGCCTGTCCTTCCCCTATGAGTCCGACTCCAAGACCGAGACGCTGGCGGTCGGGACGATCATCCGCCTGCCACGCCGGTGGGCTCTGAACCTGGAGGTCAATCAGACCCGAACCTCGAACCGAGCCGTCTTCTATCAGTCGGCTATAGATGCCTACGGGGACTATTGTGGCCTTGGGGCGGCGGACGACCCGTTCTCGTGCGCAGGCCGACCCGTGTTGGACCCTCTGAGTTCGCCGATCGACTTCGGAGACTATCTCTTCACTGAGCCGACCTATCGCGCCGGTCCCTACGACTCGACCTTCACCAATCCGTCCTTGAGGGCCTCGGGACCGGTGTTTCGACTGCCAGGCGGCTCCGCCACCCTGACCCTGGCGGTGCAGCAGGAAGCCACCAAGATCGAACGTGCGGGCAACACCTTCACCGACACCGTCAGCCGCAGCCCTCTCTATGTCGTCTTCCCAGGCCGGGATCAGCGGACCACCTCGGAATACGCCGAACTCGCCCTGCCGCTGGCCAGTCCGCAGAACAACGTCCCCTTCCTGCGGGAGCTCGAGCTTCGCGCGGCCGTGCGTCACGACGCTTATGTCACCAAGTCCCCGCCGTCGGGCTTCGACTCCTTCATCTTCGCGGATCCAGACAGCGACCTGCCCGCCTTCGAGCGCGTCGAAAGCCGATTCGAAAGCACGAACTACACCGTGGCGGGGCGCTATTCTCCCTTTGAGGCTCTGGTGCTGCGCGCCAGCTACGCTACAGGCTTTCTCCCGCCCAGCGTCGTCCAGCTCGGTTCTCAGAGCGATCCTGCGCCGTTTGGATTGGGCGTGCCGGATCCCCTGCGTGGCGATGAGATCGTCGACTACGCTCTGACGACAACCAGGGGGTTAGGGAACGGAACGCTTCGCCCCGAGGAGTCTGAAACGATGTCGTTCGGGGCGATCGTGACTCCGATGAGCGGTGTGCGGCTCTCGGCCGACTACACACGGATCAAGAAGACCGGAGAGATTGGCGGCATACCGCTGGACTATCTGCTCGCCAATCCCGACGTCTTTCCGGGCCGCGTAGTCCGGGCGGCGCCAGCGTCCGGCGATCCTGTGGGCTATGCGGGCCGAATCCTGTTCGTGGACGCCTCTCCCATCAACATGCTGCAGTCCGAGTTCAAGGCGGTCGATGTCCAGATCGACTACGATAGAGACTTCGGAGCCTGGGGCTCTGCCCGCTTCTACGCCCTGGCGACCTGGCAACCGACGACCGTCCGCCAACTCGTCCCAGGCGCCGCGGCGCTTGATTATACCGGTAACTGGGACGGCCCGCTCGAATGGCAGGGGAACGGCGGGGTGGATTGGGAGAAGGGCGCATGGCGCATCCGCTGGAACACCCAGTTCTACGATAGCTACAATATCTTCACGACCCAGGACGCGACGACCCCTGGCGGCGCGGCCTCCATAGAGGACGCCATCGCTCTCCAGGGTGCGCGCAGGATTCCCAGCCAGACCTACAGCGACTTGCATGTCTCCTATGCTTTCGGCGACCGTCCAGGGCCGCTGGGCGGGACGCGCCTCTCGGCCGGGGTGCTCAACGTTTTCAACAAGACCCCGCCGGTGGTGGCGATCACCTCCTATACCCAGGCGGGATACAGCACCTACGGCGACCCCCGTCTGCGGCGCTTCAGCGTCAGCCTGACCAAAGCGTTCTGAACATCGCTTTCCTCTCTGCTCAGGCGTGTTTCCGCAGGATCGCGCCCGCTCTTCCTTCGACTGGATATCCCATGTTTAACTCAACGGCGCTGCCGCTCGTCCTCGCCTGCCTGACGCTTCTCCCCGTCTCGGGTGCCGCAACGTCGGCCTGGGCGTCCCCATCGCGGCAAGCCTCCGAGACGACGAGCCTGCCGGTGGTCGAGATCACCCATGAGACGATCGTGCTGCCGAACGGTCTGACACTGATCGTACACGAGGATCATACGACGCCGGTTGTCTCCATCGGCATCTGGTATCACGTCGGCAGCGCCAACGAGACTCAGGGTCGGACGGGCTTCGCGCACCTGTTCGAACATCTGATGTTCAACGGTTCCGAGAATGCTGACACCGACTGGTTCGCCGCAATGAACGAGGTCGGGGCGACTGGCATGAACGGCACGACGGGCAACGACCGCACCAACTACTTCCAGACGGTGCCGACCGGGGCCGTGGACCGGGTTCTTTGGCTTGAGTCTGATCGTATGGGCCATCTGCTGGGGGCCGTGGATGAAGCCAAGCTGGAGGAACAGAGACGGGTCGTCCAGAACGAGAAACGGCAGCGCGCCAACACGCCCCTCGGCGAGGCTCCGGAAATCATCTCGGCGGCCACCTATCCCGTCGGCCATCCCTATTCCTGGACGCCTATCGGATCGATGGCTGACTTGGACGCGGCCAGTCTCGAAGACGTTCGGACCTTCTTCAAGCGGTGGTATGGCCCGTCAAACGCGGTCCTCGTCCTGTCCGGAGACATCACCGTCCAGCAGGCCCGAGAGAAGGTCGAGCGCTACTTCGGTGACATCCCGGGCGGGCCGCCCCTGGCGCGCAGTCGCGAGCAGGTCGCCAAGATGACAGGTGAAACCCGGGGCGAGCTTCAGGCGTCTGTGGCCAACGCCATGGTCCTGAAGATCTGGAACGCGCCCGGCTGGGCACGCGTCGACGCCCAACTGCTCGAGCTTGCCGCAAGCGTTCTTTCGGACGGGCCGAACAGTCGTCTTCAAAAGCGTCTCGTACGCGAACTGGAACTGGCCTCCGAAGTGGATGTCTCCATGCAGAAACTGGAACTCGGATCCCAGTTCGTGGTCCAGGCGACCGTGCGGCCGGGCGTCGATGTGGCAACCCTTGAGGCGGCGCTCGACGCCGAGATGGCTGACTTCCTGGCGCATGGACCGTCAGTCGAGGAATTGGATCGCATCAAGTTCGACTACTATGCGGCTTCTGTTCGCAGCGCGGCCTCGACGATGTCGCTGGCGGAGACCCTGGCGGAGGGCCAACTGTATGCCGGTTCTTCGGACTACTACCGCGAGCAACTTCAGACGATCTATGCCGCCGCGCCACAGGATATCCGCGACGCTGCTCGGCGGTGGCTATCGGACGGGGTCTACATCCTGGACGTTACGCCGATGCCGAGCTTCATCACCGCGAGCGTGACCGCTGACCGGTCGAGCCCGCCCCCGGTGGCCTCCCCGGTCGCCTTCGCCCTGCCGCCGCTGCAACATGCGACCTTGTCGAATGGCCTGAGGGTTGCCCTCGCAGAACGCCATGATCTTCCCACCGTCAATCTGTCGATGATCTTCGACGTCGGGGCGCTGCCGGATCGCAATCCGGCCTCAATAGGGCTCTCGACGGCATTCGGGCTGACGACGGCTGGGACCACAAGCCTGAACGAGCTGCAGATCGCAGCACGCCGCCAGGCTCTCGGCGCGATGATGAACTGGCAGACGTCCGACGAATACACGCGCTTCGGCCTCAACGCGCTCAAGCTGAAGTTGGCCGACTCCCTCGACCTGTACGTCGATATCCTCAAGCATCCGACGTTTCCCGAGGCGGAGTGGGATCGCTTGCGCGCTATCTACAGCGCCAACTACGAGGACAACAAACGCTCGCCGCAGGGCAAGGTTGGACTGGTGTCTCCCGCGCTCAACTACGGGCCGGATCATCCCTACGCAGCTCAGATGACTCCGGAGATCGCTGCGCGCCTGACGACCGACGATTTCCGCCGACACTATAACCATTGGATTCGACCGGATCTCGCCACTCTTTTCATAGTCGGCGACACAACGCTGGAAGAGATCATGCCGATGCTGGAAGCGCGTCTTGCGGACTGGCGCGCGCCTGCCGGTCCGGCGCCGGTCAAGCCGTCCTTGCCTCCTGCGGCTTCCGTGAACCGGACCCGGGTGGTCCTGGTCGATCAGCCCGGCGCCGAGTCCAGCCTGATTTTGGCGGGCCAGGCCGGACCGCGCCGCGGCGATCCGAGCTATGAAGCGATGGACCTCGTCAACACGGTCCTGGGAGGCTCCTTCACATCGCGGCTCAACATGAACCTGCGGGAGGACAAGGGCTGGTCGTATGGCGCGTCATCCGAGGTGGATGCGGGCGCACGACTTGGTCGCGTGACAGCGGGCGCGGCGGTGCAGACCGACAAGACGGCCGAAGCCATGAGCGAGATTGATCGGGAACTACGCGAGTTGGGCACGACTCGTCTTCCGAGCCCCGAGGAGGTTCAAGCGGCTCGAAACGACATGCTCTTGGGCATGCCTGCGCAACTTCAAGGCGTAGGCGGCGTCCTGACAATGTATAGATCGGCGTATGAGTATGATCTTCCCGAGGGGTATTGGGATTCGTATGTCGCGCGCGTTCAGGCGCTGTCCCAGTCGCAGGTGGAGCAGGCGGCCGCGACGCTCTATGATTCTTCCAAACTCACCTGGATCGTCGTGGGCGACCTCAGCAAGATCGAAGCCGGGGTAAGGGGCTTGGGCCTTGGCGATGTGGAAGTCGTGGATCTGGAGGGGCGCCGTCTGAGGTAGATCTTCGCTAGGCTGAGGACCCATTGATGTGATCCTCCCTCGTTTGAGTGGACACCCATGCTAGCTTTTCGGAGCTGGAGAGGAGTGTCTGATGAGTGTTCAACGCCGGGTGTTTCCGGATTCGTCCAAGCGGGAGGCCGTTGATCGGGTCGCCAACAGTGGGCTGAGCGCCGGGGCTGTGGCCAGAGAGTTGGGTCGGTGATGTCAGTCTAACGCTAACTTGTCTCCACTGAGGATGCCCGTAAAGGGCTGACTGGGGACGATTTTATGAAGCCGCTGTCGTTCAAGCGCCACCGCTTCCCGGCGGAGGTGATCCGTCATGCGGTCTGGCTTTATTTCCGCTTCAGCCTGAGCATACGCGACGTCGAGGAACTGCTGGCCCAACGCGGCATCGACGTCACTTACGAAACCATCCGCTGTTGGACGAAGAAGTTTGGACCGCTGACTGCCAGGCGGCTGAAGAAGCGCCGACCGGCGCCATCGCCACGCTGGCATCTCGACGAGATGGTCTGCTGGATCGGCAGGCGGCGACATGATCCGCAGTTGACGCATGCCGCAATTTTCGAATTTTGTCGCCGCTCGTTGTCCAAACTCTACTTCTGGCTGATCCCTGACCATTCCGGCAAACGTTCGATTGCCGCGAGAGACATGGTTTGGAGGCTTCGATGAAGGCGATCGCTTATTATCGCGTCAGCACCGCATCACAGGGGCGAAGTGGGCTGGGCCTGGAAGCGCAGAGACATGCCGTTAAGCAGCTAGCAGGACGTCGTGGGATGTCCCTTCTGGCAGAGTTTACAGAGGTGGAAACAGGCCGTCGCGATGACCGACCTGTGCTTAGAAAGGCCCTCGCTCGAGCCAAGCTGACCGACGCGACTCTGGTGATCGCGAAGCTTGATCGGCTTTCTCGAAACGCAGCCTTCCTATTGACCTTGAGGGACAGTGGAGCGCGGTTCCTGGCAGCGGATGTTCCCGATGCTAACGACCTAACCATCGGCGTCCTTGCCGTGATTGCACAGGCCGAGCGGGAGATGATCTCCCGAAGAACGACAGAGGCGCTAGCGGCCATCAAACAGAAGATTGCGCGGGGCGAACCACATCGCTCCAGCCGAAGCGGCCGGGCGGTAAACACCCTCGGAAATCCAAGAGCTGAAGATGCGCTCGGAAAGTTCGCTGGCGACCTGACACTAGCTCGGCGGGCGCGGGCCCGCCAGACAGCCGCCCGACAGCGAGAGCTTTCCCCAATCATTGCGTCCATCGTGGCGGCCGGTCACAGTAAGCCTTCCGCTGTGGCCGAAGAGCTGAACAGACAGGGCATCGCAACCCCTCGCGGTGCTCGATGGCACGCCTCAACGGCAGCTCGCTACATGGCTGCGGCGGCTGCCCGGAAGCGGCGGTGATGAATGACCGAGATGGGTGGAAAGCGGACTGGCGTTCTCAAGTCGCTGGCCTGAGGAAGGCAGCAACCGCTGAACGGAGTTGCTCGCGCATTACGACGGCGCGTTCGTGACTGAGGTCAAACTTACTGTTCAGATCGCGGGTGATGGCCATACCGGCGAGAAAGCCCATAAGCAGGCGCGCACGGACATCTGCGTCCTCGCCCCCGACCCATGCTTCAAGGTCGCGAAAGCCTTGGTGACCCAACGCTTCATCGATGAGGCGTTTGGCCTTATCTGATCCAGCGGAGCGCATCAGAACGAGCAAGTCGCGCAGCACCCTTCCGCCATTTGGAACCGCCAGAACATCATCCGTCACGCGCTCAGCGAAGCTCTCACGATCTCCCCACCGACGCTGCCAGTTCACGCTTCCAGATTTGATCACTTCGACGAAAAGCTCGTCCTTTCCACCGAAGTATCGGCTGATCAGCGAATAATCGACGCCCGCGCGTGCTCCAATCGAGCGGACTCCGACTGCCTCGAAACCCTCCTCAGCGAAGAGGTCCAGCGCAGCCCGAAGGATCGCCTGTCGGGTAGCTTCGGCATCCCGCGTTGGAGTGGTGGTGGTCATAAGCCATCTATAGCGGAACTGATCTAACTATGTCCGCAACAGGTCGGACCACGACATCGACACCCGCGCGAAAGACGGACATCGGCCCCATGCCCTCTCGCCGAACTGACGCTGGGGGTGGAAAGTGGTCCTAAGCGGCGAGTTCAGCTTCCAGCGTCTGAACGAGTTCGGCAGCGCCCATGCATCGAGCCAGGGGCGCGCCTTGACCAGCCCACTGTGCACCAAATCCGCCCTCGTCGGCTGCTTTGGCGGCTGCGTTCACGGCTTTTCCAGCGTCATAGGCGACGGGGTAGTCCGGCGCGTCTTCAGTGACGCTCTCTGCCCAAATGGTGAAGCGGTTGCGTAGGCAACGGGCAGGCCGACCCGAGATCACATTCGTCATGACCGTGTGGTGCGCTGCGTCGCTCTGAAGTGCTCTCCGATACGCATCATCGGCTGCACTTTCCGGACAGGTGATGAACGCGGTTCCCAGCTGGGCCGCTATCGCTCCAAGTGAGAGGACCGATCTGATGCCCTGTCCATCCATAATCCCGCCTGCGGCGATAATAGGCAAACCGGCTTGCGCGACAAGCAGCCGTGTCAGCGCGAGAGTTCCTAGGCGGGCGTCATCACCAGCGGGGTTGAACACGCCCCTGTGGCCACCGGCTTCAAAGCCTTGCGCCACAACAGCGTCCATCCCGGCGTCCTTGGCGCCGATAGCCTCATCAAGGCTCGTCGCGGTGGCGATCAAGACGCATCCTGCCTGCCGCAGCGACCTCACCTTCGCCTGATCCGGCAAGCCGAAGTGGAAGCTGACGACCGGAGGCGCTCGCTCGACCAGAATGCGCAGCATGTCATCATCGTCGGCGAAGCTCTGATAGATCGTCGCGAGGGAAGACGGCGGCGTGGCGGCAAACTCGTCAAAAAGAGGACCTAATGCCGTTAGCCAGGACGCCTCGCGGTCAGCATCACGACGCGGAGCGTTGTGAACGAAGACGTTGACGTTGAAGGCCGCGTCGGTGCGCCCGCGGACATCATCGATCATCCGGGCGGCCCCGGAGGCATTAGTCGAGCCGACACCGATAGAGCCCAGCGCGCCGGCGTTGGAAACCGCAGCAGCTAGCTCAGGTGTGGAAACCCCAGCCATTGGAGCCTGTATAATTGGAAGCCGGAGCGCGAGCCGATCGAGCAAGGTCATGCTCTTGAGTTGGGATCCAGCCTAGATGTCCGCAATGGGTCGATTTCGGCCTTAAGGTGCAGTACCGAAAGCGGTCGTCTGCGGCCGGTCGGAATGCGGTCGCCGTCGTCGTCCGCTCAAGATGGAAATCAGTAATGTGACTCCCGGTCGGCTGACAGCGCGACCCTGGTTTCATCGAAATTTTCAACAAATCTACTGGCTATGGGGAGAGTGAAGAGAAAACTCACTGCGATGTTTCGCGCCTCGGCGATAACGTGATAGCGTAAGCGCTTGATTTAACGGAGTGCCGACGCTGTGAGCCAAGGCCCCGAGACCGCCCCTGACGCTTTGCCATGGTCCCGCCTTATCGCGGCAAGCGAACGCCTGGCTGGCTGCAAATCATTGGACCAAGTCGTTGGCGTGCTGCGCGAGACGGCGCGCGAAATCGTGGGGTCGGACGGCATCACCGTGGTCGTGCGCGAGGCGGACCAATGCTTTTACGCGGCCGAGGACTCGGATGGGCCGCTGTTCAAGGGCATGCGATTTCCGTTGGACGCCTGCGTGTCGGGGTGGGCGATCACGCACCGCGAGACTGTGGCGATCACCGACATCCGCTTGGACGACCGTGTGCCGCAAGAGGCCTATTCGCAGACCTTCGTGCGCAGCATGGTCATGGTCCCGGTCGGTTCGCCCGAGCCGATTGCGGCGATCGGAGCCTACTGGACCGATGTGCGTGAAGCGGACCGAAGCGCGATTGAAAGGCTGGAAGCGCTGGGTCGCTCGGCGGCCATCGCTATCGAAAACGCCCGTCTGCTATCATCGGTGCAGGAAAGCGACCGCCTCCGCTCGATGGCCGTCACGGCCGGCCGGATGGGCGTCTGGTCGCTGGATCTGCGTACAGAGGTATTGACCACGTCCGCCACCTGCCGGATCAACTTCGGCCGGGAGCCGGATGCGGATTTCCCGTACCAGGCCCTGCGCGCGGCGGTGCATCCTGACGATCAAGAGATGGTCGGTGAGGCTATTGCACGAAGCATCGGCCAGCGCGTCGACTACGATGTCGAATACAGATTGATCACGCCGGCCGGCGCCGAGCGCTGGATCCTCATCCGCGCTCAACCGACCTATGACGTGGACGGAACTCCGCTGACCTTGGCGGGCGTTTCCATTGACGTCACCGAACGCAAGACCATGGAAGCGGCCTTGCGTGACATGACAGAGACGCTGGAGCGCAGGGTCGCCGAGCGCACGGCCGAGCTGGAACACACGCAGGAAGCGTTGCGTCAATCCCAGAAGCTGGAGGCGATGGGCCAACTGACAGGCGGGGTGGCGCATGATTTCAACAATCTGCTGACGCCAATCCTCGGCAGTCTGGACCTGTTGCACCGCCGAAAGGTCGGCGGGGAGCGAGAGCAGCGGCTGATCGAGGGTGCGTTGCAGTCCGCCGACCGCGCAAAGACGCTTGTGCAACGGTTACTCGCCTTTGCGCGACGGCATAAGTGCGACCGCCGTGGACATCACCGCCTTGTTGATTGATCTCAGTCCGCTGATCGGATCGACCCTGGGGCCGCAGGTCGAGTTCAAACTGGACATCGCCGAGGATTTGGGAAGTGCGGTTGCTGACCAGAACCAGGTCGAGATGGCCATTCTGAACCTTGCTGTGAACGCCCAGGACGCCATGCCCAAGGGCGGAAAGCTCGTTTTGGCTGCGGCGAACGTGAGCGTGGGCGCAGACGACGCAGCGCCGGTATCGCCTGGCAAATACGTCCTTATCTCAGTTGCCGACAACGGCGTCGGCATGAGCGAAGAAACGCGGCGCAGGGCAATCGAGCCCTTTTACTCGACCAAGGGTGTCGGTCAGGGAACGGGCCTGGGGCTGTCGATGGTCCACGGCCTGGCCATGCAGTTGAGCGGTGGCCTGGCTGTATTCAGTTCGCCGGGACGGGGGACGACGATCGAACTGTGGCTGCCGTGGGCTGAAGCGATCGGCGAGGCCCCCGCCGCGCCGAAGCATCACGAGATCCAGTCGGGCAGAGTGCTGCTCGTGGACGACGAAGACGTTGTGCGGGCCAGCACCGCCGACATGCTCATCGACCTCGGATTCGATGTTTTGGAGGCGCGCTCTGGCGAAGAAGCGCTGGACGTCATCGCGTCAAAGGGACCAATCGATCTTCTGATCACCGACCATATGATGCCGGGCATCACCGGTGCAGACTTGGCGCGGATAGTTCAACATCGGCACCCAAACATGGGAATCTTGATCGCGTCCGGCTACGCTGACGTGGTCGGGCTGCCGCCAGACTTGCCACGACTCGAGAAGCCGTTCCGACAATCAGACCTGATCGCCAAGCTGGCGGCTCAGTCAATGGGGCGCTTGCAGACTGCAACCGCCTCCTGAACTAAAGAGACCTAGCAATATATCGTGCTTAGGTCCGCTATGGGTCGATTTCGGTCTTAGGCCTCAGTGCCTAAATCAGACGTTGCTAGGCCGACGCCTCCATCAGATCGCTGAATCGGGTCGTGTAGCGCGGCGATCGATTGTTCGCTCTGGTGGACCAAGTGGTCGCCTTGCTGATGCCGCCTGGACGAAGCGTGCCGCGCCCAAATCGCGCGTTCACGGAATCCAGAGCCAACATAAGCTTTTCTGATCTCACCGGGTCTGCTGTAGGCAGCAGATTGAGCGACGCCACAGCCTCCGCCCGAAGGTCCAGCAGGATCACGCCGCACTTAGCGTAACGAAGGCCTGGCTTCCACATCGAGTGACCAGCTCCGACGGCCTGGCGAATGATCGAAAAGCTGTCGTTCGTGGGCTCAATCTCGAACGAACGCTGGCCGTTGTACCAAGGCTCGCTGGAGTGCGGATTGGTGTGAAAGAACACCTGCATCCCCGTGGCGGCCAAACCATTTGTCCGGCACTTTTCGGCGGCCCTGGATGCGTGAGCCGCAAGGGCTTCCCGCATGTCCTCCCAGGCCTCGACGGGGCGTCCGAACATGCGCGTGACCGACACCGTCTGCTTCTTCGCCGGAGCCAGCGTCAGGGGCATGCAGGACACCCCATTCAGCTCGGCATGGGTTCGCTGTCCCGTCACGGTCATGAGCTTTCTGATCGACGCCGAAGGCAGATTGGCGAACTGATCCACCGTGAAGATACCGAGCCCATTCAGCTTCGCCTGAGACGCACCACCGACACCCCAGATTTCTGAGATCGGCATTTCTGCGAACGCTTGGCGACGGACATCCAGATCACTGAAATCAGACACGCCGATCTCTGTGCCCTTGGCGTGCTTGTTCGCCAGCTTGGCGAGCGTCTTGGTCGGGCCGATGCCGATGCAGGTAGGAATCTTGGCGACCTGCCGAACACGGTCGCGGACACGCCGGCAATAGTCCACCCGAGCGAACTGCGTCAGATCCACGAACATCTCATCGATGGAGTAGGGCTCCACGCGCTGGAAGTGCTCGGACAGCACCTCGAACACCCTCCTGCTCATGCCGCCGTAGAGCGCATAGTTGGACGATTTGGCGATGACGGTGCGGAACTCGGGCGTGCGTTTCGACAGGTGCCAGACCTCGCCCATCTTGATCCCGAGTGCCTTGGCCTCTGCTGATCGGGCTATAGCGCAGCCGTCGTTGTTCGACAGCACGATCACCGGCTTGCCTCTCAGCGTCGGATCGAACGCCCGCTCGCACGAGACATAGAAGTTGTTGCCGTCGATCAGGCCAAACATCAGACGTCGGTCCGAACCAGAGCGGCGATCATCGCCCACACCTCGGTGTCATCACTGATCGGCTGCGGCGCGTAGTTGGAGGGCTCCAGCCACCACTCCCCGTCCTTTTCCGTCAGGATCGCCAGGACGACATCACCATGAACGAAGGCGACACAGACCTTTCCTGATCGGGGCTCTCCGTCCGTGTTGACCACGAGGATGTCGCCGGAGTGGATGCCTCGCTTACGCAGGCCGTCACCCTTGACACGGACGGCATAACGCTGTGGCCGACGAAGCTCCAATAGCTCGGCCAGATCAGGAACAGCTTCGACGTGATCCTGGGCCGGACTTTGAAAGCCGGTGGTTTCGTCCCCTCTGTATGCCTTCGCGCCCACGACGAGAACATATGAAGAACATTTGAGGGCGTGGGAAGACAGATCGCCGTCGCCTGTGGACCGAACCTATGGCCGCGCTGGAAAACACCGCTTGCGAACCGATGGAATTATGCGGCTAGTCGAGACTATGAGCGAACACGAAAAGCAGCTGGACGTCGCGATCGGCAAGGCGTTGACCGACCGTCGCGAAGCGGTCGGGCTGACACAGCGTCGGTTGGGTGAGGCGATCGGCGTCACCTTCCAGCAGGTGCAGAAATACGAGACGGGTAAGAACCGGATCGCCGCGTCGAAGTTGGTGCTCGCCGCCAAAGCGCTGAAGTGTGATGTGGCCGAACTCGTCGGCGAAAATCGCGGCGACCACCCAGGAAGCGCCCGCTTGATCAGGGCATGGTCCAGCCTGAATGACAAACAGCGCGAGGCCGTCACGTCCATGATCGAGGCCTTCGAATAGGAGCCCCGCGTTGTGCAACAACTACGCCTCGCACGTCCCTGCGTCGCAGATCGCTGACGCGTTCAGTGAGACGGGTTTCCCGCTTCGTTTCGACGGTGGCGTGATTCCGAACCTGGAACCGAACGACGACATCAAGATCGGTGACGCAGCCTCGATCGTGACGTGGGATGAAGGCCCGCTGCTGACCTCGATGCGGTGGTCATGGCGATCTCCGCAAGGTCGCCCGGTGTTCAACTTCCGAAGCGACGGACGAGATTTTAGCAACACCAACCGATGTTTGATTCCTGCGTCGGCCTTCTACGAATTCACTGACGCCGAGCTGGGGCAGAAGAGAAAGACCAAGTGGGCTTTCACTATGGCGGACATGTCGTGGTTCTGGATCGCCGGCATCATCAAGGATGGAGCGTGGGCGATGCTGACGACGAAGCCGGGGTCGGACATCAGCCCCTATCATGATCGTCAAATCATCCTGTTGCGGCCAGATGTCGGGATGGACTGGCTCAACTTAACGAAGCCACAGGCCGACCTGTTCAGCCCCACACCAACGGGTGTGCTGAATGTTCGAAAGGTTTTCCCCTGCTGATGGGGCTTCCCTCCGCCAGCAGCAAGGTAGCTGTCGATTCAGCCACCGTGCGACCGCTTAGCCTTTGGCCGGAGGACTAGACGCCACAGAACTGGGACCCCGGTCACGATGCCATTGCAAGGATTGCCTTGGCGGAATGCGGACTTTGAGCGATCTAGTTGAGGGGAAAACAGTCAGCTGCGTTGTCCTGGAAGGCATTTGACCGGAGGGGCCCTTCATCAACCGAAGGAGGCCTAGATGAGTGTTCTGGACAAACTTGAACTGACCGCCGGCAGCGAACGTCGGGCTGCGTATGACCCGGTGCAAGTGCGCCGACGCAAACTGGCGGCGGGGCTGCTCGATCAAATCAAGCTGATCGACGCCATCCACCAAGGCGAAACCCACACAAAAACCAAGCTTCGCAAAAAGCGGGATCAACAGAGCCACGAAGTCGTCACCACGCAGGAGGATCACTCCGTATCCCCGTGGTGGGTTATCGATGAAGCGGGTAAGGTCCTCTTCGCGATCCGATACGGGGCAATGCGCCTCAAGGTGAAGGACGGCATGGACACGTTCGTGCTAGGTGAACTGCGTGATCTTCGTCAGCTCCTCCCGCCGTTGAGGCAGGAGGTGCTGACGGGATCGCTGGACGCTGCCTTGGCCGAGGCAGCGACCCAGCTTCAGGGGCGCTTCACGTCTAAACGCGTGAAGAAAAAAACCTGAAGCTTGACCTTAACTGCTCGTAGGGGCGCCGGGGCCTTCTAGCCTCGGCGCTTCTTTTCCTACAGCGGCGCAGGGCACCACCCCCATTGTGGCAAGCGGAAATTTGCGGACCGTGACTTGGTGCGGCCAGCTCCACTCGTCGTTCCGCGTTGTGGACGTGTCGATAGTTAGAACGCCGGTCATTTGGTAACTGAAGCTATCACCCTGCCACCAGGATTCTTCTAAGCGTCGCAAGCCATCCGTAATCGGGACGCTTGCCTCGAGGGGCGGGGGAACGGGGGTGCATGACGCCCCTAGTTCTTCCGCGATTTCGGCGAGAGCCGACCGTACGCTCTGCTCAGTCGGCAGGCCGAAAGACAGCTCGACGCTAGACACTCGGTGATCGTCTGCGAAGGTCACAGCCAGCGATGCGCCTGGCGCAAATGGCGCTCCGAGGGTGGCTCCAAGAGTCGCCACCTCTCCCATGGCGGAGACAGGATGCTGGGCAGCCTTCCAGTTCGACCAAGGCAAGCTAGCTTCCAGCTTTGATGGACTATCGGTCGTGTCAACAAATAGCAGCCAGTTGAGGTCGCTTCTTACAGGCGTATTGCCGCTAGAGATAATTTCTGTATTCATCGGGTTAGGCCTTCGTCGTGATGTGGATGTTTGCGGCGTCCTGCGCGATTACCGTTCTGATGGCGCTTAGGATTTCGTCCATCGTGGGGTCGCTGATTTCAGACGGGGTGGGGCCAGCCGACTCCCATCCCGCCCATTCGTCAGGGCTGTGCGGGAACGACGCCATCTGCGGCACCGGCCCGAAGTCAGAACGCCAAGGTGATGCTGAGATCGACAGCGTCGCCGTGGCGGGGAAGTCGGCACCAGAAACACGCCATATGGCGATCGTCAGAACACTGACGTCGTCGACCACCCAAGCGCACCAGTAAGACAGGCTACCGTCGTGCACGGTGGTGCGCATGACGGGCTTGGTCGCCAGGTCGCCTATTTCGATGAAAGCCGATCGCATCAGCATGACTTCCATCCGGCTGATCCAGTTGGCAGCCGCTCGAGTGTCAGAGAAAGACCGGCGCAGTTCAGAGAACTGAACTTCACTAGCGCCATCAAACTCGACGATAAGGACTTCGGGCCGCTGATTGCGAGGTTTCGGCATCACAGACATGAGGCTGTGGTGATCCGTTAACGTTGCCCCTTGAGCGTCTTGATGAACGACATCTGTGGGGGTTGGTATGGTGGCCAAAAGTTCCGCTCGGTGGCGTCCAGGCCACGCAGACAAGAGATGATCTATGGGGTGCATTGCTGCTCCTTGGTTTGAGAAATGGCCGAGTTCGGCCGTGCTCGACCGGAGGATCCGATCGAACTCTGTGAAGCCCGAAGGCTTGATGGTGCTGGCTCCGCTAGCGGATCAGGCGGATCGGTCTGAGAGGCTGACTGCCTCAGTAGGTGAAGAACTCTTCCAAGCTCGTCGTGTCGTCGGCAGCGGCAACGCCTGGGAACGTTCGAGCCAGTTCCATGCGAGCATCGAACGAGTGGTGCTTAGGCTCTAGCGCGATGGTCAACATGAGAACCTCACTCATCGGCATCTCCCACGTCCTCTGCTCGGCTATTGGTGTGAGCCTCTCATCCAACAGGTCGTCCGACTTGAAGACTCTCGGGTGCCCATACCGGGGCTGCATGAATGAGCAGATCGACGACTTGCCAGTCAGGTACTCCTTGGCCCCTAACGTCACGCTGAGCGTGGACTGTTCAATCCGACCGGTTTCGCGGAACCTGAGTTGGAGGATGAACTCGAATCTGTTCTCAAAGATGTGGCGAGAGAACAGCAGTGGTTTGTCTTCTGCAAATTGCCTGTCGTTGCGAATGGCTTCAACGGTGGTGTGGGGCGGATACCGCAATAGCGCACACATCATCGCATCGCCGAGCCCGCGCATATTCATGGCGCCATCCGGGATGGGCTTGTCGTTGCTGTGAGAGAAGCGGGTTGGAGCGGTTAAGCCCTCTCCCGGTAGCTGTGGGGGGCGTGGGAGGCCGATCTTGAAATCGGCTGATGCCGCTACATCGGATTGTGCGTGAGCTCTGATTATAGCGTTCATCGGTCATCTCAAGACATGGGGAATCGTCCTCGGCCTTTGGCGAGTAAAACTATCCACGGGTTATGAATAAGGGGCGAGCGTAAAGTATCGACTACGAATATAGCCGAGGGGTATAAGTGTAACGGGTTTTTAGGGGTCGAGCTTGTCGCCCGATTGACGTGTTTATATTTGAAAATGGCCGATTTGTCAAGCTGTGAGGTTGACGTGTTCTTGGGGATGTGCCTTCGGCCAACCCCTCATGTTCGTTTTGTAAGAGAGCCGCAAACGCCCGTGGCGTAAGGGTTCGGTGCAGCAAAAAGGCCGTGGTTTTGCGGCAACAGTCCGCCTTGACCCCTCATGTACGAAGTCTAAGAGAATTATTTTTGGTCGCAGGACGATTTTCTTCCGCTCTGAACTCGAATGAGACGCTGGCGGTCAGACGCTCCGCATCATCCTTTAAAGGCGGTTCAAAACGCCGGAGAATCGATTTTCGCCATAAGGATGACTCAGGAGAAGTTGGCGGCGCTGGTCGAGGACCGTTCGACCTGAACTCGCATGAAGCCACAGTCCGAGACGTTCACACGGACATCCGCCAACCCAACACCCCGCATGTTGGTGCAGTAGCCATCGAAACCCAATGTCCTCAGTCGCTGCTGTTCGGGCTTGAGGCTATCGATGCCGTGATTATCGACAACAGCCTGAGCGAAATCCTGCAGGGATATCTGGTCAATCTCGAATCCCCGAGGCGTGAGATAGAAGGCTTCCACATTGCTGTCGGCGTCGAAAAGCACCCTTCCGGCTAACTTGCAGGCGTTCATTTGCATGGCTGCCAGAGAGTTCTTCTCGTCTGGTGTCATTGCGTCTCGCCGGTCGAGTTCTTCGATGCACTCTGGGGTGGCCGGGTAGAGGGTCATTCCGCTTTCATGGGAAGGAAGCCCAAAGTGCATCTCCATCAGCGGGCTTCCACCGTTCTCAATGGCGATCATGCCTCTGTTTTCAGTGTTGAATAGGACCTCATCCCTGCTTTGGCCGATGTGGAGACCACGCACCTCCAAGTAGGATGCGGCGGGATAGTCCTCGGGGGGCGGAGCAACGCTTGGGACATCGGGCGCCGCCACGTTCATATCGACCGTCGGGACGGCAGGCTCGGCCTCAATATTGTCCCACGCCATTAACGCCCAGGGCGTTCCCGCCAAAACCAACAGTGTGACGCCCGTGCCGACGGCGATCCAAATGTTGCGTCGTTTGTTCGAGTGTCTTCCGGCGTTGGCTGCTCGATTGAGCTCGGCAATGTCCTCGTGGGTGTAGCCGTCTGGCCGCTCGTCACTGCGGTGGTGGATCGTGGCGAACAGTGCCGGGTGCTCAGGTTCCTGGTCGTCGCTCTTCTTGATCGTCATTCGTCCCCTCCTGGCTGTGAGCAGGCTTCGTCCCCTGTCCATAAGGGTCAGACAACGGCGAGCATCACGGAATACATATTATAGTTGATAAACTTGGCCGTGCCGGCGGGTCAACGGTGGCCGCATGGATATGCGGCGGCTGCTCGGCCGAAATGCCAAGAGGGCTCGTTTGCTGGCCGGACTGACGCAGGAGCAGTTGGCGGTTAAGTCAGGCTTCGCTCAGCAGTACATAAGCGACATGGAGCGGGGGCTACGAAACCCGACCATCGTCAGCTTGTACGAAATCGCTCAGGCGCTCGGCACCACGCCTGTTGCCCTCATCGCTCCGGACGAGGAAGCGGCCCGAGAAGGCTGATCGGCAGCCTTAACGAGGCTGCTTATGACAAACGAACCCAGTGCCGCAGATTTGTTTAAAGCCGCGGTCGGTGATCGAGTGAGGGAGTGGAGGGAAGCGCTCGGTCAATCTCGGATCGAGTTAGCAGACTCAGCCAATATATCGGTGGGGCACCTTGGCAAGATTGAGCGAGGCCGGGTCGCCGCGAATATCGCAATCGTACACGCCATCGCGTCAGCTCTTAGGGCGTCGCCTTGCGAGCTTCTGGATGTCGAAGGAGAGGAGCTCGGCCTGGCAGCTCGTAATGTAGAAAAAATAACCTAAGCAGGTTGTGGCCGCCGGCCGCCGCGATCTCCAGCCCGCGCTTGGCGCTTTCCTGACCCTTGACCTCGCGCAGGTCGGGCACGGCCTTGCCGTCCGCCAGTGGTCCGGGCTCGGGCGCGCGCAGAACCTGGGTTCCCTTGAAATGGTTGACCAGGCTGATCAGCGAGCGCGGCGCGAGGATGCGGGCGCCGCCGGCCCAGGCCGCCTCCGGTCCCGTCGCTTCGGGGCAGATCAGGCCCAGGCCCATGGCGTCGGCGGCGACGGCGGCGGGCAGGGCGCCCCCGACCCGCGCGATCTGGCCGTCCAGCCCCAGCTCGCCGATGGCGGCCCAGCCGTCGAGCGCATCGGGCGCGATCACCCCCATGGCCGCCATCAGAGCCAGGGCGATGGGCAGGTCGAAATGGCTGCCCTCCTTGGGCAGGTCGGCCGGCGCCAGATTGGCGATGATCCGCTTGGCGGGCAGGGCCAGACCGATGCCGGCGAAGGCCCCGCGCACCCGCTCCTTGCTTTCGGCCACCGCCTTGTCCGGCAGGCCCACGATGTTGAAGATGGTCGGCCCGTCGTTGCCGATCAACTGGACCTCGACGTCCACGCGCCGGGCTTCCACCCCGTCAAAGGCGACCGTGACAACCCGCGCGACCATGTCGTTCTCCCACCTGAGCGAGAGAACGAACCATGAACTGAAATCTAATTCAAGTGGCGATCACGCAACCTGTGCGGCGCGTTTGGCCTCGATGGCGTCCCACATCAGGGCCGTGGCGTCGATGCCGGTGAAGGCCTTCAGTTGCTGGGCGCCGGTGGGGGAGGTGACGTTGATCTCGGTCAGATAGTCGCCGATCACGTCTATGCCGACGAAGATCAGGCCGCGTTCCCTCAGCGTCGGGCCGATGGCGGCGCAGATTTCCAGGTCGCGCGGCGTCAGTTCGACCGGCATGGCCGTGCCGCCGACATGCAGGTTCGAGCGCACCGCCCCCGCCGCCGGCACGCGGTTGATGGCGCCGACCGGCTCGCCGTCGATCAGCAGGATGCGCTTGTCGCCCTTGGACACGGCGGGAATGAACTTCTGGATCACCAGCGGATCGCGGCTGCCTGCGGCATGGATTTCGATCAGGGCGTCCAGATTGGGGTCGTCGGCGCGCAGCTTGATGACGCCCGAGCCGCCATTGCCGTGCAGGGGCTTCAGGACCACCTCGCCGTGCTTCTTGTGGAAGGCGTCCAGAGCGACGGGGTCGGCCGAGATCAGGGTCGGCGGTTGCAGGCCGGGGAAGGCGGTGACCATCAGCTTTTCGGGGGCCGAACGCACCTGGGCCGGGTCGTTGACCACCAGGGTCCGGGGGTGCACCGTCTCCAGCAGATAGGTGGCCGTCACATAGGCCATGTCGAACGGCGGATCCTGGCGCATCAGGATCACGTCCACGTCCTCGGCCAGATCCAGCTTTTCCCAGTCGCCGAAGTCGACGTGGTTGCCGACCTCGCGCCGCACGGTGATCGGGCGGGCGCGGCAGTAGAGGCGGCCCTCTTCCAGCGCCAGGGTGCGGAAGTCATACACCCACTGTTTGTGACCGCGCGCCTGCGCCGTCTCGGCCATCAGGAAGGTGGTGTCCCCGGCGATGTCGACGGCCTCGATCGGGTCCATCTGGATGGCGACTTTAAGCATCGAGGCTTTCCTTGCTTTGGCAGGCACGAATGGAATGGGAGCGAGGAAGCGGCACCGCAACCCCATCCGCTCATCCCCTCGAAAGCGGGGACCCAGTTCTTTCACCCGTCAGCGCATTGGATCGATCAAGGGCATCCATCGGATACGGCTTATCGCCAAAAGCGCTGGGTCCCCGCTTTCGAGGGGATGAGCGGAGCATGGAATCAGTCCAGCTGACGCGCTTCTTCGGCCAGCATGATCGGGACGCCTTCGCGGATCGGATAGGCCAGTTTGGCGCCCGACGAGATCAGTTCGTTGGCGTCGCGGTCGTAGGTCAGCTTGCCGCGCGTGACCGGGCAGACCAGCACCTCCAGCAGACGGGGATCGACGGAGACCGGGGTGTTGAAAGCATCACTCATGGCGGGTTCCTGAAAGCGTGGCCGCTTATTGCATGGACGGCGCGGCGTCGTCACCGCCGTCGGCGGCGTCGATGCGCATCAGGGCGGTCAGGGCCTCGGCGCGGGGCATCAGGCCCATCGCCTCCAGCAGCGCCTGTTTCTCGGCCGGCTCGAAGGGCAGGGCCATCGACAGGCTGTTGACCAGGGCCTCCATCGGCGCGGTCTCGGCCGTCTCCCAATCGATGTCCAGAAGCCGGTGGGCCATATAGGCGCGCAGGGCGTCCAGAAACGCGTCGCGGTCGAAGTCCGGCTCCTCGGGCGGGGAGACCAGATCGTCCTCATAGGCCTCGAACGCCGCGCGGACCTGGCGATAGGGGGTCTTGGACGGCATTTCGGCGGCGATGCGGAAGCGTGACACGCCGGTCAGGGTGATCAGATAGCGCCCGTCAGAGGTCTCGGCGAAACTGGTGATCCGACCCGCGCAGCCAACCGGCGACAAACCGGGCAGGGCCGGCGTGCCGCCCTTGGGCTGGACCAGGCCGATGATCCGGTCGCCGGCCATGGCGTCGTCCACCATGTTCAGATAGCGCGGCTCGAAGATGTTCAGCGGCAGCTGTCCGCGCGGCAGCAGGATGGTCCCGCCCAGCGGGAACACCGGGATCACCTGGGGCAGGTCGAGGGCGCGGACATAGCCTTGAGGCATCACTTCTCCTGGGGCCTACCGCGCTTCGCGCTGCTTGAGGCCCGCTTGTTCTGGATCACGAAAACAGAATGGACGACAGGCGGCGGCGACCATCCTTGGACACGTCAGAGGTCAGGCCCGCCGCCTCGAAGATGACCAGCAGCTGTTTGCGGGCCGCCTGATCGTTCCACTCGCGGTCGGCCTGGATGATGGCCAGCAGATTGTCGACCGCGCCCTTGAAGTCGCCGGCCGCGCTCTGGGCCTCGGCCAAGTCGAAACGCGCCTGATGATCGTTCGGATCGGCGGCGACCTTGGCCTCAAGTCCGGCCGAGGCGCCGGCCAAATCGCCGGTGGGCGCCTTGGACGCCAGGGCCAGTTGGGCGCGCACGCTCTGGACCGTCGGTTCCTTGGAATCCTGCGGCGCCATGGCGATGGTCTGGGCCGCCTGTTCGGGGTCGCCGCCCGCCAGATAGACCCGCGCCATGCCGGCGATGGCTTTCTCGTTCTCGGGCTCGATCGACAGGACGTGGGCGAAGGCCTGGGCCGCGCCGCCGAAGTCGTTCAGGCCCAGCGATTCCTCACCCAGCTCCAGCAGTTGCGCCGTCTCGGTCGAGCCGCCCTGACCGCCGGTCAGCTTGTCGATGAAGGCCTTGATCTGGCTGTCGGGAATGGCGCCCTGGAAGCCGTCGACCGGCTGGCCGTTGACGAAGGCGTAGACCGTCGGGATCGACTGCACCCGCAGCTGGCCCGCATAGGCCGGGTTGGCGTCGACATCGATCTTGACCATCTTCACCGCCCCCTTGGCGGCGCGCACGGCCTTCTCCAGCGCCGGACCCAGGGTCCGGCACGGCCCGCACCAGGTGGCCCAGAAGTCGACGATGACCGGCTGATGCTTCGACGCCTCGATCACGTCGGTCATGAAGGAGGCGTCGGTGCCTTCCTTGATCAGGTCGCCGGCGGCGTCGGGGGTCAGGGTCGGGTCGAGCAGGGTCATGGGCGAGGTCCGCGCAGAGATCGGTCAGGTTCAACGGTTCAGATGGCGTCGAGATGCGTCGGCATCAAGCCGGGAAAAGGTCGCGCCGGGATTTCAGACGGTCGTCATGGAAAAACACCGTCTAATTCGTCTAATTCGTCTGACTTCCCCCGCCGCTCGTCTGCCCGTTCACCGTGATTTACGAGATGGGGCGGAGGCGCGGATCGTCAAGCGGGGTAGGCGCTTCTACCGATGGTTGGTTAGCGGGAACTCTGTAGCTGGACGTCTAAGTCGAACCGAACGATCACTGGTCCACCGATAACGGATGGAGGGAATACAGTGAGCATGGAATGGAAGGCGTTAGAGGGGCAGAGAATTCAGGCCGTCCTGGGGGCGATAGGGGCTCTGCCTGCGGCGGCCCTGGTTTTTGGTGATGATGCAGCAGCTTCGGCACCTGGAGCGCCTCTCTACACAGCAGCTATCGTGCTCATGATCGGCGCTTATATGCACTGGCTGTATACAGACGGCGTCTATCATCTCGGATCGATCGAGTTTCGCTTTACCGAGGTCGATTTGAAAGCATTTAGAGACTGGGAGACCAAGACGCTGCATTCAGCCGGCTATCGGTTTCAGTGGTCGACATACGCGTATGCGATCGCGAGCCTTCTTTGCACGGTATGCGGGTTGATGGGGGTCTATTCATCGATCCGCTCCGGGGTCTCCGTCGAAGTCGGATTCTACGCTGTCATCGCGCTGGCGGCGTGCGTTTCGGCGGAAGTGGTGTCGTCTGGCGCAAAGAGGAACCGCCTGCTCCGAGAATGCAGGGCTTGGTCTGAGAAGGACGTGCCTCCCGCCTGATGCCCCCTTCGGCCCCTAGATGATCCAAATCTCTCTGAGCGGACGCTTGAATGTCTTTGAGCGTCATGGCCTTTCCAACCGAAGGCTACATCAAGAGATCCAAATGCGGAGGCGACACGGTGCCTTCGATCAGCACAGCGCCTCGAAATCCACAACGATCGGCTCCCGCTCCAGCAGCGCCAGCACCCGCCGGAAAGCCGACTGATCCAGGGCGGTGGTCGCCGTATTGATCAGGGGGTGGAAGTTGACGATGTCGGCGTCCCAAAGGCGCTGGTCCAGCACGAAGGTCACGCGGCGGTCGATGTCGTTGATCAGGCCCAATGCCGTGACCGAGCCCGGGCGGACGCCCAGCGTTTCCCACATCAGGGTCTCGGCGCCGAACGACAAGCGGCCCGACCCCATGACGGCGGCGGCGCGTTTCAGGTCGATCACCGTGTCCTGACGCGCCGAGATCAGCCACAGCCGGCCTTTGTGATCCTTCAGGAACAGGTTCTTGGTATGGGCGCCGGGCAGGTCGGCCTTGAGATCCAGCCCCTCTTCGACGCGAAAAACGGCCGGGTGGTCGTGGGTAAGGTGATCGACGCCGTTCTCCTTCAGCCAGACGGTCAGGGTCTCGCGGTCGAAAGCGGGTGCGTCAGTCATGGTTGAGCCGTCGGGTTTCGGGCGTTAGGACATGGTCATGGTCGATACCGTCAACACGCGCCCGCTGGAACTGGAATGCTATCCGATGACGGCCCGGCCGCCGGACCTGGTGCCCGGCCGCCAGTCGCGCAACTGGATGGACGCCTTCATCAGTCGCCACCCCTATCGCTGTCTGCCGCTGAACATGGCCAACACGACGGGATGGGAAATCCTGTGCCCGTTCGGCTTCTCGGCCGAGTGGAACGGCGGTCCGCGCCAGGAAGACATCGTCATCACGCCGGATCGGCCCCAGCACGATCTGGCCCATTTCGTCACCTCGCACTTCTCGCGCGGGGTGCTGACCATGCATCCGCAATATCTGTTCCGCACGCCGCCTGGCTGGGGGATGATGTGTTCGGGGTCGCCCAACCATGTGAAGGACGGCATCCAGCCGCTTGTCGGCCTGATCGAGACGGACTGGCTGCCCTTCCCCTTCACGATGAACTGGATATTCACCCGGCCGGGGCGGATCACGTTTGAGAAGGGCGAACCCTTCTGCTTCATCAACCTGATCGAGCACAAGAAGGTCGAGCAGTTCCAGCCGATCATCCGCACGCTGGAATCCAACCCGGTGATGAAGGGTCAGTTCGAGGCCTGGAACCGCGCCCGCACCGACTTCAACCAGCGTCTGGCCGGCGGCGATCCGGATGCGGCCAAGGAGGCGTGGCAGCGCTACTATTTCAAGGGCGAGGTGCCGGAAGATCTGGGCACGGCGCCGGCGACCCACTCTAACAAGCGCCGGCTGAAGTCGCCGCGGGTGGGATGAAAGAAAAAGCCCCTCTCCACGCCGTGGAGAGGGGCTTTTATCATCAGGCCGCCGGGCGGGTGACCTGCGGACCCAGGTTCTGGATCACCTCGCGGGCGTCGAAGGCGTTGGGGTCGTTGGCGGGTTTGGGGCCGCGACCCAGGACGATCTCGGCATTGGCCTCGAATCGATCGACCTGACGGACGTCGAAGTCGTTGACGCCCCACGGGCCGTAACGGTCCCACGGGCTCCAGAAGCCGCTGCGGTAGTAGCGCCATGACGGACCCCAATAGGGGCTGTAGAAGCGGTTATAGCCCGAATAGAACGGATCGGGCGTACCCACGAAGCGGGTGTCGCGGTCGGTGGCGCGATTGACGGTGGAGAACCAGTCGTAACCACTCTCGACGGTCAGTTCGGCCGAACGCAGCAGCAGCGACTGCTCGACCTGTTCGCGCGAGGTCAGCGAATTGCCCGAGAAGCTGACCCGGAAACGATTGTTCTCCAGGCGCTGCTCGGCATAGCCGCCACGCTGGCCGTTGAAGCCTGCGGGTTGATAAGGGGTGGCGGTGGCGCAGGCCGCCAGAGCCAGACCGGCGGCGACGGTCACCGCCAGGGTCTTCAGGGGGAGGGTTTTCATGACATCAAACTCCTTGATCGCCCATTCGGGCGCTCTGACGGCTGAACGGAGCATGAACGAAGGCGTTCCCGACCACTGTATGACGAAGCGTCGCGGCGTCTAGAGCCTCATTACGATCAGCACGGCGGCGACCATCAGCAGCAGGCCGACGAAGACGCCGAAGCCCTTTCGAAAGCGCGGTTGCTGCATGCGTCGCGACAAGGCGGCGCCGGACAGGGCATAGGTGCTCATCGACACCATATCCATGCCGATGGCCGCCATGGCGAACATCGCCATCTGCGGCGCGACCGGGCGGTTCACGTCGATGAAGGGCGGCAGGACGGCGGTGAAGAACAGGATAGCCTTGGGGTTTGCGATCTGGACGGCGAACCCGTCGATCAGGGCGCTGCGGCCCTTCTTGACGACGACCTTGTCGGGATCGGCGGCGGTGGCGAAGGCGCCGCGCAGCGCCTTGATCCCCAGCCAGGCCACATAGAGCGCGCCCAGGACGGCGATGACCTTGAAGGCGGCGGGAAAGGCCTTGACCAGGGCGCCCAGACCCAGGGCCGCGGCACCGAACCACACCAGCGTCGCGGCGTTCATGCCCAGCACGCCGATCAGGGCCGAGGCGCGGCCCTTTTCAACGCCGGTCGCGACGGCGAACAGATTGGCTGGGCCGGGCGTGATCGCCATCACCGCCATGACGCCGAGGAAGGTCGAATAGAGGTGCGGATCGACGGGCAGGGCGGGCATGCGGCGCGATGTCGCTGCTTAGTCGGGCGCGGTCAAGGCGCTCTGTCTCCTCCCCGCGTCGCGGGGAAGTGGCGCGGCGCATCTTGCGCCGTGACGGACCGGCTCTTCAGCGCCAATACGCATCCGGGCGATTAGAAGAACCCCTCCACAGCTGCGCGGTCCCCCTCCCCATTGCATTGGGAGGAGACAAGGATGTTAGGCGGCCGGACGGGCAGGCGGCGCCGGCGGCTCGGGCGCTTCCGGGGCCTCGGGCGCTTCGACGCCCTCCTCGACGACGGCGTCGGCGGCCTGGTCCAGGGCGTATTGGGCGACCAGGCTGTAGGTTTCCATCTGCTCGGGCGTCGGATTGGTCCAGGCGCTGTTGCGGGCGATGCCTTCGGCGGTGACGACGCCCTTCTGCATCCCCTCTTCCATCGCCTGTTTGACCTCGGGGTCATTCAGCGCCTCAGCGACAATGGCGTCGACGTCGATGTCCTTCAGCGCCTGGGCGGCCATTTCGGTGGCGTGTTTCGTCGTCTCGGCGGTGAAGGCCGCGACGTCGGGCGCATAGTCCGACCACAGGGCGGCGATGCGACGGCCGCGTTCGGCCTCGCTCAGGCTCTCGTCTTCGGAAATCGCCTCGGCGCGTTCGCCAAAGGTCTCCATGCGCGCTTCGAAGGCCTCGGCGGCGGCTTCCATGCGGGCTTCGGCGGCTTCGGCGGGAACCGGAACCGGCTCTGGCGCGGGGGTCTGCGCCAGGGCCGAGGACAGGGGCGCGAGCGCCAGGGCGGCGGTCAGGCTGAGCAGGCGGATCATGGGACGGCTCCCGTTGAATGACCCGCGCAAACTCCGCCCTCAGCCGCCCCGTCTCAAGTGAAATCGCGGTAAGGCTCGGCTTACTGTGGTTGGGCCGGGGCTGCCGCGGCCGCCACAGCGGCGGCGTCGATCTTGCCTCGGACATCGGCAGGGATGCCCTTGATCTGCTGGATCGCAGGCGCGAGTTGTTCGGGCGTCGCCTGGCCGCTGCTGACGGCGAACGTCTGGACATCTTCGGCAAAGGCGTCGACCTGGGGCTGATATTTGGCTTGGATGGCGTCCAGGTCCGCCTTGGCCTTGGTCTTGTCGGCCTGGGCTGCGGCGGCCTG
Source organism: Brevundimonas vesicularis (assembly GCF_027886425.1). Classification (NCBI taxonomy): domain Bacteria; kingdom Pseudomonadati; phylum Pseudomonadota; class Alphaproteobacteria; order Caulobacterales; family Caulobacteraceae; genus Brevundimonas; species Brevundimonas vesicularis. The sequence continues at coordinate 268,076 of NZ_CP115671.1, read as the reverse complement.
CATCTCACTGGCCATCGTCTCCATCACCTGGCCGAAGGCTTCCGCCTTGGCCTCGAAGGCGGCTTCCTCGGGACTGTCCGCCTCTTCGGCCGGTTCAGGCGCCGGAGCGGCCTGCGGCGCAGGCGCAGGGGCGGCGGCCTGACCGGCGGCGAAGGCGGGGGTGGTCAGGGCCAGGACGGCGACGGCCGCGGCGGAAGACAGAAGGCGCATCGGAAACTCCACGACGGGCCGCCTTGCGGCCCCGAACGAGGCTGCATCCCAGCCCCGGCCGCACCCTCCTACAGTCCGGTCAGATTTCAAAGACCCGATAAGGCTTGTCGCCCAGGGTCTTCAGCACCGGCAGGGCGACATTATAGACGGGCGTGCCCTTGGTGGTGCGTCCCTCCGGTCCGCCGCGATGGGCGTGACCGTGAACGACCAGGCGAACATTGTCATAGCGGTCGATGGTCTCGGCCAGACGCGACGAACCCAGGAAGGCGTGGATTTCGGGCGGCTCGCCCATCACCGTCTCGACCACGGGCGCATAGTGCAGCAGCACGACCGAGCGTTCGGTGCGCAGCATGCGGATCGAGTTCTCGATGAGATTGGCGTCCTCGACCGCCTCCTGAACGAAACGCTTGATCGAGGCCTCGCCGAACGAGGAAAGCATATAGCGGCCGAAGCCGCCGACGAACCCCTTGCCGCCCGCAAAGCCGACGCCCTCGATCTCATAGGCCTCGCCGGTCAGCATCTTGACCCCGGCGTCGGTCAGCATCTTGGTGACGACCTCGGGCTGGCCGCACTCGTGCTCATGATTGCCCAGCACGCCGACCATGGGGATTGTACACAGCTTCAGGTCTTCCAGCAGCCGCTCGACCTCGGGCGTCTTGCCGTAGTTGGTCAGGTCGCCGCACAGGCACAGCACGTCCGCATCGTCCGACACCCGTTCGAACAGGTCGCGATAGCTGTGCTCGGTGGCCTCGCCCACATGCAGGTCGCCGACAGCGGCGACGCGCATCTTCCTGGCGGGGCCGGGCTCCAGGCCGGGCTGGGTCGTCTGCGGGTCCGGCGCAGCATCAGTCATGACAGCTTACCTTTCAGTGGCCCAGGTTGACAGGGTCGTGGCGTTCCTCCAGCCCCTTGCCGACCACGTCGCCAAAGCCCCATTCGGCGACGTCGGCGACATAGTCGCGCGGACTGAAAAGGCGACCGCGACAGACCTTCACGCGCGGCGCCGGCAGGTCGATCTGGGCCGTCAGCCGCTCGACCAGCTCTTCCATCAGCCAGCGAGGGATGCGGTCGCGCTCGGTCGGGTAGGCGAAGCGGAAGTTCAGCAGATGGGCCGCCAGCACCTCCCAATAGAGGTCCATCTGGTCCAGCAGGCTCTTCCAGTCGATGGCGTCCGACTGTTTCAGGATGACGTGGTTCACGTCGGCCCCGTCATAGCGATAGCGGTCCTGGATGAAGACCTTTGACAGGATCAGGGCCGTGGGCGGGGTGATCTGGACCTGATGGCCATAGACGGTGATCCGGTCCTCGCTGAACCAGCTGTCGGACACCGCGATGGTGCCGTTGGACATGGCGAAGATGACGTCGAAGAAGTGTTTCTCGTCCTTCCAGACCTTGGCGATCCAGCGCTCGTCCTCGACGTCGGTGCGGTAGCCGTGCTTCTGGAAGAAGGCCAGGATGCGGGGATAGTCGCCGGGCTTGCAGAAGACATCCAGATCCTTGGTCGGACGGCGGATGCCGGTGTAGGCCGTGACCGCATAGGTGCCCGACAGCAGGAAGGGGATGCCGCTCTCCTTGAGCAGGCGCAGGCTCTCTTCATAGAAGGCCAGGGCGTCCGCCGGCGGCTCGAAGGTCGGTTCGGCGATCACGTCTGACATTGGGTGGGGCCCTTTGCTGGCAAGGGCGAGTAAACGGCGACGCTGAACGGGGGTTCCGCAATCCTACCTAGGTGGGCCGCTACGGGATCCTTAACCCCTGCGTGTCACCGTTACGTCATGGGACTGAAGTGGGTGAACGCAGAAGGCGGGCGCTGGCGGTTTTTCCGTCACGAGGCCGGCCGCGCGGCTGGACCGTCGCCCTACGCCTATGTGGCCTTGTTCGCCCTGTGCCTGTCGGTCGCCCAGTGGAGCATGCATGCCTTCGGCGCCACGGTTCTGTGGCCGGCCAATGCGGTGCTTCTGGCCGCCGTCCTTCAGCTTCATCGTCGCCAGGCCATCGGCGTCATGCTCGCCTGCGCCGCGATCAACCTCGCCAGCAACATCGTGCGCGGCGACCCCGGCGTGATGATGTTCACCAATGTCGCCCTGAACCTGACCCAGGTTTGCATCGCCGCCGTGCTGGCGCGCCGTTTTTGCGGGGCCGCGCTGGATATGCGCCGGCCTTGGCGTCTGTTCCGTTTCGCCGTCTTCGCCGCCGTACCGGCGGTTTTGATCAGCACCCTGCTGGCGGGCGCGGTCGCGGTGCTGATGAGCTGGAAGGTGCCGGGCACGCTGGCGTTCCGGATGCACCACCTGTTCGACATGGAGCTGCTGGCGATGATGATCGTCACGCCGTCCCTGTTGCTGCTGGCGCGCAATCACCGTTTCAGGGACGACGCCCAGGCCACGATGACGGAGGCGGCCGCCCTGCTGGTTCTCGTCTGCGGCGTCACTCTCTGGGTCTTCACCCAGTCGTCCGCGCCGGTGATGTTCGCGGTGTTTCCGCCGCTGATCCTTCTGGCCTTCCGGCTCGGTCCGCCGACCACCGCCTGCGGGGTGGTGCTGGTCGCGGCCATCGGCGGCGCCGCCACGCTGGCCGGGCATGGGCCGGTTGTGTTGACCCGCCTGCCGCCCGATCCGGTTCTCGCCGCCCTGCCTGAGGTGATGCGCCAGATGAACGTGTTTCATCTGTTCCTGCTTTGCGTCGTCGGGTCGGTCCTGCCCATCACCACCCTGTCGACCGAGCGTCGGCGTCTGACGGCGCGTCTGAGGGCGCGCACGGCGGCGGCGCTGGACGCCCTGGCCCGGGCCAGGCGCGCCGATGAGGCGAAGTCGCGCTTCCTGGCCTTGATGAGCCACGAAATGCGCACGCCCCTGACCGGGGTCACCGGCTATGCCGACCTGTTGTCGCGCTCCACCAGTCTGGACGCCGAGGGCCATCGGCAGGTCAATGCGGTGCGCCAGTGCGGCGAATCCATGCTGCGTCTGGTCGAGGACTTGCTGGAGATTTCGCGCGGAGGCGACGAGGTCGTGCTGAAGCCCGCCGATCTGCGCGCCTTGATCCAGGACGCCGTGGCGCCGGCGCGCGAGTGGGCCGAGGTCCGCGGCCTGACGTTCGACCTGCACATTGCGCCGGAGGCCGAGGGCTGGGTGCTGACCGACATGCGGCGGCTTCGCCAGATTCTGCATCATCTGACTCTGAACGCCTCGAAATTCACCTCGCACGGGGGCGTGGGCGTCATGGTCGATCGGACCGATGACCGGCTGCGGATCGCCGTGTCGGACACCGGCTGCGGCATGGATGCCGAGACCCTGGCCGGCGTGTTCCGCCTGTTCGAACAGGCGGACGCCTCCACCAGCCGCGCGCATGAGGGGGCGGGCGTCGGTCTGGCCCTGGCCAAGAGCCACGCCGAGAGGCTGAACGGAACGATCGCCGTCGAAAGCGTGCAGTGGCAGGGCTCGACCTTCACCCTGGAGATCGAGGCGCCGATCGTGGTTCCGGTAGAGACGGAGAGCGCCGCGCCGCTGGACAGCCGTCGCATGAAGGTTCTGATCGTCGACGACCACCCGGCCAATCGGGATCTGCTGCGCATTATGCTGCAGGCCGCGGACTGCGACACCGCCGAGGCCTGCGACGGGCGCGAGGCGGTGAACGCCGCCTCGGCCGAAGCTTTCGACCTGATCCTGATGGATGTGCGCATGCCGGTGATGGATGGCTTAGCCGCCACTCGCGCGATCCGCGCCCTGGCCGATCCCGCCAGCCGGACGCCGATCCTGGCGGTTACCGCCGAGGCCATGCCCGAAGACGCCGCACGGTGCCTGTCCGCCGGCATGGACGGTCATCTGGCCAAACCGGTGACCCAGGCCAAGCTTTATGCCGCCATCGACGAGACGCTGAGCGCCGCTGCGTCGCGACTGGACGCTCATGCCGCCTGAGCCGTCGGGCGCGGCTTCATCCCCAGGCCCGTCCCCAGGAATGTGCGGCACGGACACAACATCTAGCGGTCGAGATAAATTGTGATCGCAACATAGACCTATTTTGACTTGGCGCCGACGCCTTCAAATCGCATGGTGAATGCGTCTTTAGAATCGCCCTCAGGTCCAGTTCGATGAACGCCATCACTCCGATCATCCTCCCCGAGCGCGCCGGTCTTCTGACCCCGTCGGCCGCCTACAAGCCGTTCCGCTATCCGTGGGCGTTCGACATGTGGAAAAAGCAGCAGCAGGTCCACTGGATGCCCGAAGAGGTGCCGCTGGGCGAGGACGTCAAGGACTGGGCCTCGACCCTGAATGACAACGAACGCAATCTGCTGACCCAGATCTTCCGCTTCTTCACCCAGGCGGACATCGAGGTTCAGGACAACTACATGGAACGCTACGGTCGGGTCTTCAAACCGACCGAGGTGAAGATGATGCTGGCCGCCTTCGGCAATATGGAGACGATCCATATCGCGGCCTACGCCCTGCTGCTCGAGACGATCGGCATGCCCGAGAGCGAGTTTGGCGCCTTCATGGAATACGAGGCCATGCGGGACAAGCACGACTACATGGGCCAGTTCGGGGTCGATTCAGACGCCGACATCTGCCGGACCCTGGCCATGTTCGGCGGCTTCTCGGAAGGCGTTCAGCTGTTCGCGTCCTTCGCCATGCTGATGAACTTCCCGCGCCAGAACAAGATGAAGGGCATGGGCCAGATCGTGTCCTGGTCGGTGCGCGACGAGAGCCTGCACTGCGAAGGCATCATCAAGCTGTACCACGCCTTCAACAAAGAGACGGGCGCCGTCACCAAGTCGGTCGCGGACGACATCGTCGACTGCTGCAAGACGGTGGTGAATATGGAGGACAAGTTCATCGACCTGGCCTTCGAGATGGGCTCGGTCCAGGGCATGACGCCGGACGACATCAAACAATACATCCGCTTCATCGCCGACTGGCGCCTGCGTCAGCTGAAGCTGCCGGAAGTCTATGGGGTGACGGAAAACCCGCTGCCCTGGCTGCAGTCGCTGCTCAGCGGCGTCGAACACGCCAATTTCTTCGAGGCCCGCGCCACCGAATATTCCAAGGCGGCGACGCAAGGAAACTGGCACGGCGCCGACGGCGTCTGGACCGAGTTCGACCGCATGATGGCGCGCCGCGACATGAGCCTGGTCGCGGGCTGAGCCTTTTGCCTAGTCTCGCGGGCGGCGTTCGCTCGCCGTCGCGAAGCTGGACTGCTTATTGCGCCGACGCGACCCAGGCGGGGCGCGCCGTGCAGGCCTGACGGAAGCCCGTGCGGCACAGTCGCACCTGTTCCTGCCAGGCGGCGTAGTCGCGGTCGTATTTCTCCTGCGCCAGCCGCGCGGTCTCGGCGGCGGCGCGCGCCTGTTCCTCGGCCTGACTGACCTCGATCTGGTGACGGGCCAGGGCGGCGTCGTAGTCCAGCCGGTTAGCGGCGTCGGTCTTGTCGGCCAGGGCGTTCTGGGCGGCGATCTCGTCGTTCAGAGCGCGGGTGGTGCGCAGTTCCTCTTCGGTCTGCTGGGCGTCGCTGGCCCGGTGATAGGCCTCGCCCCGCGCCTTCAGCAGGGCGTCGCGGCTGGCGGGATCGGCCGGATCGGGCAGGGCGCGCTGATCGCGATAGGGGTCGGCGGTCGCCGGCGCCGTCGTCGTCTGGGCGGCGACAGGCGCAGTCAGGGCGGCGACCAGCAGGGCGGCGGCGGTGCGAACGATCATGACTGTCTCTCCCGAGGCCGTGGCGTTACCCGCAGCTTGGCTATTGTGATGCTGCTCACAACGCCGCAGCGATGAAAAGGTGGCGAAAGGCTCGGCTTCGCGTCATGGTCGATCTCTCCCGACCGCAGCCTATCAGAGAAGACCGATGATCCTCAGCACCTCGTCCGGCGACTTCCCCATTCCTGCGGATGTCGCGCGCCAGTTGCCGAACGTGCCGGCCCTGCCCGACACGACCGCCGCGGATGCCCGGCTCCAGATCGAGGACTTCCGCCATTGGGTGGACGCCTCGCCCGAGCACGCCATCGACTATGAGCGGCTGCGGCGCTGGCATCTGGTTCAGGAGGAACTCGCGGCTCAAGCCAAGGCGGAAAACCGGCCCTTCGTCGTGTCGGACGACGGTCTGGAATAGGGCGGTTCAGCCCGGCAGGCGCAGCTCGAACACGGCGCCTGTTCCGTCGGTCTCGACCAGCCGCAGGTCGCCGCCGTGAAGGGCGGCCAGTTCGCGCGAGATGGTCAGGCCCAGGCCCGAGCCGTCCGAGCTTTTTGAGCTGACAAAGGGTTCGAACAGGCGTTCGGCCAGACGCGGCGGAATGCCGGGGCCGTCGTCGGCGATGCGCACGACGCAGAAGCCGTCCTGACCGAAGGCGCTGACGGTGATGGCGCCCTTGCCGCGCCGCTCGGGCGGACGCGTGGGATCGGCCTCGATGGCCTGACGGGCGTTTCGCATCAGATTGACCAGGATGCGATACAGCTGATCCGGGTCGGCCTCGACGGCGAACCGGGGCGGCAGCTGTTTGACCAGGCGCACGCCGTCGGGGTCCAGTCCGGCGTCCTCGGCCGCCAGGGTCAGAGCCTTGGTCAGGACGACGCGGGTCTTCTGGGGGGCGGGCTCCTCGCTCTTTCCGTACTCGAGAACATTGCGCGACAGGCCGGCGGCGCGGCTGAGCGCGCGCTCCAGCCGGGGCAGGGCCTTGGCCACCTGGGGGTCGGCGGAGGTCGCCAGCCGCTCGGACGCCATCTGGGCCGAGGTCAGCATGTTGCGCAGGTCGTGGTTGATCTTGGCCACCGCCTCGCCCAGCGCGACCAGACGGGCGCGAGAGCGCAGGGAATGGCGCACCTCCTCCTGCATCCGGCTGAGTTCGCGCTCGACGCGGCCGATCTCGTCGTGGCGATCGGACGGCGCCTCGGCCTCGCTCTCGGGATCGGCGGCGAACCGCTCCATCGAGCGGGTGACGCGACGAAGCGGCCGCAGCACCAGCAGGGCCAGACCGCCATACAGCAGCGCGCCCGCCGTCACCGACACCAGCAGGGACACCAAAAGGCTGTTCAGCAGGAAGGCGCGCAGTTCCTGCTTCAACGGCTGGGCGGGGGTGACGATCTCGATGAAGTCGCCGGAACGATAGCGCGGCTTGGCCTGAACCCGCAGCGAGCGGTCCGGATGGCCGAACAGGGTGCGCCACGGGTCGGTCAGGCGCGACCAGCTGTCCTGACGTCTCAGGTCGATCAGTTCGGGCGCGCGGGGCAGGTTGGGGGCCTGAAGCAGCAGGCGGCGCACGCCTTGCTCCGTCAGGGCGACCGCCTGAACCCCGCCGATCCGCATCAGCTCGGCGGCCGTGTCGTCCTCGACCGCGCTATAGGGCAGGGCTTCGACCCCGACCGAGGCCAGTTCGGCGGCCTGGAGCCGGTCGCGCAGCCAGCGTTCATGGAAGGCCGCGAGATTCGGTCCCAGGATCAGGGCCTCGACCGCCAGGGTGAAGGCGACGGTCAGCAGCAGCAGCCGCGCCGACAGGCCGTCGGGCGCGCGGGGCGTCAGGCGCTCGCGCCAGAGATTGGCCTGGTCCGGCGTCAGGTTCAGCCGCGCCGCGATCCGGTCGAACAGGGCGCTCATGCCGCCGTCGCCCCGATCCGGCGCGCGCGGATCATCTGGAACAGCTTGATGCCGATGGGCAGCAGCAGGGACAGGAAGACGACGCCCATCAACGGCCAGAAGAACTGTTGCAGCAGCATCGGTAGGTCCGGCCGAACGCCGGCGCGCAGCAGGCCGCCCAGCTGCGATCCGATCCAGGTGTAGATGAAGGTGGACGGCAGCAGTCCGATGAAGGTGGCGATGATGTAGGGTCTCAGCGGCACCGCCATCATCCCCGCCGTCGCGTTGACCAGGACGAAGGGCACGCTGGGGATCACGCGCAGGGTGAACAGGGTGGTGAAGGCGTTGCGGTCGATGCCCTTGGCCAGCCGATCCATGAAGCCGGCGTCGGCCTCGAACTTGGCGCGCAGCCAGGAACCGATCGAGGTGCGATAGACATAATAGATGACGACCGAACCGATGGTGGCCCCCGTCGACTGGGCCAGGGCCCCGACATAGGGGCCGAACATCATTCCGCCCAGCAGGGTCAGGAAAACGGGTCCGGGAATGGTCGAGGCGGTCGCCAGGGCATAGACGGCCATGAAGGCGACCAGCGCGATCCACCAGTTCTGTTGCGCATAGGCTTGCAGGTTCAGCCCGTGCTCACGGATCAGATCCATCGACAGATAGCGGTTCCAGCCCAGGGCGAAGAAGGCGATCACCAGGCCGGCGATGGCCGCCAACGGCGCCAGCCGCAGGGCCCATTCCTTCGCCGTTCGTTTCGCCATCCGTTTCATCGTCCCGAAATGCCGTCCGAGCGTTGACTCACGCGGACATGCGACTTATACGCCCGCCCTTCCTGCGGCGGACGCCTCTTGCCCCGTCGCCCAACCTTTTAACGTCAGGAGCCGACCGTGAAGCGGACCTATCAGCCGTCGCGACTCGTGCGCAAGCGCCGTCACGGCTTCCGCAGCCGGATGGCCACCAAGAACGGCCAGAAGATTGTTGCGCGCCGTCGCGCCAAGGGCCGCAAGCGCCTGACGGCGTAAGCGGCTTACGCGTCCGGATCTTTTGGACGCATGAGCGACCCTTTACAGATCAAGCGTCTGTTGCGGCGGCCCCAGTTCCTGGCGGCCGCCAAAGGCGTTTCCGAGGCGCGCGGCGCCGTGGTGATCCAGCGGCTGGAGCGCGGCGACGGTTCGCCGCACATCGGACTGGGCTTCACCGCCACCAAGAAGATCGGCGGGGCGGTCCAGCGCAACCGCGCCAAACGCCGTCTGCGCGAGGCCGCACGGGCCATGCTGGCCCAGCATGGCGTGCCCGGAAGCGACTATGTCTTCATCGCCCGCATGGGCACGACCGAGCGTGCGTGGGACCGTCTGCTTGACGACGTGAAATCGACGCTTACAAGGCTGGCGACACCTAAGGCCAACAGGCCTTCGCACGCCCGCGCCCCCTCCGGCCAGGACCGCCAGAATCCATGAAAAACGAAAACACGCGCAACACGATCATCTTCATCGTGTGCTCGGTCCTGATCATGGGGATCTACTATTTCGCCGTGCTGCGTCCGCAGGCCGAGCGCCGCGCCGTGCAACAGCAGGCCCAGGCCGAGCAGTCGCAGACCGCTGACAACGCCGCGCGCACGGCGCTGAGCCCGCAAGGCCCGACCTTCGTCACCGACCGCAGCCAGGCGCTGAGCACCGCCGCGCGTGTGCCGATCCAGTCCGGCACGCTGAAGGGTTCGCTGTCGCTTCAGGGCGGCCGGATCGACGACCTGTTCCTGACCGACTACCGCGAGGTTCAGGACAAACCCCAGCCGGTGGAGCTGTTCCGCCCGCAGGGCATGCAGAACGCCTATTTCGCCCAGTTCGGCTGGACCGGCCCCAATGTCGCCGGCGGCGTGCCCGGACCCAATACCGTCTGGCGCCTGACCAATGGTTCGACCCTGACGCCGACGACGCCGGTCACCCTGACGTGGGACAACGGCCAGGGCCTGCGCTTCACGCGCGTGATCTCGGTCGACGACAAATACGTCTTCTCGGTGCAGGACACGGTCCAGAACCTGGGCACGCAGGCGATTACCATCGCCCCCTACGGCAGCGTCCAGCGCCAGGGCGTGCCGCCCTCAGCCGGCTCGTCGCACATCGTCCACGAGGGCGCGATCGGCACCTTCGGCAAGCCGGGCGACTACCGGACCGAACAGAAGAAATACAAGGACTGGCTGAAGGAGCCGCGGATCGAGAACGCCTCGACCGGCGGCTGGCTGGGCATCACCGACAAATACTGGCTGGCGGCCCTGCTGCCGCAGCAGAACGAGGCGGTCGAAACCGAATTCCGCGTCCGCGACCTGAACGGCGCCCAGCAGCTGGAAGCCAATGTCCTGGGCACGACCCGCACCATCCAGCCCGGCGCGACCGCGACCGAGACCCAACGCCTGTTCGCCGGGGTCAAGCGCGCCGAGGTGCTGAAATCCTATGAGCAGAGCCTGAACCTGCCCCGCTTCGTCTATGCGATCGACTGGGGGATGTTCTGGTTCCTGACGCGTCCGATCTTTTGGATCCTGGAGAACGTCTATGGCCTGGTCGGCAGCTTCGGCGTCGCCATTCTGGCCCTGACCGTCATCGTGAAGCTGGTGATGTTCCCGCTGGCCAACAACGCCTACGCCTCGATGTCCAAGATGCGGAACCTCCAGCCCAAGATGGAGGAGATCAAGAAGAAGTTCAAAGACGACCCGCAGAAGCAGCAGCAGGAGACGATGGCCCTGTATCAGCGCGAGAAGATCAATCCGGTCGCCGGATGCCTTCCGCTGGTGCTGCAGATCCCGGTCTTCTACGCCCTGTACAAGGTGCTGACCGTAACCATCGAAATGCGTCACCAGCCGTTCCTGGGCTTCATCCATGACCTGTCGGCGCGCGACCCGTCGTCGATCTGGAACCTGTTCGGCCTGATCCCGTGGGATCCGGCGATGGCGCCGCTGATCGGCGGCCTGTTGGCCGGCCCGCTGCACCTGGGTCTGCTGGCGATCGCCTATGGCCTGACGATGTGGCTGCAAACGGCGATGAACCCGCCGGCGGCCGATCCCGTCCAGCGCCAGATCTTCCAGTTCATGCCGCTGCTGTTTACCTTCATCATGGCGCCGTTCGCAGCGGGCCTGCTGATCTACTGGGCCTGGTCCAACATCCTGACCATCCTGCAGCAGTATGTGATCATGCATCGCTACAAGGCCGAGAACCCGATCGATACCTTCTTCGCCCGGTTCAAGAAGTCACCGGCGTGATCGACGAGACCGAGTTCACGCCCGAGGACATCGAGGCGGCGCGCATTCTGTTCGCGCGGCCTGCGACCTTCGTCATGGGCGCGGCCAAGATCGAGCAGTTGCCCGACCCCGATCTGCCCGAGATCGCCTTCGCCGGCCGCTCGAACGTGGGCAAGTCCAGCCTGATCAACGGGCTGGTGGGCATGCACAAGCTGGCCCGCGCCTCGAACGAGCCGGGCCGCACGCGCGAGGTCAACTTCTTCGACCTGGATGGCCGGATGCGTCTGGTCGATCTGCCCGGCTATGGCTGGGCCAAGGCGTCCAAGACTACGGTCAAGAAGTTCCAGGATCTGGGGCGGGACTATCTGCGCGGCCGGGTGACGCTGAAGCGGGTCTATCTGCTGATCGACAGCCGTCATGGGCTGAAGTCGGTGGATACGGAGGCGCTGGATGCGCTGGACCTGGCGGCCGTCAGCTATCAGATCGTCCTGACCAAGGCCGACAAGCTGAAGAAGGGCGAGGGCGAGGCCGTGCAGGCCGCGACCCTGAAGGCCATCTCCAAACGCCCAGCCGCCTTCCCGGTGGTGGCCCTGACCTCGTCGGAAAAGGGTCTCGGTCTGCCGGAACTGCGCGCCGAGATCATGCGCACGACGGGCGCGACGCTGGACTAGCGGCCCTCATCGTTGGGTGACACCCGAGCATGACGGCAAAAAGAAAAGGCCCGGAGATCGCTCTCCGGGCCTTCGTCGTTTTGGTCTGTCGTCGCCCTATTGGGCGGCGGGGGCCGCCGCGCGGACCTCCACGGGGATGCCCAGGGCGTCCAGTTGCGGCTTGACCACCGAGGCGTCGCCGACCACGACCCAGACGAACTTGGACGGGTCGATGGCGGCCTTGGCGGCGGCGTCCAGCTGGGCTGCGGTCAGGGCGTTGGTGCGCGCCGCGATGGTTTCCGGATAGTCGTCCGGACGGCCCAGCAGGGCGTTGGAGCGCATGGCGCCCAGGACGGCGGCCGAGGTCTCGTAGCTGCCGGCCAGACGGCGGGTGTTGCCGTTGATCGTGCGTTGCAGCTCCTCGGGCGTCACGCCCTTGCCGCCCGACAGGAAGTCGTTGAACTGCTGGTTCAGGGCTTCGATGGCCGGGCCGGTCTTGTCGGCCTGGACCGGGGCGGTGACCAGATAGGGCACGCGTCCGGCGAACGGATTGACCGAGGCGTTGACGCCGTAGGACCAGCTCTTGGTCTCACGCAGATCCGAGTTGATGCGCGACAGGAAGTCGTTGCCGAGCACATTATTCGCCGCGTTCAGCACCAACAGGTCGTCAGTGCCCGACAGGCCCAGGACCTCGCCGCCCATGATGTAGGACTGGGGCGATTGCGGACGGTCGATCAGCACGATCTTGGGCGTCGCGGCCGGGATGGGGGCCGAGAAGTCCTTGACGGCCTTGGCCGATGCGGGCGGGACCCATTGACCGAAGGCGCTGTCCAGGATCGGCGTCAGCTCGGCCAGGGGGCGGTCGGAGACGACGAACAGCTTGGCGTTGTCCGGGCGGATCCACTTGGCGTAGTCGGCGCGGATGTCGGCGTCGGTGATCGCCTTGACGCTGGTCTCGTCGCCGTTGCCGCTGAACGGACGGCCGTAGGGGCTGTTGGGCCCATACATCAGTTCCGGCAGCGCGCGGCTGGCCAGGGCGGCCGGCTGGGTGCGCTCGGCGGCGATGCGCGACAGGCGGGTGGCGCGCAGGCGCTCCAGCTCGGCCGGGGCGAAGGCAGGATTGCGCACCACCTCGGCCATCAGGTCCACCGAGGGCTTCAGGTTCGGCGTCACCGCCGACAGCTGGACCACCGAACTGTCCATCGTCGCGCCGGTGGTGATGCTGGCGCCCAGGGCTTCCTGCGCCTCTGCCAGCTGCGTGGCGTTCAGGGTGCGGGTGCCCTCGTCCATCAGGTCCAGCATCAGGGTCTGCAGACCCAGTTTGGAGCGGTCGTCGGCGGCCAGACCGGCGTCGAAGTCGAGCGCGATCTTCGTCGTCGGGGTGGCGTCGCGCTGGGCGTAGATCACCTCCATGCCGTTCGACAGGCGGGTGCGCTCGACGGCCGGGAAGTCGACGTTGGCGACCTGACCGATCTCGGGCTTGGGCATGCGCGGCTTGCGTTCGATTTCCGGCGCCGGGGTGCGGTTGGCGCCGGACGGCGCAGCGGCCGCCTCCTGATAGGCTTCGCGCTGGCCGGGCAGGGTGGTCAGCGTATAGGCCGGACGGGTCAGCCACTTCTGCATTGCCGCCTTGACCTGGGCCGGCGTGACGGCGGCGTAGGCGGCCAGCTGCTTCTTGTAGAACTCAGGATCGCCGGCATAAAGCTGGCCTTCGGCCAGCGCCGTGGCCTTGCCGCCGAAGCCGCCGACCTGTTCCAGGCCCTGGATGCGGCGCGAGGCGTATTGGGTGACGACGCGGTTGATCTCGTCCTGGGTCGGGCCGTTCGCGATCAGGCCGTTCAGGATTTCGCGCATGCGCGCCTCGACGGCGGCGGGGTCTTCGCCCGGCTTGATCGTGGCGCTCATCTCGAAGATGCCGACGCGGTGGAAGGCGCTGTTGCCGGCGCTGGCCGAGACGGCGGTCTGTTCGCCGCGCACCAGCTCATTGTCCAGGCGCGAGGAGGCCAGGCCGCCCAAGACCGAGGCGGCGACGCTGAGCGGCACCGAATCCGCGTCCAGCATGCCCGGCACGGCCCAGCTGACTTCGACCTGGGCGTTCGAGACGCGGTCGTGGGTGGTTTCGCTGAGCGGGGCGGACAGGGTCGGGACCGGGGCCTGGGCGGGATTGTTCACCGGACCCTTGGCGATCGGGCCGAAGTATTTGTCGGTCAGTTCACGCGCCTTGGCGGGGGTGATGTCGCCGGCCAGCACCAGAACGGCGTTGTTGGGGCCATAGTTGGAGGTGAACCAGTCGCGCACCGTCTGCATCGAAGCGGCGTCCAGGTCGGCCATCGAACCGATGGTCGAGTGGCGATAGGGGTGGCCTTCGGGGAACAGGGCCTCCAGCTGCTTGTACTGGTTCAGGCCATAGGGCTGGTTGTCGCCCTGACGCTTTTCGTTCTGGACGACGCCGCGTTGCAGATCGAGCGTCTCCTGGCTGATGGCGCCCAGCATGTAGCCCATGCGGTCGCTTTCCATGAACAGGGCCTGTTCCAGCGCCGGGGTCGGGACCGTCTCGAAGTAGTTGGTGCGGTCGAAATAGGTGGTCCCGTTCATGTCGGTCGCGCCCATGTTGCGCATCGGCGTGAAATAGCTGCCGGGCGCATTTTCCGAGCCGCCGAACATCAGGTGTTCGAACAGGTGGGCGAAGCCGGTCTTGCCGGCGGGCTCGTCCTTGGAGCCGACATTGTACCAGACCGAGACGGCGACGACGGGGGCCTTGTGATCCTCGTGGACCAGGACGGTCAGGCCGTTGTCGAGGGTGAACTTGGTGTAGGGGATGTCGACTTCGTTGATCAGCTGCGACACCGGCGCGGCCTGGACGGCGGGTGCTGCAGCCTGACCGGCGGCCTGGGCGGCGGGTGCAGAGGCCACGGAGGCCCAGACAGGCGTTGAAACCGCCAGAAGGGCGGCGGCGGCGACGAGAGAGCCAGTGCGGCGCATGCGATATCCTCGGGATTGCAGTTGGAGGGGACCATAACGCCGGTCTGCCGCCTGGCAACGCGACCAAGTGGAACATGACGAAAGGTTCATGTTCTCCCCGCGCGACCCGGAAAAGGTTGCATCGCCGGACCCCCGGTCTTATGCGCGCGTCAACTCCCCGACTGACCGCCCCTTGCTGAAAGAGCCGCCATGTCCGCCCCCGCCGACAAGCCCGTCAAGAAAGTCGTCCTCGCCTATTCGGGCGGGCTGGACACCTCGATCATCCTGAAGTGGCTCCAGACCGAATATAACGCCGAGGTGGTGACCTTCACTGCCGATCTGGGCCAGGGCGAAGAGTTGGGCCCGGCGCGCGAGAAGGCGCTGAAGCTGGGCATCAAGCCCGAGAACATCTTCATCGACGACCTGCGCGAAGAGTTCGTGCGCGACTTCGTCTTCCCCATGTTCCGCGCCAACGCCCAGTATGAGGGCGACTATCTGCTGGGCACCTCCATCGCCCGCCCCCTGATCTCCAAGCGCCAGATCGAGATCGCGCGTCAGGTCGGCGCCGACGCCGTCTGTCACGGCGCGACCGGCAAGGGCAACGATCAGGTCCGGTTCGAGCTGGGCTACTATGCGCTGGAGCCCGACATCCGCGTCATCGCGCCGTGGCGCGAGTGGGAGTTCCGCAGTCGCGAGGCCCTGCTGGACTTCGCCGAGAAGAACCAGATCCCCATCGCCAAGGACAAGCGCGGCGAGGCGCCCTTCAGCGTCGACGCCAACCTTCTGCACTCCTCGTCCGAGGGCAAGGTGCTGGAAGACCCGGCGGTCGAGGCGCCCGAGTTCGTCCACCAGCGCACGATCAGCCCGGAAGACGCGCCGGACGTGGCGACCGTCATCGAGATCGGCTTCGAGAAGGGCGACGCCGTCTCGATCAACGGCGAGGCCATGTCGCCCGCCACGATCCTGACCGCCCTGAACCAGTATGGCCACGACAACGGCATCGGCCGTCTGGACCTGGTCGAGAACCGTTTCGTCGGCATGAAGTCGCGCGGCGTCTATGAGACCCCCGGCGGGACCATCCTGATCGCGGCGCACCGCGGCATCGAAAGCATCACCCTGGACGGCGGCTCCATGCACCTGAAGGACCAGCTGATGCCGAAATACGCCGAGCTGATCTACAACGGCTTCTGGTTCTCGCCCGAGCGCGAGATGCTTCAGGCCGCCATCGACAAGAGCCAGGAAAACGTCTCCGGCACGGTGAAGGTCAAGCTGTACAAGGGCAATGTCTCGGTCATCGGCCGCGAAAGCCCCAACAGCCTGTACGATCAGGACCTGGTGACCTTCGAAGAAGGCGTCCAGGCCTATGACCACAAGGACGCGGCCGGCTTCATCAAGCTGAACGCACTGCGCCTACGCGTCCTGGCCAAGCGCGACGCGCGCAAGAGCTAGGGCGTCTTGTCCGACCGGGCGATCCTGAGGATCGCCCGGTTTCGGTCGTCCGTGACCCAGATCGAGCCGTCTGCGGCGACGGCCAGCACGACCGGCGCGCCGCGCGGCTGACGGCCAGCGACCGTGTCCCAGCCCGGCGTCAGCACCTTGCCGCGTAGGCTGGGCGCGCCGGCGGGATAGGAAAGGGCGCCGCGCGGATAGATGGCGTAGCGACCGCCGATGTCGGTCAGGGGGCGACCCTCGCCGTCCGTCTCGGCCGCCACGATCCGGCCGCCCGCGCGACGATAGCCGTGCCAGCTCATCAGCAGCCGGCCACGCAGTTCGGGGAACATCGCCCCGTCGTAATAGATCAGGTCCAGCGGCGCGGCGTGGGGCGGCAGCAGGGCGACCGGGCGGTCGCGCTGGCCGCATCGCGCCTGGCCCGCGCTCCAGCCCGGCAGGGGCGTCGCCAGATCGACGCAGTAGGGCCAGCCGTAATGGCCGCCCTGACGCAGGACATTGATCTCGTCATAGGGATGGTCGGGCGTGGTCAGATCGACCGAGTTCTCGCCTTGCAGGATTGTGCCCGACGGGTGCCGCACGAGGGCGATGGAGTTCCGCAGGCCCGAAGCGAAGACGGTGCTGTCCTCGGCCCAGCGGCCTTTTCCCGTATAAGCGTGGCGCCGCACCTGGGCCGTCGCCGCGCTGTCGATGCAGGCGCCCGCCGCATTGGCGCGCGCCTGGCCCCGCGCATCCACGCAGCGGTCGCTAGGGGCGCCGACATTGACCAGCAGGTCGCCGTTCGCGTCGAAGACGAAGCTGGACAGCGGGTGGCGATTGGCGTGTAGCCGATTGTCGGGCAGGTCGCCGATGACGGTGCGCACCGTCGCCGCCGGATCGGCCGCGTCGGGGTCCAGCGTCAGGATGCGGTTCATCTCGGACACATAGATGCGCCCGTCCGGCCCGCGCGCCGCCGTGTGCGGCATGTTCAGTCCCTGGGCCAGCCGTCTCCAGCGCGGCGCACTGTCGGGGCCGAACGACAGCCGCCAGATCGCGCCATTGCCCGGATACCAGTTGCCGAGATCCGTCACCAACCAGTCGCCGTTCGATAGCGCCAGCAGGCCGCGCGGCATTCGCGGTCCCTCAGCCCCCGCGCCCTGCCAGACCAGCCCCAGGCAGTAGCCGGGCGCCATGCGCACGGTGGTCATCGGGCGGCCGCCGCAGTCGCTATCGGTGGCATAGGCGCCTTGCGCGCCTCTCGCGCTGACAGGCGTGGCGAGGAGCAGGGACAGCAGGGCCAGCAGGCGGACGGTCTTCATGACGCCAGAAGTCCCGACGGACGGCCCGAGATCAAGTGCGGCGTCAGATCAGGCCCTGTTCGCGCGCCGCCGCCGTCAGGCCGTCGCGAAACTCGGGCGCGGCCAGGGCGATCAGGGCGCGGGCGCGCTCGCTGGACGACTTGCCCTTGAGATTGGTCCAGCCGTGTTCGGTGGCGACGATATGGGTGTCGTTGCGCGGCGTGGTGACCGGCCCGTCCAGCCGCGCCACGATGCGAGAGGCCGTCCCCTTGGCCGCCGTGGAATGACAGGCGATGATCGACTTGCCGCCCTCGGATCCATAGGCGCCGCGCACGAAGTCCAGCTGGCCCCCGGCGGCCGTGAACTGGCGCCCGTTCAGAAACTCTGAGCAGCAGGCGCCGGTCAGATCGACTTGAAGCGTGGCGTTGACCGAGATCATCTTCGCATTGCGCGCGATCACGGCCGGGTCGTTCACATACGAGACCGGATGGGCCTCCATGCCGCGATTGCCGTCCAGAAACTCATAAGTGTTGAGGTCGCCCATCGAGAAGGCGAAGACGCCTACGCCGGGCTGCAGGGTCTTGCGGGCATGGTTGGCCACGCCGGCCTGCATCAGCTCGACCAGGCCGGGCGTCAGCATCTCGGTATGAACGCCCAGATCGCGGTGGTCCATCAGGGCGTCGCAGACGGCGTTGGGCAGGGCGCCGATCCCCATCTGAAGCGTCGCCCCGTCCTCGACCAGGTTGGCGATGATGCGGCCGATGGCCAGGTCCGCCGGTTGGGGTTCGGCGCGCGGCACGACCAGCAGGGGCGCGGCATGTTCGACGATGCCGGCGACCTGGGACACATGGACGGTGCAGTCGCCGAACACACGCGGCATGTGCGGATTGACCTCGACGATCACAGTCTTCGCCGTCTGCGACACCGGTTTGGAATAGTCGGTGTTGGTGCCGAACGAGAAGAAGCCGTCCGCATCCATCGGCGAGACGGTGCAAATAAGGGTGTCCACCTTGACCTCGTCGCACAGAAGGCGGGGCGACTGCTGAAAGCCCGTGGGGATGAACTGCACGGGGTTGGGGCGACCCTCCTCGTGTGCGCGCTGTTCCAGCCGGCGTTCGATGGCGCTGTGGAACAGGCTCCACGGGCGGATCCGGTCCATCAGTTCATAGCGCAGCACCGTCTCCCCGGCGATGGCGGTCGAGAGCAGATAATAGAGGTTCACATCCTCCACCTCGCCGCGCGCGGCCTGTTCGGCCAAGGCTTTGAGCAGGGCGGGCGGCTGGGACACGCCAAGGCCCATGGCGACCTTGGCGCCCGAGACGATCAGGGCTGCGGCCTGGTCGGGGGTCTTCAGGCGTTCGGCGTAGAGGGCGGCGTGATCCATGGCGTGCGTCTCCGACATGTCTTCAGACTAGCCTGCCGCGAGGCGGGTCGCGGGCCTAGACTTTGGTCGGGTCGGGCGCGGTTTCGATCGGGGAGGCTTCGTCCTGCAGCGCCGCACGGTGGCGCTTCTGCCAGCGCGCCACCCCATAGGCGACCAGCCACAGGGCCATGGCCCAGGCCGCGCCGACCGCCCAGCCGGCGAAGACGTCGGTGGCCCAGTGGGCTCCCAGATAGATGCGTGTCAGCCCGACCAGCAGGGCCAGCAGAATGCCGACGCCCAGGACGAAGACCTTGAAACGCTCGCGCGGGAAGGCGCGGGTCAGCATGACGGCGACGCTGAGATAGAAGACGGTGGACAAGAGGGCGTGGCCGGAGGGGAAGCTGGCGTTGATCGTCTCCACCGCCTGAGCGGCGGCAGGGGGCCGGGCGCGTTCGAACACCGCCTTCAGGCCTTCCGACAGCGCGACGCCGCCGGCCAGGCCTATGACCAGCAGCAGGGACGACAGCCATTTCCGCTGGCTCAGCAGGAAGACGATCACGATCAGGGCGAACAGCCCCAGCACAGAGATGCCGCCCAGCGAGGTGATGTCCGCCGCCGCCTCCTTCAGCCACCACGGCCCCCACGGTCGGCCGGGATCGTCAGCATAGGGCCGCATCAGCGCCAGGACATGAAGATCGAAGGCCTGGCCCTCGCCCTCGGTCATCTCATCGGCGAGGCCGGCGAAGGTCAGAACGCCGCCGGCGACGACCAGCAGAGCCAGAAGCGCGGCGATTTCCGTGCGGGCGACCGTCAGGGCGCGTATCAAAAAGGCGCGGACATCGGAAAGCGTCATGGGCGAGCCAACGGCCAAGCTCTCGCCATGTTCCTCCAAAGAAAAAATTGGGCCTGTGAGTAACTGCGGAGCAGCCGGAAAGCCTTTGATTCCAGCGAGTCCACCGACGCGAATCACCGCGATGTCCACAGAGTCAGATTTGTCACCACGCGGAGCCAAAAAAATCCAATTTGGAACGGGGGCAAACCGGTGATTTAGTTCTCATTAAGCACAGCAGACACAATATCTGGTATGCGAGACAATCGATGGGGATCGTAATGGCTGGCGGCGAGGCATTGAAGACGACGGAATTCCAAGGCGTTGCGGCGACGCCGACGCCGGAGCGCCCCCACCTGACCGTGGTCAAATCGGTCCAGGTCGACCGCTCGCGCGACGAACTGCTGACGGATTTCGGCAAGAAGACGCTGGAAGATCGCTATCTGCTGCCGGGCGAAAGCTATCAGGACATGTTCGCGCGGGTCTCGACCGCCTTCTCGGACGACGCCGAACACGCCCAGCGCCTGTATGACTATATGAGCCGCCTGTGGTTCATGCCGGCGACCCCGGTCCTGTCGAATGGCGGCGCGGATCGCGGCCTGCCCATCTCTTGCTTCCTGAACGCGGTGGGCGACAGCCTGGACGGCATCCAGAACGTCTGGAACGAGAACGTGGCTCTGGCCTCCAACGGCGGCGGCATCGGCACCTATTGGGGCGGCGTCCGCTCCATCGGCGAAAAGGTGAAGGGCGCGGGCAAGACCTCGGGCATCATCCCCTTCATCCGCGTGATGGACAGCCTGACGCTGGCGATCAGCCAGGGTTCGCTGCGCCGCGGTTCGGCCGCCGTCTATCTGGACATCCACCACCCGGAAATCGAAGAGTTCCTGGAGATCCGCAAACCGTCGGGCGACTTCAATCGCAAGTCCCTGAACCTGCACCACGGCATCAACGTCACCGACGAGTTCATGGAGGCGGTCAAGGTCGGCGGAACCTTCGATCTGAAGTCGCCCAAGGACGGCGCAGTCATGAAGACCGTCGACGCCCGTTCGCTGTGGACCAAGCTGCTCGACATCCGCATGCAGACCGGCGAGCCCTATCTGATCTTCTCGGACACGGTGAACCGCCAGATGGCGCCGCACCAGCGCGACCTGGGCCTGAAGGTCAAACAGTCGAACCTGTGCGCCGAGATCATGCTGCACACCGGCCGCGACCATCTGGGCGTGGACCGGACCGCCGTCTGCTGCCTGTCGTCCGTCAACGCCGAGACCTTCCTGGAATGGCGCGAGGAGCCGCGCTTCGTCGAGGACCTGATGCGGTTCCTGGACAACGTGCTGGAGGACTTCATCCGCCGCGCCCCGCCCGCCATGGCCGCCGCCGTCTATTCGGCCAAGCGCGAGCGTTCGGTGGGTCTGGGCCTGATGGGCTTCCACTCCTTCCTGCAGGGGCAGGGCGTCGCCTTCGAAAGCGCCATGGCCAAGTCGTGGAACATGCGCCTGTTCAAGCATCTGCGTCGCGAGGCCGATAAGGCAAGCCGCCTGCTGGCCGAAGAGAAGGGTCCGTGCCTGGACGCCGAAGAGCGCGGCGTGATGGAGCGGTTCAGCCACAAGCTGGCCATCGCCCCGACCGCCTCGATCTCGATCATCTGCGGCGGCACGTCCGCCGGCATCGAACCGATCCCGGCCAACATCTACACCCACAAGACCCTGTCGGGCTCGTTTGCGGTCAAGAACCCCTATCTGGAGCGGCTGCTCGACGACAAGGGCATCAACACCGAGGCGGTGTGGAGCTCCATCCTGGAGAACGAAGGTTCGGTCCAGCACCTCGACGCCCTGAACGAGGACGAGAAGGGCGTGTTCAAGACCGCCTTCGAACTGGACCAGCGCTGGGTGATCGAACTGGCCGCCGACCGCGCGCCGCAAATCTGCCAGGCCCAGTCGCTGAACCTGTTCATCCCCGGCGACGTAAACAAATGGGACCTGCACATGCTGCACTGGTCCGCCTGGGAGCGCGGCGTGAAGTCGCTGTACTATCTACGCTCTAAGTCGGTGCAGCGCGCCGCCTTCGCAGGCGCCGAGGACAAGGCCGAAGAGGTGATCGATCCCAATCAGCCGGATCTCTTCTCCCTGCCTAAGACCGACTACGACGAGTGCCTGGCTTGCCAGTAAGGCCATCTGCACCAATCGACCCGAAGGGCTCCGCGACAGCGGGGCCCTTTTTCGTTTGGGAACCGCTGCTGGTCGTCCTCGTTCAAAAGCGACGAAACCATGACCAAAAGCCGTTGGACTCTTGCGCCTGAGGGTTGCAGTGTGTGTCCAGCGGATCGGTGGGGAGACCGAATGCGATTAAAGGCCTGTATTGTCGGCTTTGGGGGCGTGTTGGCGATGGCCGGCGCGAGCGCCGCCTGCGCACAGACCTGGGCCCCCAACGCCTTCGACGCCTCGCCCGATGTCGAGGCGCGCCTGACTGAACAGACCAGTTTCCGCGTCGCACCTGACGCCCGGTTCGGCGCCCAGATCGAAATCCCGACCGCCTTCCGTTCCGACGACCGATCCGGCCTGTCCGCCAGCACGCGCAACGACGTCTGGATCGATCGCACCGACTTCACCGACCGGGTGACGCTGGAGACGGCCGGCCGTCTGCGCCGCGCTGACGGCTCTCCCTTGCCGGTGACACCCGTCGATCGGGCCGAACTGGACCCCGACGCCTATGATCTGCGCTATGTGCGCGGTTTCCGCGGCGCGCGCGGCCATACCGCCTCCGGCCTGGAGGTCAGCCTGACGCCCCACGCAGGCCTGGGCGTCGGCAGCGAAGGCCGTTCGGCCGAGGCCGGCGTCACGCTGAAGATCGGCGAGGGGCTGGATCGTCTGGCCCCCAACGGCCGCGAGCGTTTCGGAGAGCGGCCGCGCTGGTATCTGTATGCCGCCGGATCCGGCAGAGCCGTCGGCTACAACTTCGCCCGCACCCGCGACGGCGACTACGCTCGCTCCGGCTATACCCAGGACAAGGGCAGCTTCCTCGGCGACGCCTCGATCGGCGTGGCCTATCGCAAGGGCGACATGCAGACCTCGTTCGGCGTCGTCTATCGCGAGATCGACGCCGGCAAGGGTCTGCGCGGCATGAACGGCCTGGACACCGACGTCAGCGAGGGCCTGCTGGCCTTCCAGCTGTCAATCCGTCCCGGCCGCTGAGCCTTTAGCGAACTTCCGAGAGCGCCACGCCCTCGCGACGCGGATCGGCCCCGCCGTCCCAGCGACCGTCGCGCCAGATCGCGCCGTGCAGGCCCGAGGTCTCGGTGGCGTTGGGCTTCAGGGCCATGCCCGCCGCCGCCAGGGCGTTGCGGATATCCGGCGCGATCATGTCGGTGTCGGCCCCGACCATCTCGCCCCGCACCACCAGATTGGGCAGGGCGATCGCCTCCTGCATCGACAGGCCCCAGTCCATCGTCCCGACCAGGGCCTTGGCGACATAGGCCAGGATGCTGGACCCGCCTGGCGAGCCGATGGCGCCGACCAGCCGCCCCTGACGATCCAGGATCAGCACCGGCGTCATCGAAGAGCGCGGCCGCTTGCCCGCTGCCACGGCATTGGCGGCCGGATGTCCGTCCTCCTGCGGCGTGAAGGAGAAATCCGTCAGCTGGTTGTTCAGGAAGAAGCCGTCGACCATCCGGCCGTTGCCGAAGATGCTCTCGACCGTCGTGGTCATGCTGACCGCATTGCCCCAGGCGTCCACCACGACCATGTGCGAGGTGCCGCCCGGCTCGGCGGTCTGGTCGACCCCGCGCGGCGGCGATCCCGTCGGGGCGCCGGCCTCGACCGGGCCGTTCACCTGCGGGGCCAGGGCCGCGCGCGACGCGACATAGTCGCGATCCAGAAGCCCGGCGATCGGCACGCCGACGAAGTCGTTGTCGCCGATATAGCGGTCCCGGTCGGCATACATCAGCCGCTGCAAACGCCCGAAGGCGACCCAGGCTTCAGGGCTCTTGGCCCCCTTGTCTAGATCCGGCGTCGCCTCGGCCATGGCCAGGAACTGCAGCAACGCCACCCCGCTGGACGGCGGCGGCGGCACGCAGACCACATAGGCCTGATACGGCCGGCAAAGAGCGTCGCGGCGCAAAGGGCGATAGCCGGCGATGTCCGCCTCGGTCAGACCGCCGGGACGCGGTCCTTCGCGAACCGCCGCCGCGATGTCGCGCCCGATCGGCCCGCCATAGACGACGCCCGGCCCCTGCTGCGCCAGTCGCGCGACCGTGTCGGCGTAGGCGGGGTTCTTCAACGTATCGCCCGCCTGATACCGCGTGCCGTCCAGCTTGGTGAAATAGGCGCTGGCCCACCGCGTCCGCGCCTGAGGACTGCGTCCATTGATCATGCCGGCTAGACGCGGACTGACCGTGAACCCGTCGCGCGCCAGCCGTTCGGCGTCCCCGAACAGATCGCGCCAGGCCAGCTTGCCATGATCCTTTTGCGCCATGGCCAGCATGGCCACCGCCCCCGGCGCCCCGGTCGAGCGGCCCGACAGCACCGCGTCGACAAAGGACAGGGGCTTGCCGTCCTCATAGAACAGTTCGGGCGTCGCTGACGCCGGCGCCGTCTCGCGCCCGTCATAGGCCGTGACGGTCCCGGTCTCGGCGTCATAGCTCATCAGGAAGGCCCCGCCCCCCAGGCCCGACGACTGCGGCTCCACCAGGCCCAGCACCGCCTGGATCGCCACTGCGGCATCCACGGCCGATCCGCCGCGCCGCAACACGGTCATCCCCGCCTCGACCGCCAGCGGATTCGCCGCCGCCACGAACGGCCCCCGAGCGGGCGATGCGGCCGACGACGGGGCCGACACGGCCGGCGGCGACGCTGTCGTCGGCGAGTGCGCGCCGTGGATGTCTGTCGCGGTCTGGCATCCCGCCATGAGGACGGGAACCAGCACAGCAGCGATCTGGCGACGGAAGAAACGCATGGAAGATCCGAAAGCAGGGGAGCGTCAGACAGGCCTAAGCCGTCGCAGCCGCCACGCCAACAGCTTCAGACGCAGAAACTGCATTCCCCCGCTTGCGTCCGCCCGATCCACCGGCTAAAGACCCGCCCTCGCCGCAAGGCAGCCGCACCCGTAGCTCAGCTGGATAGAGCATCAGACTACGAATCTGAGGGTCGGGCGTTCGAATCGCTCCGGGTGCGCCACTTTCTTTTCAATGACATAGGTAGTGGAACTCCCTGTGTGGGGCGGGCGAGTTCACAGTCCGTTTACACTTGAGTTTACAGTCGACGTTCATGCCTTGGTCTTGGCGTCTTGGGCTTTTCTGGCTTCGCGAAGGCTCACGACACTGTCCATGCGGTCCTGCGCGCCATACGTTTATGCGGCGTCTATCGGCCTGACGGCGGAAATTTTTTAGCAGCCCTGTCGGTGGCGTGCTCAAGCTGGGACATGATCTCTGCGTCCGATCCGCCCGCGATGGAGATATCCAAACCCCGCGCATGGCGGAGGCCATAGATGTCGAGAGGGCAATAGAATTTGCCTTTTCTGGTCTGCGGCTCGGACTCTCTCAGCCCGGGCCAGCCGCGCCATCAGCCGGTTTGCCCGGTAAGTTGGCGAGCCTTCCAAGGAATGCTGCTAGCATTGTAGGCGATTGTCAGGGCGGCGTTAGGCGTCTGCACCATAAGCGCCGTCGGTCGAGGTGCCTCCCGCCTAGCACACAGGATGTTCTTTTTTCGGTCATCCAGAACAGGCGCGTGTGGGCCGCGCCGGCATCGCCATAGCCGATCGGTCGAGCGTTGAGAGGGATCGCGCAGATCGTGCCTCGACGGAAGCGACGAAGACCTAAAGGCCGTGCGCCGCGCAGCCTGAAGGCGGTGAGCACTTGCTCCGCAACGTCGCCCGACATCGGCGTCATTCTAGCTCCAGACCCGACCCAGCGCACCTACCCCGACTTCATCGCCGAACTGACTGACGGCCGCATCTTCGTCTTTGAGTACAAGCGTACGGGTCACTGATCGACACGGCGGAGGGCCGGAGCATCGGCGAGGTCTGGGCGCGAGCGAAGAATGCGAAATGGGCTGCCTAATTTTGCACCATACTTGGGGTGGCAGGCTTCTTCTTGGAAGGTCCAGGGAAGGATCATCTGCCGCTTGTCGGAATTCTCGACGCAGTCAGTGGGAACCGTCTTGCCCGCCGAATGCAACCGCATTGGCGCGGTCGATCCGCACTTCAGGCAGGGCGTCACGGAGTCCGTAGCGGGGACCTGCGAAATCGGCGCCGGCGTTTTCAAACTCATGTACCGCTCGGTTGCCATATTGGCACACATCGAGCAGGGGTTGTCGGCCCGAAGGATCGAACGGATGTTCGTGTGAATAGCGAATCGCCCGCGCGAAAATGCGGTATCGTTAAGGAAGTGTTAATTTCTCTTGCATTTTCCCACCTCAATAGATCAAGGGTGTCCCAAATTGGCATGGCCCGGCTTTTGTAAGGGTGTGACTGAGAGGGGCGCCGGGAAGGCGTCTGGGGCAGGGGTTGGGAATGGCGATCAAGCGCTTGCGCAGAAATGCTGGCTCTGTGGCCGTAAAAATCGCGCTGTTTGCAGCTGCGTCTATCTGTTGTGTCGTGGTGGCGAGTCCATCGCTTTCTGCCGATCACGGTTCTCCGCTGCCTGCCTCCAATGAAGTCGCGATTTCTATTGAGGGGGACATTCGGTCACTTTGCGAACTTCCTGACATTGCTGATGTGGACTTGGGCGATTTAAATTCGGGCGCGCGTTCCGTCAAAGTGGGCTTCGCGCTTTCGTGCAACGTGCCGTTTGAGCTGGAAGTCCAGTCGGGAGGCGGGCTGGTGCATGAGCTCAATCCGCAAGGTCAGGGTGGGTTCGCGGGCACTCTTGATTACGCCTTGAGTATCGCCCTTCCGCTGCGGGGGCCAGCATCTTCGCGCGTCGCGCAGCGCACCTTCACTGCCGGTCAGATGTCAGGAGCGGGCGCTGTCATCAGCACGGGTGATCACATCTCGGCCGGCGATGGCCTCATTACATTGGCCATAGCGTCGCCTCCGGCCCCCGGTTTGCTTGCGGGCAAGTATAGCGACGTCATAACGATGACTTTGCGCGCCGGAATATAGTTTAAACTTCATTATATATCTTAGAAATCGAGATTCGTCATCTACGCAATAGTAGGTGGGGTTTATCTTTTGACGTAAACGAAACTGAAGAATATATTATTATTTTGGTTTTCATGAGTTTTTAAGTTGACCGACGTTATTTAACGATTTATCCACCTGGCTGTGGGGCCCATTATTGTTTTGGGTTTCCCGACATCTCATCAATACAACTACGGAAACACCCAATGAAAACGATCACAAGCCTGCTCGGCGGCGCCGCCGTCCTCGCCATGACCCTGACCGCTTCGGTGGCGACGGCTCAGACCAAAAGCGTCAACGTGACGACGAACAGCTTGCGCGGCGGCAACACGCCCGTCACGACCTATACGGTCCGCGGCAAGAACTCGAACGGCACGGCGACGGCCACGACGCTTGAGCTGAACGACGCCCAAACCAACAGCTGGCGCATCACCGGCTTCGTGCCGGCCGACTGCGTACTGTTCACCGGCGGCGGCAACGGCAGCCAACAGGTCATCGACCTGGGCCAGATCGGCGTTGAGGGTCAGTCCGATCTGGGTTCGGACACCGTGTTCGACCTGCGTGACAATATCCAGCTGGATATCGCCAGCGGCACCGCCGGCTGCAACACGGCCAACACCATGACCATTACGAAGTCGGCTCAAGGTCTGGTGAACAGTGCTCCTGGCGCTTTTGACAGCAACCAGTTCCAAGCAAACATCCCTTACTCGGTTTCGGCAACCTTCCAGGCCGGCAGCGAAACGAGCCTCGTCGTCGCCGCGAACGACGATTCCGAGCAGAAGACCCTGGGTGCCTGGCGCTCGGGCCTGAGCATGCGCTTCTTCGCCGGCAAGCCCGGCAAGGGCCTGGTGGCCGGTACGTATGAGGACGTGATCACCGTCCGCTTCGACACCGACATCTAAGCATTACGACACGACAGAGAGGAGAGTGTCTTCGGATACTCTCCTTTCATGTTTCGCCCCAAATATAGTCGCCGCCGCCATCGGTTCAGCGGTCGCTTGAGAGCACGCATGTCAGTTTCGCTTCGGTCCAGATCGTTGCCTGTCGCCTTGATGATATTGGTGACGCTTGTTGTCTGTGCCTTGACGGGCAATGCGTGGGCCATGCGGGTATCGCCAATGGTCAGCGAGATAAGTACCCTTGGTGCGGGCGCTTCGGCCCGGATCGAAGTGCAGAATATCGCATCCACGCCTCTTCCGTACGAAACTAGCATCACACGCATAACATTCAATGCGGACGGGACAATCACCGAGACCCCGGCTGACGAAGATTTCCTCGTTTTCCCGCCACAAGGCATTGCGGCGCCCGGCGCTCGACAGATCATCAGGGCGCAATGGATCGGCGATCCAGCTGCCGCTGCCTCGATGGCCTATTATATGGAAATCAGACAGTTGCCTGTCGATTTCGAATCTCGATCGACTGACGTGGGAAGCGCCGCGGTTCAGGTCGTTTATCACATGAAGACGCTCATCATCGTCGCGCCGCCCAGCACAGAATCCGCCGTCCAGGTGGTCTCTGTCGAGGCCGCCGAAATTCAGCAGCCGGCGGCGCCTGTGACGACGCAAACATCGATCGAAGCCCTCACTGGTACGCCCGTCGTGCCGACCGCGACCGTGGACACATCTCCCCTGCCCGTCGTGAAGGTTCGCTTGCGTAATACGGGCCAGCGTCATGCGGTCATGAGCGGCGTAAACTGGATCCTTGAAGGCGTCGATCGGTCGGGCCAGCCTCTGAAGATCACGCTCTCTGCTGGCCAGATCAGCGGCGCGGTCGGGGTCGGCTATGTCCCGCCGCAAGGCGGGGAGCGGGTTCTGACGGTCCCAACCGGACAGGCGTTCGGCGACGGGCCTATCAAGCTGAGTTTCGCCGGATGATTGCCGGGGTCGCCCTGGCTCTCACCGCACTTGGGGGCAATTGGACAAGCGGGATTATTCGAACCGCGCCAGAATACGATTTGAACGCGCCGGCTACAGTCCAGGCCGTGCCGGACGCGCAGCCTAGATCGGCGGTGCAGGTGCCCGGTGATCAAAGTGTAACCCGGCCCGACGTGAACCCGTATGACCGGGATTTACAGCTCACTGCACCGCTTCTGTTCGGACGACGGGCATTGGGTGAACTGCCGATCACCTTGACGGCTGACGACCGCGTGTTGATCGACCGCGCGACCTTCCTCGATTTGCTCCGCGATGTTGTGAATCCCCAAGCCTTGGCCGAGATCACGTCACTAATCGGCGAGCGCCTAATGTTCGAAAGTGAGGATATCTCTTCCGCTGGCGTTTCACTGGCTTATGATGCTTCGACGCTGTCCGTGGCCATTCTCAAAATCGACCCCGCGCGGCGATCGCAAGGAGAGATATTCACCGCCGGCACTCGGCAGGCCGAGTCATCGATCCAGCCCGAACTATTTTCCGCCTATGTGAATCTCGACGCCTTCGCCACTGCGCAGGACGGCCAGATCGATCCCGCCGGGCTAGTGTCGGGCGCAGTCAGATTTGGCAATATTGTTTTCGAGGCGGAAGCTCGGGGTGGCCGAGCGGTTGACGGAACAACCGAGTTCGACCGGCGATACGCGCGCCTGGTCTATGATGAACCCGAAGCTTATCGACGCTGGTACCTGGGCGATCTGGACCCCGAGTTTCGCGGTCGGCAAGGTTATGTGCCGCTAGGCGGCATTGGTGTTTCGCGTCAGCGCAGGCGCTTCAATGCCTTCCGCAGCGATATCCTTCAGGGCAATCGCCAATTGCTGCTCGAACAGAATTCAACAGTCACCATTCTGCGCAACGGCGTGGTTTTCCGTGAGCTACAGCTCGATGCAGGGCCGTACGACCTCAGTTCGCTGCCCCTGCTTGCCGGGAGCAACGACGTTGAGGTCAGGATTCGCGATCTAACCGGACGAACTCAACTCCTCAACTATTCCGCCTATCTCGATCCGATCGACCTCGAACCGGGAGACTTCGAATACGGCGCTTTTCTCGGCGTTTCGTCCGAGAACTTTTTCGGCTCGCCGACGTACGATGGCGACCCTGCATTTACCGGCTTTTACCGGAAGGCGTTCGTGGGCAGGCCCGCAGTAGGCATGGGGCTTCAACTCAGCGAGGCAGTCCAGGGGTTCTACGGCGAAACCCAGTTGATCTTGCGAGATGGATCCCGCCTGCAAATCAACGCGGCAGGCAGTAACAGCGAATCCGGCGCCGGTTATGCCGGGGGGATCAGCTACGATCGTCAGTTCGACCGCGGGGAACAGGCTGATTATCTGACGCTTCAGGCTGACTTCACCTCCGAGCGTTTTTCGACTTTGGGCAACGTAGCTCTGCAAAATTTTTCGGAGTGGTCAGCCTCGGCTCAGTACAGCCGCTACTTCTCGGCGCGGCTGTACGGAACAGCCAACGCGACCTATCAAACCTTCCGGGCGGATCTCGATCCCACTTGGCGTGTGACCACCACACTGAATTACAGAGTCACACCTCGCGTGCGTGCTTCGATCGGGGCGGACTATGGTCGAGCGGCGTTTCGCTCCGGCGACCGCCAGGATGTCGGGCTCAGATTTTCAATCACATGGCAGCCAGACTTCCAGCGACGCGCTGAAGTGGCGTACGATCAGCGTACCAACAGCGCCGTCGCCAGCTATACTAAGAGCGGGGATGGCAGGGTGGGCAGCGTAGGCTACGGTGCCTTGGTCGGTTACAGCGATGGTCCTGCAAACGTGTCGGCCTACGCTGATTATGTCGGCAATCGCGGAACCGTGGCGTTCACCCAATCAGCGACGGGCGAAGATTTTTCGTCCGTATCCGACCGAACTGCGACGACACTCAGCGTGGGCACGTCCTTGGCGATTACGGGCAGACGGTTCGGCATCGGACGACGCATCAATAACAGCTTTGCCATCGTCGGCGGGCATGAAAGTCTGCAGGGGCGACGTGTGATCATCGGTGACAGTCTCGAAGACGGTCGCTATATCGCCAGCTCCGGCGCCCTTGGCCCTGCCGTTTTCAGCTTCCTGACGCCGTTTGTCGATCAATCGATCCGCTATGACGTCCTTGATCCGCCTCGCGGTTACGACATCGGATCAGGTGTGTTCCGGGTCAAGCCTGCAAACCGAAGCGGCTTTGCATTCACGGTTGGCACGGATGCGTTCGTCACTGCCTACGGCACGCTGCAACGGTCGGGCGGAGAGGCTGTCGGTCTGGCGGCCGGCGTGATGCGCTCCATGACGGACCCTGACGCTCCTCCGGTCAATGTGTTCACTAACCGCGTTGGCCGCTTTGCACTTTCCGGCCTGAAGCCTGGTAGCCGGTACAGCGTTGAGCTTCGCGACATTGAGGGTACGGCCTTTGAGTTCCAGGTTCCGGCCGATACCGAAGGGTTGCTGAACCTCCAAATCATCGAGGTTCCAGAATGATCTGCACAAGGACAGCGGCCATGCGGGCGATCCCAGTTTTCATGCTTTCGTGGGCCGCAACCTTCGCTGCACCCGTCGACGCTCAAGTCACATCACAGACCTCGTCAGAATGCCGGTTGATAATGGACGTCATGAGCGCCAGGTGGTCGATAGAAAACCACGATCCCTACAGCGGGGAAGTGCCGTTCAAGCAGTTTCAGCTCGCTCTGACGAACTCGGGTAACGGTACATGCACTGGCACGCTGGAAGCAGAACTCCTGGGCGAACCCTATGGTCTGGCGGGCCCCGGAACCGAGCGCGTGCCCTATACGCTGGTGGACGAGGAGGGCGGCCGAGACCTGACGCCCCGTACCGGAAAAAGTTCGCGTATGGTGTCGGGCCGACCCCTTGTCGTGGGGCCGGGTGAGACCGTGACCCGCTCATTATCTCTCATGGTGGACGCCTCGAAACTTCGGGGAGACGGCTCATTCTCCCAGCAACTCAGGCTACAAGGGGTAGGGCAAGAACTGGACGTGCTCACGAGCCGCGATCTCTCGCTTGAGCTTCAGGTCCGCCCTGTGACCGCCATCCAGCTTGCAGGCGCCGTCAGTCGTCGTGCAGGTTCCGGAGCCACAATCGACCTGGGTGAACTTTCCGAAGGCCTGCACCAGTCACCGGTTCAACTTCAGGTTCAAAGCACCCGTGGATATGTCGTCAGCTTCTCTTCTGAGAATCACGGTCGTCTGTCGCTTGGCACTACGGGCTGGAGTGTGCCTTATGCTCTCATGCTGGACGGCGAGCGTTACCAACTGAACCAGCCCTCCTCAATGCGCGTGGGCGGAGGGACTGAACGGTTCGACCATTTCAGTCTCGGGTTTGATGTCGATAGCGTGAGCGGACTTAGGGCAGGGCGCTATTCCGACGTGCTCACCATCTCAGTCCAACCCATGTAGAGCCGAGATTTGCGCGTATCAGATCGGGCGAATGGTGAGGACCACAATCAACGGGGTATCGACTTTCACGGCGTCGAACCGATAGCTCATTTTGCGGATTGCGGCTCGGTTTGACTGACTGACAATCTTTCCAGAGGCCTCCGCCAGGTCCAAAACGCTGGTTCCATATGTTAGACTCGCGCTTTCATCGCCACGCAACGGGCGATAATTTGCTGTGACGGTGAAGCCGCCTGGATTGTTGCACGCTTCTGTCACCGACCCTTCGGCACCGGTTACGGCTTGCATAGCAGTCTCAGGCCTGACCCAGCAGGAGAGCGGTACTGTAGCGCGGAGCCGAAATGACCCGCTTTGCGGTCCCGCGTAAGCTGGCTGCGCCATCAACAGCATGGCTGAAAATAGCGCTGCAGTAACGACATATGCGTTTTGAATCGTATAGGTCATGCGACATTCTCTCTTGATGTCTCCACACCATATCGACTGCCCATTAATGCTAGCTGAGATTGTATGATTAGCGATTTGCTTCCGTGTTTGATTAAGCGGATTTTACTATCTCCGAGCCTGTGAGGTGGTCGCCCGCGTGCGCATGCGGAACGACATTTCGTTGTTATCGACTTCCTCGAAGTCGTTGGTGACAACGGGGACCGGATAGGCCCAACGATCGGAAGAAATGATGATCTGACGATGTATTCTCGTCTGACCTTGCAATCATTCTTTCGCTGGAATTGAGCGCGGCGCGCGTCCGTCAGAAATTGCGAGCTTGGCGCAATGCTGCGCGCGAGATGCCAAGCTGGCCAAATACACATGCGTCAAGAAAGTCTGCTCAGGTGACACGCACGAGTAAGATTGGGGTGTTACCGGCTTTTCCCTCGTTGGAAGGGTATCCTCCTGCACGTGCGCGCCGACTCTCTACCGTCAATTTAATAGACACTCCACCGGCGCGGGCTGAGGGATCGTTCGTGTAACTCCCATAAGCGCCTGCTTAGTACCAGATTCATTGTTACATGAAGAACAATGTAAAATTCTGATTTTGCAGGCCTCTTTCCCAGACTACGAATCTGAGGGTCGGGCGTTCGAATCGCTCCGGGTGCGCCACTTCTTCCAAACAATACGACTTCAAACGTGACGCCGATTTAGGCGGGCCGTTCGCCGCGTCGCGATCCGCCGCAGCGCATAGCAAGTACTTCCGTGCGCGCTTAGAACTGTTTCGACAGCGATACAAAGGTGCGCCAGCCTTTGTCAGGTTGGTTATAGGGCGCGCGGGACAGGGGTTTGGCGAACTCGATACGCAGGGTGGCCTTGCGGTCGAAGGTGATGCGTGAACCGACGCCGGCAGACGTCAGCTGTTCGGACCAGTCGCGACCAGGCGTCTTGTTCCACACCTTGGCGGTGTCGAAGAAGGCGAAAGCCTGAGCGAAGGTGATAAAGTCGCCCTTGGGATCATATCCGACCCGCGCCTCAATCATCCCGGCGACGGCCTTGTCGCCGCTGGCTTCGCCATAGTCATACGCCCGGCCGTAGGTCGGGCCGCCGACGAAGAACTCTTCGGAGCTGAGCAAGGCGTCGTCCGACCATTGGCCTGAGGCCTCGACATAGACGCCGACATACTTGCTGAGATCGCGATAGGCGCTGACCTGGGCGTTGACCTTGAAGAACTCGCCCGTCGCGTCGTAGCGCGTATTCAGCGGCGAGCGCTCGGTCGTGGCGCCGAAGGCGTCAATCCCTTTCGACAGCTGAATTGAGCCGGCCATCCAGCCGGAGCTGGAACGCCGCTGTCCCGCCACCGACATCCGCGCCACGGTCAGGGTCTCGTCGGTGCGACCCGTGGCGACGTAGTTCTGCTCGACGCGACGGACATCCAGTCCCGCGTTGAGCCAGAGGTTCTTGTCGCGCGAACGGACCAGAGGATGCGAGAGCGTGACCGAGGCCATGCGGCTGCTCCCCCCGACCCAGCCCGATGCGTTTTGAAGCGGCGCATCCGTCTCATAGCCTGATACGCCAAAGCGGACGCGGCCGAATCCGGGCGCGACGGCAGAGTAGGACGCATCGATATAGGTAAGTTCGTCAGGGCGATCCGGCACCGTCAGCACGCCCAATGTGATCTGGTCGCCGGCCATAAAGGTCGAGTTGCGGGCGCCGGACAGGTAGACTTGCCACGGACCCTGCGTTTCGGAACCGCGATTGTCGACATAGACGCCGGCGCTGCCCGAGGTCATTGCCGTCTCGACAACCAGGCGGTGTTGGGCCGGGTCGCCGATGATCGGCTCGATGCGGCTGGTCAGTTTGACGCCGGGCACGTCGGACGCCAGCGACAGACGGCGATCCAGTTCGCCGATGGTGAGGGGGCGCTGGTTCACCAAGGGCTTCAGGATCGGTTCGACGGCGCGTGCGCCATCGCCGGTCAGTTTCAGTTCCGAGATATAGCCTTCAAACACCACGATGCGGGCGGCGCCGATGGCGGGGTCGGTCTCGGCGACGACGGCGCGGGTCAGAAAATATCCGTCGTTGCGATAACGCGCGGTGATCGCATTAGCGGACTGCACCAGATCACCCACCGAGACGCGCTGCGCCAATTGCTGGTCATAGGTGTCGGCGAGATCGGCGAGTGGATAGGCGGTCACCCCCTGGATCAGCATGCTGGTCAGGATCAGACATCCGGCGCATCCGGCGTCCGGCGTCGAGGCCGGCTCAGCGTCCGCGCGAACCGGTCCCGCGACAGCCATGGTCAGCACCGCCACCATCCCCCACAGGACGCTGATTGTTCTTAACCATGAAGTCGAAAAAATATGACGCACGCCGTTCTCCAAACACAGGAGATCATTTACGGCGTTCGGGCTAAAAATCGTGTTAATATCACCAGTTAAGAGCTTGGCAGGCACGTCCTGATATCCAGAACATCAAACAGAATGTCTGGAGTGTGTGTTGGCCAATCGATACGCAATATTCTTCGCGATCCTCTTCTTCTTTGTGCGCTACCCGACCCAGGCTCTGGCGGATGAATGGCGCATCAGGGAAGTGGCGGGCGTTGTTCGCGTGGCCATACCGGCGCGGCCCGCTGCAAACGGCTCGGTTGGGCAGGTATTACCGACCGGAACCAGCGTCACGACAGGCGGAAACGGCCGTGCGATGATCACGAACGGTCAGCAAAGGGTCGTGGTAGGGCCGAACAGTCGCACCACGCTCGCGCCAGAAGTCGGAGGCATGACGCGGGTCTTGCAGGACCTCGGCTCGGCCCTTTTCCAGGTCGATCGGCAGAGGCAGCCGCACTTCCGCGTGGAGACGCCGCTGCTTGCCGCCGTGGTGAAGGGGACGACATTTACAGTCACCGTCGACCCCATGGGCGACCGCGTGCATGTCGCAGAAGGTCTGGTCGAAGTTCGTGCCAATAACGGCAATGCCGTCAGCGACGTGGCGGCGGGCGCCACCGCCCTGGTTCCACGCCAACAACCGTCCAGCGTCGAGGTTTCCACACCGGCGGCTGCAGTTCCGACGGAAGCGGCTCCCGTTGCGGCGCCGAGTCTGGACTACGAGGCCTTGACCGATGGTCTGGTTCAGAACCCCCCAGCGGCCGCGCCAGCAGCCACTACTGTGACGGCGTCCACATCAGGCACCTCGACGGCCGCGACGACGACAACATCGGCTACGACCACAAGCACGACTCCGGTTCCAACGACGTCTTCAACTGCGACGTCCACCGCTGCGGCAGGAAACTCCGCTTCAAGCGGAAACGCTTCACTGCCGCCAGCTGCAACCAACGCAAGCAACAATGCCGCAGCGGGCCCCGGTAACAGCGCCAATCCTGGAGCGACTAATCCTGGCAACCCCGGCTCGGGCAACCCCGGCGCCGGCAACCCGGGCAACGGCAACCCGGGCTCGGGTAACCCCGGCAACGGCGATTCCGGCAACGCTAACCCTGGCTCGGGCAACCCCGGCAACGGTAATCCGGGCTCGGGCAACCCCGGCAACGGCAACCCTGGCTCGGGCAACCCCGGCAACGGTAATCCGGGCTCGGGCAACCCCGGCAACGGCAACCCTGGCGCCGGCAACCCTGGCAACGGCAATCCAGGCGCTGGCAATCCGAGCAATGGCAACCCCGGCAACGGTAACCCGGGCTCGGGCAATCCGGGCAACGGTAACCCGGGTTCGGGCAACCCGGGCAACGGCGATCCCGGCAACGGTAATCCGGGCAATGGTAACCCTGGCTCGGGGAACCCCGGTTCCGGCAACCCCGGCAACGGTAATCCAGGCAACGGCAATCCGGGCTCGGGTAACCCCGGCAACGGCGATCCCGGCAACGGTAATCCGGGCAATGGTAACTCTGGCTCGGGGAACCCCGGTTCCGGCAACCCCGGCAACGGTAATCCAGGCAACGGCAATCCGGGCTCGGGCAACCCCGGCGCCGGCAACCCTGGCAACGGCAACCCGGGCTCGGGTAACCCCGGCAACGGTAACCCCGGTTCCGGCAACCCGGGCAGCGGTAATCCGGGCAATGGTAACCCTGGTTCCGGCAACCCTGGCTCGGGCAACCCAGGCAATGGAAACCCCGGCAACGGCAATCCAGGCGCTGGCAATCCGGGCAACGGCAACCCCGGCAACGGCAACCCTGGCGCCGGCAACCCCGGCAACGGCAACCCTGGCAACGGCAACCCCGGCAACGGCAACCCTGGCGCCGGTAACCCTGACAACGGCAATCCCGGCAATGGCAATCCGGGCAACGGCAATCCGGGCTCGGGTAACCCCGGCAACGGTAATCCGGGCAATGGTAACCCGGGCTCGGGCAATCCGGGCAATGGAAACCCCGGCAACGGTAATCCAGGCAACGGCAATCCGGGCTCGGGCAACCCCGGCGCCGGCAACCCTGGCAACGGCAACCCGGGCTCGGGTAACCCCGGCAACGGCGATCCCGGCAACGGTAATCCGGGCAATGGTAACCCTGGTTCCGGCAACCCAGGCTCGGGCAACCCAGGCAATGGAAACCCCGGCAATGGCAACCCCGGCAACGGCAATCCAGGCGCTGGTAATCCGGGCAACGGCAACCCCGGCAACGGTAATCCGGGCAATGGCAACCCTGGCAACGGCAACCCAGGCTCGGGCAACCCGGGCAGCGGTAATCCGGGCAATGGTAACCCTGGTTCCGGCAACCCCGGCAACGGCAACCCTGGCGCCGGTAACCCTGACAACGGCAATCCCGGCAATGGCAATCCGGGCAACGGCAATCCGGGCTCGGGTAACCCCGGCAACGGTAATCCGGGCAATGGTAACCCAGTCTCGGGCAACCCCGGCAACGGCAACCCAGGCTCGGGCAACCCCGGCAACGGCAACCCTGGCGCCGGCAACCCCGGCAACGGCAACCCTGGCGCCGGCAACCCTGGCAACGGCAATCCCGGCAATGGCAATCCGGGCAACGGCAATCCGGGCTCGGGTAACCCCGGCAACGGTAATCCGGGGAATGGTAACCCGGGCTCGGGCAATCCGGGCAATGGTAACCCTGGCTCGGGGAACCCCGGTTCCGGCAACCCCGGCAACGGTAATCCAGGCAACGGCAATCCGGGCTCGGGCAACCCCGGCGCCGGCAACCCTGGCAACGGCAACCCGGGCTCGGGTAACCCCGGCAACGGTGATCCCGGCAACGGTAACCCCGGCAACGGCGATCCCGGCAACGGTAATCCGGGCAATGGTAACCCTGGTTCCGGCAACCCCGGTTCCGGCAACCCAGGCAACGGTAATCCAGGCAACGGCAATCCGGGCTGGGGCAACCCCGGCGCCGGCAACCCTGGCAACGGCAATCCGGGCTCGGGTAACCCCGGCAACGGCGATCCCGGCAGCGGTAATCCGGGCAATGGTAACCCTGGTTCCGGCAACCCCGGCAACGGTAATCCAGGCAACGGCAATCCGGGCTCGGGCAACCCCGGCGCCGGCAACCCTGGCAACGGCAACCCGGGTTCGGGCAACCCGGGCAACGGCGATCCCGGCAACGGTAATCCGGGCAATGGTAACCCTGGCTCGGGGAACCCCGGTTCCGGCAACCCCGGCAACGGTAATCCAGGCAACGGCAATCCGGGCTCGGGTAACCCCGGCAACGGCAACCCTGGCAACGGCAACCCGGGCTCGGGTAACCCCGGTTCCGGCAACCCCGGCAACGGTAATCCAGGCAACGGCAATCCGGGCTCGGGCAACCCCGGCGCCGGCAACCCTGGCAACGGCAACCCGGGCTCGGGTAACCCCGGCAACGGCGATCCCGGCAACGGTAATCCGGGCAATGGTAACTCTGGCTCGGGGAACCCCGGTTCCGGCAACCCAGGCAACGGTAATCCAGGCAACGGCAATCCGGGCTCGGGCAACCCCGGCGCCGGCAACCCTGGCAACGGCAACCCGGGCTCGGGTAACCCCGGCAACGGTAACCCCGGTTCCGGCAACCCGGGCAGCGGTAATCCGGGCAATGGTAACCCTGGTTCCGGCAACCCTGGCTCGGGCAACCCAGGCAATGGAAACCCCGGCAATGGCAACCCCGGCAACGGCAATCCAGGCGCTGGCAACCCTGGCAACGGCAACCCAGGCTCGGGCAACCCCGGCAACGGCAACCCTGGCGCCGGCAACCCCGGCAACGGCAACCCTGGCAACGGCAACCCCGGCAACGGCAACCCTGGCGCCGGTAACCCTGACAACGGCAATCCCGGCAATGGTAACCCGGGCTCGGGCAATCCGGGCAATGGTAACCCTGGCTCGGGGAACCCCGGTTCCGGCAACCCCGGCAACGGTAATCCAGGCAACGGCAATCCGGGCTCGGGTAACCCCGGCAACGGCAATCCGGGCTGGGGCAACCCCGGCGCCGGCAACCCTGGCAACGGCAATCCGGGCTCGGGTAACCCCGGCAACGGCGATCCCGGCAGCGGTAATCCGGGCAATGGTAACCCTGGTTCCGGCAACCCCGGCAACGGTAATCCAGGCAACGGCAATCCGGGCTCGGGTAACCCCGGCAACGGCAACCCTGGCAACGGCAACCCGGGCTCGGGTAACCCCGGCAACGGCGATCCCGGCAACGGTAATCCGCGCAATGGTAACCCTGGCTCGGGGAGCCCCGGCAACGGTAACCCCGGTTCCGGCAACCCGGGCAGCGGTAATCCGGGCAATGGTAACCCTGGTTCCGGCAACCCTGGCTTGGGCAACCCAGGCACTGGAAACCCCGGCAATGGCAACCCGGGTGGGGATGATCCCGGCAAGGGTGGTCCTCGGCCTCCGAAGCGGTGACCATGCGCGCTGCTGCTGATGAACTCGGTCGACGTCGACTTTCTGTCGTCGTCTGGTCCGTGCTGATCCTGGCGTTCGCGGGCGTTGGAATGCTCGCGAACGCCTTCCGGCCTCTAGACGACGTGATCGCCTCTGCGCGGTTCTCGGTTCTGGAGCTACCTGCCAGCCAGAGCCTGACGATCGTCGAGATCGATTCCCGAAGTCTGGTCGCCGCAGAGTCCTGGCCATGGGATCGACGACGATATGCCCAGGCGATCGACAATCTGCTTGCGGCCGGCGCGACCCTGGTCGCCGTCGATGTCGATTTCAGCGCGCCGTCCAACCCCACGTCCGATCAGGCGCTGGCGGCGGCCGTATCGCGCCACCCCGGGCAGGTGGCGTTGGCGACTTTCGAACAGATGGAGTCATATGGCGCCGCCGAAAGACGCAGATCGGGCAATCGTCCAATCGCGCCGCTTCTAAATGATTCCTTGCTCGCGTCGGTCAATGTGCCGGTGGATGGCGACGGAAGGGTGCGCCATTACGATTACGGCGCCTCAGATGAATCGCCGCCATCGGTCGCGGCCCTCCTGGCCGATGCCTCGGTGCGTCAGGGCGCTTTCACCGTCGATTTCGGGATCGAGCAGAAATCGATCCCCCACCTCAGTTTCGAGGACGTCTACAGCGGCCACTTCGACCCCTCGCTCGTGCGCGGCAAGAAGGTCCTGATGGGGGCGACGGCCCTGGAACTTGGCGACGAGTTCGCCACACCCGTCGGGCTGTTGCCCGGCGTCATCATCCACGCCCTCGCCTACGAAAGTATCGCTGACGGACGGGCCTTGGTCAGCCTTAGCCCGCTTGCTCTTTTGATCCTGTGCGCCGGGCTCGTCGGGGCGTTACAGCCTGTCAGAAGCGGGGGCGCTGCTCTATGGCGGTTGGTCGTGCGCCATGTCGCCGTCACGGCCTTGATCGTGATCGCTCCAATCGTGCTTCAGGCCTCGCTTCCGGTCAGCATCGACATCACCGCGCTTCTTTTCACGCAGACACTGATGGCGATCTGGGCGACCCGCGTGGAGCTGACGAGGCAAGCCAAGGCGATCGTGCAGGCGCGAGAGGCCGGCCTGCTTCATCTGGCGATGCATCAGCCGGAAACAGGGCTTCCCAACCGCCGAGGCCTGCTGGCGGGCATCGACGATCTCATCGCCACAGCCGAAACCAACGTCGCCGTGTTTGCGATCGGCGTGGATCGCCATGCGGAGATGCGCGGGGTCGTCGGTTATGACGTCGCCAACACCTTGATGGTACAGCTCGCCGACCGCTTGGCCAATTTGGCCGACGTGGACCTGGTGGCGCAAATCGCGTCCTCGGTGCTCGCCTTCTCGCGGGCCGATCTGTCCGTCGATCAGCAACACGCCTTGGCCAGATCGCTTCGCGCCGTGGAAACGACCTTCATCGTCGACGGCCAGCCTCTGGATTTGTTCGTCCGCATCGGCAGCGCCTCGCAGGATACGCATTCGGCGAGCGGCGATGCCCTGATCGAACGGGCGACGACGGCGCTTAACCAGGCCCATCACTCGGACGACCGTACGGTGCTTTATGACGAGGCGACCTTTGTCGATCCCGACAACAACCTCGCCCTGATGTCGGAACTTCGTGACGCCCTGCGCACGAGCGATGTCAGTCTGCACTATCAACCCAAGCGCAAGACCTCGGACGGCTCTACGGCTTCGGTCGAGGCGCTCTGTCGATGGCATCATCCCGTTCGGGGTCGGATAGGGCCGGACCTGTTCATTCCGATCGCCGAACAGACGGGACAGATCAGGGTCCTGACCGAATGGAGCATCGTCAAAGCGATCGAGGATCAGGCCGCGTTGAGGGCCCAGGGCGTTCATCTGGCGATCGCTCTGAACGTGTCCGGACGGCTCCTTGTGGACGAGGCCTTCCAAGCGCGTGCGCTCCAGTTGATCGAGGGCTGCGACGCCGATCTCATCTTCGAAATCACTGAGACTGCCGTCATCGAAAACCCGAAGATCGCGGCCCAGGCGATCGCGGCCTATCGAGCGGCGGGGGTGCGGATTTCGATCGACGACTACGGCGCCGGCCTATCTTCGCTCAGCTATCTGAAAATGCTGAACGCTGACGAGTTGAAGATCGACCGGTCCCTGATCCTTGATGTCCTCGACAGCGGGCGTGATCGCCTGATCATCAAATCCACCGTCGATCTGGCCCACGGTTTGGGCATGACCGTCGTCGCAGAAGGCGTTGAAACCGAGGAAGTCTTTGACGCCTTGTCGGCTCTGGGGTGTGACACCATCCAGGGCTACTGGGTCTCGCGACCATTGCCGTTCGACGACTTGCTTGCTTTTTCGCGACATCGGATCGGGCCGAAAAACGGGTGATGGCCGGTTAGAGCTGGCAGCTGTGGATGAGGCGAGCATACAACCCGCCCAACGCCTACACGAACGCTTAACTGTGCCTGACATACAACCCATGATAGCAATCGTGAGGTTGGCATGCGGACGTTCGGACCCATTCCTGCTGCAAGGCGACGCGGGCGCGAGGGCGTGGCGGCGGTGGAGTTTGCGCTGGTGGGGCCGATCCTGGTCCTGCTGCTGATCGGCATCGTCGTCTATGGCGGCTGGTTTTTGATGGCCCAGTCGGTTCAGGCCCTGGCGTCGGAGGGAGCCACGGCGGCGATCGGGGGGCTGGATCCAGTCGAGCGCGACGGTCTGGCGCGGCGTGAAGTCAGCGAGGCGGTGCGAGGCGTGGCACTGAACCCCAAGCACACGACCATTGAGGTGATGGAGGACGCCGGCCGCCTGCGGGTCGTCGTGGCCTATGACGCGAGCGACAGTCTGATCATGGCGCTGGGCGGGATGCTGCCGCGCCCGCCGTCTGTCATTCGGCGTTCGGCGGTCATCCATGTGGGCGACTATTGATGAGGGCCTGGGCGCCTCGGCTGCTGCTCCGGTTCGGCGCTGATCGGCGTGGGGCGGTGGCGGTGATCGCGGCGGTCGCGGGTGGCCTGTTGTGTCTGTTCACGGCGGCGGTGATCGACCTGGGCGTTCTGGTGCTGCACACGCGTCGGGTTCAGGGGGCGGCGGATCTCGCGGCGCTGTCGGCGGTGCGAAACCTGGCACAGGGCGAGGGTGCGGTCTCGCGCGCGGCCCAGGCGACGGTTGAGGCCAATGTCGCGCCCGACGTCTCGGTCACCGTGGCGACGGCGCTGGGCGTCTATACGCCCGATCCGGCCAAGGCGCGCAATGACCGGTTCATGACGGGCGGCGTGAAGCCGAACGCCGCACGGGTCGAGGTCACCAGCCGCGCACCGATGTTCTTCACGCCGCTGTTGCTGGGCCGCGATCAGGTGCGGGTCACCCGCCGGGCCACGGCGACGACGGGCGGCGGGACGCCCAAGGCCATGATCTCGATCGGGTCGCGTCTGGCGCGACTGGACGGCGGCGTGGCCAATCAGGTGCTCGGCGGCCTGACCGGGTCCAAGGTCTCACTCAGCGTCATGGACTATCGTCGTCTGATCGATCTGGACATCAATCTGCTGGGGTTTACCGACGCCCTGGCGAACGATCTGGGCGTCCAGGTCGGCGACTACGACCGGCTTCTGGCGACCCAGGTCGACGCCGGCCGCGCGTTGAGGGTGCTGGAGCGCGTGGCGGGCGGCCAGGACGGCGGGGCGCTGGGCAAGCTGGCCTCGGCCTCGGTCGGGACAAAGGTCAGGCTGGGCGATCTGATCGGGCTGGAGGCGCGCTCGCTGGACGGAATCCGCGAGGGGCTGGACGCCTCGGTGTCGGCCATGGATCTGGTCATGGCCATGCTGGAGGTCGGGGGCGGGGATCGACAGATCGCGCTGAACCTGGGCGTGCCGGCGGGGCTGGGGGATCTGAAGACCAGCCTGGCGATCGGCGAACGGCCCAATCGCTCCCCGTGGCTGACGGTGACGGCTGACGGCCAGCCGATCATCCACACGGCCCAGGCGCGGCTCTATGTGCGGGCCAAGACCGCGCAATCCCTGTCGGGTCTGGCGCGGGTCGAACTGCCGATCCTGATCGAACTGGCGGCGTCCGAGGCGCGACTGAAGTCGCTGTCCTGCGATCCGACGCGCGCGGTCGAGGTCGATGTGCGGCCGGGCTTGGCGCGCGCATCGATCGGTGTGGTGGACGAGGCGAAGCTGGGCGATTTCAAAACCCCGCTGACGCCCCAGCGCGCGACCCTGCTGTCGGTCCTGGGCCTCGTCAGCATCACCGGCAAGGCCGATGTTGAGGCGGCGGACATCGGTTTCAGGCCGCTAAGGTTCGACGTGGGCGACATCGACAATCAGCGCACCAAGACCATGGCCTCGCGCAGCTTCGTCAGCGGGGCGGTCGCCAGCCTGCTGGCGCGGCTGGACGTGGATGTGAACGTGATCGGGCTGGGCCTGGGGCTCGGCGACCTGACCAAGGCCCTAGGGCGGCTGCTGGAGCCGCTGGGGCCGGTGCTGGACGGCGCGCTGAATCCGGTACTGGACCTGTTGGGCCTGAAGCTGGGCGAGGCCGATGTGACGGTCCACGGCCTGTCCTGCCCGACGTCGGGGCGCACGACCCCGCGTCTGGTCGGCTGAACCTTAGCCGCGGGCGGGACGCAGGCCTTCGGCCGAGGCCTGCTGCATGGCCGGGCGCTTTTGACCGCCCGAGGCGATGATGCGGTCGATGCGGGCCTTTTCGGCGCGGAAGGCGGTCAGGTCGGCGCCGGCCAGTTCGGTGCCTTCCTGGGTGCGCACGCCGGCGGGATTGATCCGCTGGCCGCCGCGCCACAGCTCATAATGAAGGTGCGGACCGGTCGAGGCGCCGGTCGAGCCGACATAGGCGACAATCTGGCCCTGGCTGACCCGCTGGCCGGCGCGGATGCCCGAGCCGTAGCGCGACAGGTGGCCGTAGCCGCTTTCCAGGCCGTTGTTGTGGCGGATACGCAGCCAGTTGCCATAGCCGCCCCAGCGGCGCGCCTCGACCACCACGCCGTCCGCGGGGGCCACGACCGGCGTGCCGGTTCCGGCGGCGAAGTCGATGCCCTGGTGCATCTTCTTATAGCCCGAGATCGGGTGGGTGCGGAAACCGAAGTTGGACGACACGCGGCGGAAGCTCTGCAGCGGCGTGCGCATCATGGCGGAGCGCAGGTTCTTGCCGTTCGAATCGAAGAACTGAGCCTCCTTCGCGCCGGCGGGCTTGAAGCGATAGAAGGTGACGCCGCGCAGTTCGGCGTACATCAGGTCGCCCACATCCACCGTGCGGCCGGCCTCGGTCACTTCACGGTCGAAGACCATGGTGAACTCGTCGGTGGCGCGAATGTCGCGCTGCATGTCGAACCTGGTGGCGAACAGGCGGCTGGCCGAGCGGACGATGGAGGCGGTGGCGCCCAGTTCGCGCGCGCTG
The DNA here is from genome assembly GCF_027886425.1 of Brevundimonas vesicularis. Taxonomy (NCBI): domain Bacteria; kingdom Pseudomonadati; phylum Pseudomonadota; class Alphaproteobacteria; order Caulobacterales; family Caulobacteraceae; genus Brevundimonas; species Brevundimonas vesicularis. The sequence continues at coordinate 223,463 of NZ_CP115671.1, read as the reverse complement.
GCCGACAGGCTGCGCTCGACATCGCCCTTCAGGACGACGGTCTCATGGGTGACTTTTTCTTCCAGCGAACGCAGGCGCAAGGCGCCGTCGAAGCTGCGCGATACGGTCAGCTGGGACGCCGGGCCGGTGCGCATCGTCAGGCCGATCAGGCGGGCGTCGCCCCGGCCGTTGCGCGGTTTGGCGATGGCGGTTTCGAACTTCAGTCCGGCGCGCAGATCGGCCAGGTCGAAGGCGTTGGCGACGGTGGCGGCGACGGCGCTGGCTTCTTCGGGGGCAACGCCGGTGCGGCGCACGGCCTGTTCGAAGGTTTCGCCACGGCGGATCTGGACGTTGACGGCCTCGGGCGCGGTCAGGCCGGCGGGCGCATTGGCGGCGGCGAAGGCCTTGGCTTCCATGGCTGCCATCTGAGCCGAGGTCAGGGCGGGAACTTCTTCGGCCTGAGCGGGTTGATAGGCTCGACCAGCGAGCATCGCCACCGAGATTGCAGCTGCCGCCGTAAGCATGTGCGGCGCGAGCCGCATCGGCTGGCGGCGTGGGTCGAACTGAGCCATCGGTCCCCGTCGTATTGCGACGCCTTCGGCGCCAAAGCTTTACTCGTTCTCGAAGATCGCGCCGTATCGCCCGTGGCGCGAAGGCGGTCCTATACCGCGCTTGTCTCATTTTGGAAAGCAGACCGTTACAAACGGTTAACGTGCGTCAGACAAAGCTCGACGGTGCGAGGATCCCGACCTGTCGATTCGCCGTTATCTGGCCCAGCTTGACCGGCAGGAAGCGGGCGCCGACGACCGACCGTCACGCTTTGATCTTGTGCTGGAGACAAGGATGACCAAGGTGGACGGCCCGCTGTTTCAATCACGCGATCGATCCGTTTGACCGACACACCGTCCAAGCCAAAGCCAAAGCCGCAGGCCAAGACCCGTCGCATCCTGCGCGCCGTCGCAGTCGGCGTTCTGATTCTGGCGCTGCTGATCGGCGTGGTGGCGGCCCTGATCTATCTCAATCGCCGCGCGGTGGCCCGCAATGTCCTCGTCGGCTGGCTGGACCAGCGCGGGATTCCGGCCGATGTCGAGGTGGAGCGGATCGAGATCGACGGCTTCGTCGGCCGCATCCGCATCGGCGATCCCGACAATCCGGATGTCGTGGTCGAGCGGGCAGAGGTCGATTACGCGGTCGCCCTGCCGTGGTCCAAGTCGGGCCTGGGCGTGACCCCCAGCCGCATCCGCCTGCTGCGACCGGTCGCCCGCGCCAGCTGGAAGGGCGGAAAGCTGTCGTTCGGCTCGCTGGACCCGCTGATCAAGGAGTTCACCGGCGGGCCGCCGCGCCCGGATTCGCGCGGACCCCTGGTCATCGTCGAGGGCGGTCGCGGGCGGTTGAATACTGAATACGGGCCGGTCGATCTGCTGGCTGACGCCCGGATTGACGACGGCAAGCTGATGCGGCTGGCGGCGCGCCTGCCGAACGCCGCGCTGAAGAGTGGTAAGACGCAGGCTCAGGGCCTTTCCGGCCTGCTGGACCTGACCACGACCGGCGACCGGATGGCGATCAAGCTGTCGGCCGCCGCCGACAGCTTCGCGACACCGGCTGCGCGGGGGCAGGGGGCTGCGCTGACGCTGACCGGCGATCTGCCCTATCCGGATCTGAAGACGCGGCGCGGCGACGGCCGGGCGGTTCTGGACGGCCGCCTGACGGGCGAGCGCCTGGGAACCCCAACGCTCAGCGCCCGCAGCGCCGATGTCGCCGCCCGGTTCGACGGCGTCGTCTCCGGCTGGATCGAAACCTTCCGGCTGGACGGCGAAGTCACGACCGCGCTGAAGGCGGCGGCCGTCGAGGGCGCGGACCTGCGCATCGCCGATGTCGCCGCAACGGCGACGCGCAGCAAGCTGACGGTGTCGCGCGACGACGCCGTGCGCTGGCGCATGCAGGGGCCGCTGTCCCTGAACGCCGGTTCGGGACGGACGGGTCAGACGACGATCGGCGGATTGTCGTTGACGTCGCGCGACCTGGCCTTGGGCGGCAAGGATGCGGCCTTCGAGACGACAGGCCCTTTGAGCGCGACCTTCGATCGTTTCGGTTTCGGCGACCTGGCGCTGAAGCGCGGCCGCGCCGACCTGAATCTGGACGTGGTCAGCGACGGCGGGCTTCAGATCGCGGCGAACGGATCGCTTCGCGCCGCCGACGGCGCCTGGCCCCTGTTCGGCGCGGTCGGCACCGACGACATCGCCGAGCTGGCTGAGATGAAGCGCGCGCTGGGACGCTTCGCCCTGAACGCGCCCGCCATCCGCTTCGCCACGGGCGCGGCCGGCACCACCGTCGGCCTGTCGCGTCCCGTGACCCTGACGCCCGCCAACGGCGGCGTCCTGACGGTGGCTCAAGGTCAGGGCGGCGCCTATCAGGGCGAGCCGGGACGGCTGGGCGGCGGGGCGATGACCGTGACCGCAACGCGCGGCAAGGGCCTGCCGGAAATGTCCGTCGCGATCCCGAACTGGCGTCTTACCGAGGGCGGGTTCGAAGCCATGCTGGACGGTCGCGCCCGACTGGATTTCGACCTGGCGGGCGGCATCGACGCCCGGACGCGCGGCGTCCTGGCTATGAACGCCGGCCGGCTGACCTATGCGACATCGGACTGCGTCGACCTGACCGTCGAGCGGCTGGAGCTGGACGAGAACGACGTCCATCAGGTCGCCGGCAAGCTGTGTCCCCAGGGCGGTCCGCTGTTGACGTCGAAGGACGGCGTCTGGCGCGTCGCGGGCGGGTTCAGTCAGGTCTCGGCCCAGGCGCCCTTCCTCGGCATGCGGTTCGCCGACGCCTCGGGCCGTGTCACCGTCGATGGGACCAAGGCGGGCATCGGTTTGACCGCCAATGTGGCCGCCGCCCGCGTCGTCGACGCCCTGACGCCGGAACGGTTCGAACCGCTTTCCGCCACAGGATCTGCGACACTAGCCAACGAACGCTGGAGCGGCGCCTTCGATCTGAAGGGCACGGGCGCGGCGGCCGCCTATGGTCTCGGCCGCCTGACCCTGGCGCACGATGGCCGCACCGGATCGGGCGGCATCGTCATCACTGCCCCGAACGTGACCTTCGCCGAGCATGGGCTTCAGCCGGCGATGCTCAGCCCCTTGGCCGCCGACTTCCTGCAGTCGCCGGTCGAGGGCGCCGTGAGCTTCGACGGGCGTTTCGACTGGACCAAGGACGCCGAACCGACCTCCAGCGGCCATCTGGTCACGCCGGGCCTGGATTTCGTCAGTCCGGTCGGGGCCGTGAAGGGCCTGCGCGGCGACATCGTCTTCAGCAGCCTGACGCCCCTGATCACCGCCCCGAACCAGAAGCTGACGGCCGACAGCCTCGCCGTCGGCACGGCGGTCACCGCGCTGGATGTGACTTTCTCGATCAATGAGGCCGGGGTGCTGATCGACGGCGCCCAGGTCATCGCCGGCGGCGGGACCGTCTCGGTCGAGCCCTTCACCGTCCCGCTGGACGCGACCCAGCCCTACAGCGGCGTGATCGTGCTGGATCGGGTGCAGCTGGGCGATATTGTCGCCGACACCGGCTTTGACGACAAGGTTCAGCTGGACGCCGTCGTCTCGGGCCGCCTGCCCTTCATCATGGACCCCAAGCGCGGGCTCAAGATCACCGCCGGCAAGCTGGAGGCGGTCCAGCCGGGCCGCCTGTCGATAAAGCGGGACGTCCTGACCGATGTCGCCGCCAGCGGCGGGGGCGGCGAGGTGTCGGAAAACGTCGTCGAGGACCTGGCCTATCAGGCGATGGAGAACCTGTCCTTCGACCAGCTCAGCGCCGATGTGAACAGCCTGGACGGCGGGCGTCTGGCGGTCCTGTTCCACATTCGCGGCCGCCACGATCCGCCCAAGCGCCAGGAGCTTCGGCTGACGATCGGCGAACTGATCAGCCGCCAGTTCCTGAACCGCAAACTGCCGTTGCCGTCGAACACCCAGATCGATCTGACGCTGGACACGACCCTGAACGCCAACCAGCTGATCTCGGATCTGCTGGCCGTCAATCGCGCTCGCCAGGGTCAGCAGGATGCGACGCCCGCGCCCGTCCCGGCGCCTGCCGATTGAACTTCACCATTCAGCGCGCGTTCATTGGACGGCGTGCTATTAGAGACATCACCCTCGGCCGAACCGGAGCCCACGTCATGATCCACAAGCGCCAACTGGCCGGCCTCGGTTTCGGAGCCGTCGTCGTCGCCCTCGCGGCCTGCGCCCCGACCATCCGTCTTGAGGTCGCGCCGATCCAGATCTACGCCAAGCTGGACGCCGACGTGCGCGTTCGGCTGGACCAGGAGCTGCAGCAGCTGTTGCAGCAGAACCCCAACCTCTTCTGATTTCCCGCTTCTCTCTGAAAGGGACAGGCTGACATGACCTTCCGAAAACTCTTCGTCATCGGCGCCGCCGTTGCGGCTCTGGGCGTCGCGGGCGCCGCCATCGCCCAGACCAGCGCCCAGAAGGCGCAGATCGACCAGGCCAAGGCCGCTGGCACCGTGGGTGAGCAGGCCGACGGTTATCTGGGCTTCCGCACCCCGACCTCGGACGCCAGCCTGCGCGCAGCCGTCGACGCCACCAACTCCGGCCGCCGCGCCGCCTACGCCCGCAGCGCCGCCGACGCGGGCACTTCGGCGGATGTCGCCGGGGCCCGGATGTTCGAGGCCCAGCTGCTGCCCCGCATCTCCTCGGGCCAATGGTACCGCAACGCCCAGGGCCAGTGGGTCCAGCGCTAACTACCGCATGTTTCCCACCCCTCGGGCGATATCCCGGGGGGTGTTTTTATCTGGCGATCAGTGACGGCGTCAGGCGGCGGCGCGTCGATCCACCAGCGCGGGCAGCAACAGCCCATCAGCCAACGCCCTGACCACCGGCACGGCGACCGCGTCGCCCATCAGCTTCAGCGCCGCGCTTTCGCTCGACGGCAGGCGATAGTCGTCAGACACGCCCATCAGCCGCGCGGCCTCGCGCCCGGTCAGCCGCCGAACCCGCGCCAAGCCCCGATCGCACACCACCACATATTGACGCGACGAGCCGCCGGCCGGCGTCCTCAGGCATCCGGCCAGACCATCGAACCGGATTTCCAGACGCTGGACCTTGCGGCCGTTCTCGGTCCGCACCCGGCGATAGGCGGCGCCGACGCAACGCTGTCCAGAGGCCAGGGCCGACGCGATCCGGGCGCGGTGCAGCGGCGCGGCCAGGGCCAGGATGGCGTCCGCATCGTCCAGCCAGTTGACGGCGTCGTCCGGCTCCAGAATGGCCGCCAGGTCCGGATTGCGCTGCGACGGCGAAGGCAGCGACCACCAAGCCCAGGCCGCCTTCACCGCCTCGGGCAGGCGCGCGTGGGCGGCGATGAGACGGGGTGAATGGAAGGGCTGGGTCGGACCGGCCGCCGGCGTGGCTTCGCCCTGAATAGCCACAACGAACAAACGCGGTCGCGACTGGGGCAGCCAGTGAGCGGCGTCCATCTCCAGCGCGCCGACCGTATAGCCCGCCTCGACCATCGCCGTGCAGACGGCCGAGAAATCTCGCCCTTGGCCTGAGGTCAGCAGGCCGATGACGTTCTCCAGCACGATCACGCGCGGGCTGCGCCCCTCGGCCGCCAGCCCCTGCATCAGCCGCCAAAAGCCCCAGAAGGCGCCCGACCGCCCGGCCTCCAGCCCGCCGCGCGCGCCCGCCAGGCTGACGTCCTGACAGGGCGACGAGGCCCAGGCCATGTCGGGCCGTCCTGGCAGATCGTCGACGGTCAGGGTCCAGACATCGCCCTGACGAAACGGGGTATGTGGATGATTGGCTTTAAAGGCGCGCGCCTTGGCCGCGTCCATGTCGTTGGCCAAGACGGTGTCGATGCCGGCGGCGGACAGTCCCAACCCCGCCAGGCCGCCCCCGGCGAAGAACTCGAATGCGGTGGGGCGAATCGACATGGGACCAGCATAACCCAGCCGCGCCCCTTGACCGAGGGCGGCCGGGACCTCACCTGCGCCCGAACCAAAAGGAGCCGTCATGCGCCTCATTCCGCTCGCCGCCGCCCCGCTCGCCATCGCCCTCGCCGGCCTTTCGCTCGGCGCCTGTTACGACCGCGAGGATTCCAAGCCCAAGCCGGCGCCGCAGCCCCAGGCCGCCGTCACCCTGGGCGGGGTCGATCTGGGCCAGCCGGTGCGCGCGCTGGGCACCGAACCTTTCTGGGGCGTGGAGATCACGCCGGACGCCCTGATCTACACCCGCGTCGATCAGCCGACCCAGCGCGCGCCGAACCATGGCGCGACGGTCCAGGGCACGGTCGCGACCTTCGCCAGCTCGACCAATCTGAACAAGGCGCTGAACGTCGTGCTGATCGCCACCGAATGTTCGGACGGCATGAGCGACCGCACCTATCCGCTGACGGCCAAGGTCGAGATTGGCGATGACGAGCTGACCGGCTGCGCGGCGCCCGCGTCGATGCTGACCACCCAGCCCGCGCCCTAGCGCGTGATCGTTTCGGATCGGGGCGCAACGCGGCCCCGTCCGAAGCGTGAATCATGCGCTCAAAGAGAGCGTCACCACCATTCGGCGTCGCGCAGCATCCGGGCGTAGCGGCGGCTGACCGGCGCCGACAGACCGCCGTCCAGCGTCAGGGTCGCGCGCCCGTCGCCGCGCTCGACCCCGCGCACCGCCTCGCGCGCCACCCACCAACTGCGGTGCGTCTGGGCGCCCTCCAGCCCCTCCAGCTCCTCGACCGCATCCGACAGCCGCATCAGGATCAGATCCGATCCCCGGTCGGTATGGATGCGCAGATAATGGTCCTCGGCCTGCACGGCCCGGATCGTCGCGCCTTTCAGCTTCATCGGCAGGCGGTCCAGAAACCGCACGGGCCGGGCCGGCGTCTCGGGGGCCGCCGCATGGGTCTGGACCGGCACGGCCCGCCCCAGAAAGACGTTCAACGTCGTCACCGCCGCCGTAATGACCAACACAGGCACGATCAGCTGCGGCAGCACCGCCAGCGGATAGAGCCTCTGGGCGAAGAACAATCCCGTCGCCGCCCAGACCAGCACGCACAGCGGCCCGGTGATGATCAGGACCATGGCCGCAATCGTCAGCCAAGGCCGCTCGTCCGAATCCAGAAATCGGCTGACCAAGACGCTGCACAGATGCCCCCAAAGCCCGCCCAGCACCATGATCACCACCCAATAGGCCAAGCGCACGGGCAAGGACGCTCCCGCGCTGCCGAAAGCGCCGGTCACCGCCAGAAAGACGCCCGCCAGAACGGCGACGATAAGCCCACGCAAAAAGGTGCGGCGGCGGTCGGCGGCTTGGGACGTCATGGCGGCTTTCGGCATCTGGAGGTCCCGCCTTGAGACCATGATTTCCAACCTCGGGAAAGTCGGGTGGGCGTTGGCGCAGTCTGGACGGCCGTTGGCGAAAGCCGGGATGCAATGATCGAAGCGCCGCGGCAAGGCGGTGGAAACGGAGATATCCCCATGCCTCGCCTGTCTCGCCTCGCATCGTCGGCCTTGGCTCTGACGCTGCTGATCGTGCCGCTCGTCGCCTATCTTTTGGTCGACGGGGGACGGATGTTGAGCGTCGGCTATGTCCTTCATGCCCCGCGCTGGGGCCCGCTGCTTGCGTCGCCGACGACGATCCAGATCCATGTGGCGGCGGCCGTGACGGCGCTGGCGATGGGAGTCGTCCTGCTGGTCGGGGTCAAGGGAAACCGGCTGCACCGGACTCTGGGTTGGATGTGGGTGATGGCCATGGCGACCACAGCGGTCAGCTCCTTCTTCATCCATCAGCTCAATCCGAACGGACCCGGCGGCCTGTCCCTGATCCATCTGCTCAGCGGTTGGACCGTGGTCGCCCTGCCGATGGCGGTGTACGCCGCCCGGCGTCACCGGGTGGCGGCGCATCGGCGCGCCATGACGGGGATGTTCGTCGGCGGACTGATCGTGGCCGGCGCCTTCACCTTCCTGCCCGGTCGGCTGATGTGGGCCGTCTTCTTCGGTCCGAACTGATCAGGCTTGGCGGAGCGACATTCCGACCACGGCCCGGAAGCCGGCGGCGGCGAACCGGACCATGTAGTCGCCCGCCGTCTCGAGATCGCCGGATCGCGCCCGCCCGTTCGACAGCCGGTCCAGGCGCCCGGTCTCGCCCAGGGTCAGGGTCAGGGCGCCCGACAGATTGTGATAGCCCCAGTACAGATCGACCTCGCTGGCCTCGGGCAGCACCCTGGCGATCAGCTCGATCAACCGGTGGATGGCCGGGTCAAAATAGCGCGCCATCGTCTCGCCGCCGAAACTGGGGTTGGCGTTGGTCTGAGCCACCAGGGCGGAATAGTGCTTCCAGCCCGGCCCGCCCTTCAGCGACCATTCGAACGGCGGCCGCAGGAAGGCCTCCAGCAAGCCCTCCAGCGTCATGTCGTCGCCCGCCGTCTCGGCATAGCGATCGATGGCGGCGACGCGGTCGTCGTTCCAGACCTCGGCCCGGCGCAGGAAGACGGCGTCGAACAGCTCGCGCTTGGCCCCGAAATAGTAGTGGACCAGGGCCGTATCGACGCCGGCCTCGCGCGCCACCTCGCGGATGGTGACGCCGTAGAAGCCGTGTTTGGAAAACAGGTCCTCGGCCGCATCCAGGATCAGATCGCGCGTCTCGCCCGCCGCCTTGGCCTCGGTCTTGGGCGGCCGGCCGCGCCGCGCCGGGGCAGCGCCAGCCGCCTTGCGGCGCGCGGCGGCGACGGGGCGGGGAAGGGTGGCGGCGTCCGGCTTGCTCATCCGGCAAGGCTAGGCGCACGACCGCGACGGTGCAACGGCGCCACGGTCAGCGATCCAAGTGACGCTGCGTCACTCCAGTGTTTGACAGACGGCCGAAACCGAGTAGGTTTCGTGAAAATCATTGAACGCTGAATAAAAGCGTCCATCGGGCTGGAAACGACAAAGGGGTCTAGGATCATGAACCGTCATGTGAAGTGCGCGCTGCTGGCCGGCGCGGCGTGGGGCGTGCTTGCGGGGGCCACGGTCGCCCAGGACGCGGAGGCGACCGCTCAGGCCGCGAACGCCCAGGATGCGGCGACCGTCGACGACATCGTCGTCACCGCGCGCCGCCGCGCAGAAAGCCTTCAGGACGTGCCGGTCGCCGTGACCGCGGTCAGCGGCGAACAGCTTGAGGCACGCGGCGCCCTGGACATCACCGAACTGGCGCGCTCGACGCCCAGCCTGACGCTGAACGCCGCGCGGGGCTCGAACTCGACCCTGATCTCTTTCATTCGCGGCGTGGGCCAGCAGGATCCGCTGTGGGGCTTCGATCCCGGCGTCGGCCTTTATATCGACGACGTCTATGTCGCCCGTCCGCAGGCCGCCGTTCTGGACATCTTCGACGTGGAGCGGGTCGAGGTGCTGCGCGGTCCGCAAGGCACGCTTTACGGCCGCAACACCATCGGCGGCGCCATCAAATACGTCACCAGCCGCATCAATGCCGACGAGCCCGAGGGACGCCTGCGCGCCTCCTACGGCAGCTATAATCAGCGTGACGTGATCGCTAGCGCTCAGCTGCCCTTCAGCGACGAGTTCAAGGTCTCGGCCGCCCTGGCCCGCTATCTGCGTGACGGCTATGGCAAGAACCTGAACACCGGCAACGAACACTACAACAAGGACGTGACCGCCTTCCGCGCTAGTGCGGAATGGAGCCCGACCGACAGCCTGTTCTTCCGTCTGGCCGGCGATCTGGTGAACGACGACTCCAACGCGCGCCACGGCCACCGCGAGTTCGCCCCGTCGCCCGCCGACGTCTATGACACCAACGCAGGTGCCGGCGACAAGAACCGCGTCCAGACGCGCGGCGTGTCGCTGACCGGCGAGTGGGAGATGAGCGACATGTTCACCTTCAAGTCGATCACCGCCTATCGTGAAGGCCTGACGCGCGGCAACATCGACTTCGACAACCTGCCCCAGCCCATCCTCGACATCCCCGCCGCCTATGACGACGACCAGTTGAGCCAGGAATTCCAGGTTCTGGTCAGCGCGGGCCGCCTGAACGGCGTCGCCGGCGTCTTCTACATGGACGCCAACGCCTCGGGCGCGTTCGACACCGTCGTGGGTCTGGCCAATCTGACGACCCTGACCTCGGGTTCGGTGGCGACCAAGAGCTACGCCGCCTTCGCCGACTTCTCCTATGACTTCACCGACGCCCTGTCGGTCTCGGTCGGCGGACGCTTCACCAAGGACGAGAAGGAAGGCACCGTCTTCCGTCAGCAGTATCTGGGCATCCGCAGCCCCTATTTTGGCAACAACGCCGCCGTGCCGCTGGGCGCGCCGCGCACGAACTACACCCGCACGCGCGAGTTCGAGAAGTTCACCCCGCGCGTCTCGGTCAACTACAAGTTCGGCCCCGATCTGACGGCCTACGCTTCGTGGGGCGAGGGCTTCAAGTCGGGCGGCTTCGACATGCGCGGCGATGCGGTCCTGTATCCCGCCACCGTCAACGGCTATGCGCCCGAGACCGTCGAGACCTACGAGATCGGGCTGAAGGGTTCGCTGCTGGATCGTCGTCTGACCTTCGCCACCGCGATCTTCGATTCCAGCTACGAGAACCAGCAGATCACGACCCAGTATCCGGCCGGCGCCACCGTCGCCTCGGTGGTGGACAATGTCGGCTCGTCCTCGATCCGCGGTTGGGAGTTCGAAGGCCGCGTGCGCGCCACCGACGCCCTGACGTTCAACGCCTCGCTGAGCTACATCGACGCCAAGTTCGACCAGTTCCTGGCCTATATCCCGACGGCCTCGGGCAATGCGTCCTGCCCGACCCTGCCCGGATGCGTCGTCGATGTGTCCTCGCAGCGCGACTTCCAGAACACGCCGGAATGGACCGGATCGATCTCGGCCAACTACAACTGGGTCATGGAGAACGGTTCGTCGATCGCCTTCATTCCGTCGGTCGCCTACCGCGGCGCCTATCAGCAGTTCGAAACGCCCGCGCCGCTGCTCGATCAGGACGCCTACTGGATGTATGACGCCAGCATCGTCTGGACCTCGTCAGACGATCACCTTACCTTCGGCGTCCACGGCAAGAACCTGGGCGACGAACGCTATCGCGTCGGCGGCTACACCTTCCCTGGCGCCCTGACCGGCAACTCGATCATCGGCTTCTACGGCCCGCCGCGCACCGTCACGGCGACCCTGGGTCTGAAGTTCTGATCCACATTCATAACGCCTGACGACGAGGGGCGGCGGTCTCTGGGCCGCCGCCCCTTTTCGCTCCGCCAAGCCTATTTTGCACAGGGCGGAGTTGCGGCTAGGCTCGCCGCAACAAACAACAAAACGCCGAGGGGAAACGCCGATGACGACGGAGACGCTGACGGTCCAGGAGGCGCGGCCCGAGCGGCCTGAGCGGCCCGGCTACCGCTACTATGTGCTGGCGGTTCTGATCCTGATCTACATGCTGAACTTCCTGGATCGCCAGATCATCGGCATCCTGGCCGCGCCGCTGAAAGAAGAGTTCGGCATGTCCGACAGCCAGTTCGGCCTATTGGGCGGCATCGCCTTCGCCTCTGTTTATTCGACATTGGCCATTCCCCTGGCCTGGCTGGCGGACCGGTTCAGCCGGGTCTGGATCATGACCGGCGCCCTGGCCGTCTGGTCGGGCTTCACCGCCCTATGCGGCATGGCTGGGTCGTTCGGCCAACTGTTCCTGTGCCGGATGGGCGTGGGCATCGGCGAGGCGGGCGGCGTGGCCCCGGCCTATTCGCTGATCGCCGACTACTTCCCGCCGCATCAGCGCGCACGGGCCATGGCGGCCTTCGCCTTCGGCATTCCGCTGGGCATGGCGGCGGGCACCCTGGTCGGCGGCCTGCTGGCGGCGACGTACGGCTGGCGCACGGCCTTCATCGTGGTCGGCCTGCTGGGCGTGCTGGTCGCGCCCCTGTTGCGTCTGACGGTGCGGGATCCCAGGCGCGGCGGGACGGACGCCATAAAGACCGAGGCCCAGGTCGCGGCCCTGGCCGCCGCCCCCGCTGGTACGGACCGGGCCGGCAAGATCGCCGCCCAGATCATGCTGGGTCTCGGCGCTGGCCTGCTGATCCTTGGCGCCTTGAGCTGGCTGATGGGCATGTCGCTGGGCAACCCTCTGGTGCTCGCTTTCGGCGGCCTGCTGGCGGTGGTGATCGGCATATCGCTGATGATCGCGCGGCGCACCGCCTCGGTGGTGATCAAGAAGCCCAGCTTCTGGCTGCTGGGCCTGGGCGCCGCTTCGTCGTCGGTGTGCGGCTATGGCGTCGCCGGCTGGCTGCCGTTGTTCTTCATGCGCAGCTTCGACCTGACCCTGAAACAGACCAGCATCTACTATTCCGGCATCGCCCTGATCGGCGGCATCCTGGGCATCTGGCTGGGCGGCATGATCGCCGACAAGCTGTCCAAGAAGGGCAAGGGCGCCTATCCGCTGACGCCCGCCGTCGCCTTCCTGATCTCAGCGCCCTGTTTCATCCTGGCGATGAACTCGCCCTGGCTGATCGGCTTGGTTCTGCCCGGCGGCGGCAGCCACGTTCAGCAGCTGACCCTGGCCTTCTTGATCTTCCTGTTGCCGACCGGATTGAACCTGGCCTGGCTGGGTCCGATCACGGCGGCGGTCCAGCATCTGGTGCCGGCGGCCATGCGTTCGACGGCCTCGGCCCTGTTCCTGCTGCTGAACAATCTGCTCGGGATCGCGGTCGGCTTCTACTATTTCGGCTGGATGAGCGACCTGCTGGCGCCGCGCTTCGGCGAGGAAAGCCTGCGCTGGGCCATCTACACCGGCATGGGCTTCTATGTGCTGGCCGCGATCCTGCTGATCGGGGCGTCGCGCACCCTCAAGAAGGACTGGGTCGACTAAAGGGGGCCTGTGGACGGTTGCACCTGCGAAGGGGTGGGGCCTATAAGCCCCGCAACTCTCCCAGCAGCGGTTGCGACGGTCCCCCATGAACATTCACGAATATCAGGCCAAGCAGGTCCTCAAAGGCTTCGGCGCACCCGTCGCCGAAGGCGTCGCGGTGACGTCGGTCGATCAGGTCGAGGCGGCCGCCAAGTCGCTGCCCGGTCCGCTCTATGTCGTGAAGTCGCAGATCCACGCCGGCGGCCGCGGCAAGGGCAAGTTCAAGGAACTGCCGGCCGACGCCAAGGGCGGCGTTCGCCTGGCCTTCTCGGTCGAGGAAGCCGTCGCCCACGCCAAGGAAATGCTGGGCAACACCCTGGTCACCGCCCAAACGGGCGACGCCGGCAAGCAGGTCAACCGCCTCTACATCGAGGACGGCGCCGACATCGAGCGTGAACTGTACTGCTCGCTGCTGGTCGATCGCGCCTATGGCCGCATCGCCTTCGTCGTCTCGACCGAAGGCGGCATGGACATCGAAACCGTCGCCCACGATACGCCCGAGAAGATCCAGAACATGGTCATCGACCCCAGCGCGGGCGTGACCGACGCCGACGTCGCCGCCATCACCGCCGCCTACGGCCTGACGGGCGCCGCGGCCGAAGACGCCAAGTCGCTGTTCCCCGCTCTGTACAAGGCCTTCGTCGAGAAGGACATGGACATGCTGGAGGTGAACCCCCTGATCGTGATGAAGGACGGCCATCTGCGCGTTCTGGACGCCAAGGTCAGCTTCGACGGCAACGCCCTGTTCCGCCACGACGACATCAAGGAACTGCGCGACGAAACCGAAGAAGACGCCAAGGAAATCGAAGCGTCCAAGTGGGATCTCGCCTACGTCTCGCTGGACGGCAACATCGGCTGCATGGTCAACGGCGCCGGTCTGGCCATGGCGACGATGGACATCATCAAGCTGTACGGCAAGGAGCCGGCCAACTTCTGCGACGTCGGCGGCGGCGCCGGCAAGGAGAAGGTCGCGGCGGCCTTCAAGATCATCACCGCCGACCCGAACGTCCAGGGCATCCTGGTCAACATCTTCGGCGGCATCATGAAGTGCGACGTCATCGCCGAGGGCGTGGTCGCGGCCGTGAAGGAAGTGGGCCTGAAGGTGCCGCTGGTCGTGCGTCTGGAAGGCACCAACGCCGAACTGGGCAAGAAAATCCTGAACGAGTCGGGCCTGACCATCCAGGCCGCCGACGACCTCGACGACGCCGCCCAGAAGATCGTCGCGGCGGTCGGCTAAGGCTTCGGCCTTACTCGCCACCGCCCCGCTGACACATCGAATTCAGAGCACAGACCCATGTCCATTCTCGTCGACAAGAACACCAAGATCATCGTCCAGGGCCTGACCGGCAAGACCGGCGGCTTCCACACCGAACAGGCCCTGGCCTATCACGGCACCCAGATGGTCGCCGGCGTGCACCCCTCCAAGGGCGGCACGAACTGGACCGGATCGCACGGCGAAACCCTGCCGATCTACGCCTCGGTCGCCGAAGCCAAAGACGCCACGGGCGCCGACGCCTCGGTGATCTACGTCCCGCCGTCGGGCGCGGCCGCCGCCATCATCGAAGCCATCGACGCCGAAATCCCCTTCATCACCTGCATCACCGAGGGCATCCCGGTGATGGACATGGTCAAGGTCAAGCGTCGCCTGGAAGGCTCCAAGTCGCGCCTGCTGGGCCCGAACTGCCCCGGCATCCTGACGCCGGACGAGTGCAAGATCGGCATCATGCCGGGCAACATCTTCAAGAAGGGATCGGTCGGCATCGTGTCGCGTTCGGGCACCCTGACCTATGAAGCCGTGTTCCAGACCACCAACGAAGGCCTGGGCCAGACCACGGCCGTCGGCATCGGCGGCGACCCGGTCAAGGGCACCGAATTCATCGACGTGCTGGAGCTGTTCCTGGCCGACGAGGAAACCACCTCGATCATCATGATCGGCGAAATCGGCGGCGGCGCGGAAGAAGACGCCGCCCAGTTCTTGATCGACGAAGCCAAGAAGGGCCGCAAGAAGCCGATGGCCGGCTTCATCGCGGGCCGTACGGCGCCGAAGGGCCGCACCATGGGCCACGCCGGCGCCGTCGTCTCGGGCGGCAAGGGCGATGCGGAATCCAAGATCGCGGCGATGGAAGCCGCCGGCATCCGCATGTCGGAATCGCCTGCGCGTCTCGGCAAGACCCTGGTCGAAGTTCTGAAGGGCTGAGGCTTCCAAGTGCGTGCTGCGCGCGGGCGCTACGCTCGCCGCGCGGCGCCTCGCTGCTTGAGCGCCTTTTCGGCATCAAAAATGCCGTGTGACGCATCGATGGACGCCCTCGGCTCAGGCCGGGGGCGTTTTTTCTTGTGCCTGCGACCAATTTCCTACCAAATTGCCCCGTTTCGGTCATGACCCGTCAGGAAACGACGCCTATATGACGGGCGCGCCCCTCACGGAGATGTGTCCGTCGGGGCCCAGGGATTGCGAAACGATGGCGGACGATGCCGGTCGGCTGAACCAGGTCTTTGCCGAGACCTCATTCCTCTACGGGTCCAATGCGGCCTATGTTGAGGAGCTTCAGGAGAAGTGGGCGAAAGACCCCGGCTCCGTTTCCGCCGAATGGAAAGCCTTCTTCGACCAGCTGCGCGACAACGCCGCCCTGGTGACCGCCTCGGCCGGCGCCGGCAGCTGGGGCCGCGGCGTGGCGACCGAGCCGACGGAGGAGACCGGCGTCTTCGACGGCCGTTGGCCGGCCCCGAAGCCTGATCCCAAAAAGCCCGGTGCTGCGCCGGCTGCTGCGCCCAACGCCGCGTCCGCCGACGTCTCGGCCGATGCGATCCGCGCCGCCGCCCACGATTCCATCCGCGCCCTGATGCTGATCCGCAGCTATCGCGTGCGCGGCCACCTGCAGGCCAAGCTGGACCCGCTGGGTATCGAACAGCCGGTCGAGAACCCCGAGCTGACGCCCGAGTTCTACGGCTTCACCGGCGCCGATCTGGACCGCCCGATCTTCCTGGACGGCGTGCTTGGTCTTCAAACCGGCACGATCCGCGAAGTGCTGGAGATCCTGAAGCGCACCTACTGCGGCAACGTTGGCATCCAGTTCATGCACATTGCTGAACCGGAAGAGAAATCCTGGCTCCAGCAGCGGTTCGAGGGCGCCGACAAGTTCGAGCAGAATGCCTTCTCCAAGGAAGGCAAGCTGGCCATCCTGTCCAAGCTGGTCGAGGCCGAAGGCTTCGAACGCTTCCTGCACAAGCGCTTCCCCGGCACCAAGCGGTTCGGTCTGGACGGCGGCGAGGCCATGGTCCCGGCGCTGGAGCAGGTCATCAAGCGCGGCGGTTCGCTGGGCGTCGACGAGGTCGTGCTGGGCATGGCGCACCGCGGGCGCCTGAACGTGCTCGCCGCCGTGATGGGCAAGCCCTACAAGGTCATCTTCCACGAGTTCCAGGGCGGCTCGGCCGTGCCGAGCGACATCGAGGGCTCGGGCGACGTCAAATATCACATGGGCGCCTCGTCGAACCGCGAGTTCGATGGCAACCACGTCCACCTGTCGCTGACCGCCAACCCGTCTCACCTCGAGATCGTCAACCCGGTCGTGCTGGGCAAGGCGCGCGCGAAACAGGCGTTCGACATTCGCGAGGCCAACGAGGGCGTGCCCGAGGGCCAGTGGGCGCTGGACCGTTCCAAGGTCGTGCCGCTGCTGATCCATGGCGACGCCGCCTTCGCCGGCCAGGGCGTGGTCGCGGAATGCTTCGCCCTGATGGGACTGAAGGGCTACCGCACCGGCGGCACGCTGCACTTCGTCATCAACAACCAGATCGGCTTCACCACCAGCCCGCGCAACTCGCGCTCGTCGCCCTATCCGTCGGATGTGGCCCTGATGGTCCAGGCGCCGATCTTCCACGTGAACGGCGACGACCCCGAGGCGGTCGTCTTCGCGTCCAAGGTGGCCACCGAATACCGCCAGAAGTTCCACAAGGACGTGGTGGTGGACATGTTCTGCTACCGCCGCTTCGGCCACAATGAAGGCGACGACCCCACCTTCACCCAGCCGCTGATGTATTCAAAGATCCGCGCCCAGCCCTCGACCCGCGAACTGTATTCGCAGCGTCTGGTGGCCGAAGGCGTGATCAGCCAGGCCGAAGTGGACGCCGAGGTCGAGCGGTTCGAGAAATTCCTCGACGAGCAGTTCGAGGCCGGCAAGACCTGGTCCGCCGAGAAGGCCGATTGGCTGGATGGCCAGTGGCAGGGCTTCCAGTCGCCCAAGGACGAGCTGCGCGGCGACACCGCCGTGCCGCTGGCCAAGCTGACCGACCTGGGCCACCGCCTGACCACGATCCCCAACAGCGTCGACATGCACAAGACGCTGAAGCGCGTCATCGACGGTCGCCGCGAAGCCATCACCTCGGGCCAGGGCCTGGACTGGGCCACGGCCGAGAGCCTGGCGTTCGCCTCGCTGGTCGATGAAGGTTTCCCGATCCGTCTGTCGGGTCAGGATTCGGTGCGCGGCACCTTCTCGCAGCGTCACTCGGGCATCATCGATCAGACGACCGAAGAGCGCTACATCCCGCTGAACAACCTGCGCGAAGGTCAGGCCAATTTCGAAGTCATCGACTCGGCCCTGTCCGAAGAAGCGGTGCTGGGCTTCGAGTACGGCTACTCGCTGGCCGACCCCAATACGCTGGTCATGTGGGAGGCCCAATTCGGCGACTTCGTGAACGGCGCCCAGGTGGTGATCGACCAGTTCATCTCTTCGGGCGAGCGCAAGTGGCTGCGCATGAGCGGCCTGACCATGCTGCTGCCGCACGGCTATGAAGGCCAGGGACCGGAACACTCCTCGGCCCGTCTTGAGCGCTTCCTGCAACAGTGCGCCGAAGACAATATGCAGGTCGCCAACTGCACCACCCCGGCCAACTACTTCCACATCCTGCGTCGCCAGATGCACCGGCCGTTCCGCAAGCCGCTAATCCTGATGACGCCCAAGTCGCTGCTGCGTCACAAGAAGGCGGTCTCGTCTATGGCGGACCTGGCGGAGGGCTCGGCCTTCCACCGCGTCCTGCACGACGACGCCCAGACGCGGCCCGAGATCGCCGGCATCACGATCAAGGCGGACAAGGACATCCGCCGTGTCATCCTGTGTTCGGGCAAGGTTTATTACGACCTGCTAGACGCGCGCGAGAAGAAGGCCAAGGACGGCCAGGCGGTGGACGATGTCTACATCCTGCGTCTGGAGCAGTTCTATCCGTGGCCGATCCAGTCGCTGCGCAAGGAACTGGCCCGCTTCCCCAACGCCGAACTGGTCTGGTGCCAGGAAGAGCCGAAGAACATGGGCGGCTGGACCTTCGTGGATCCGTGGCTGGAGCTGACGCTGGACAAGCTCGACGTGAAGGCCAAGCGCGCCCGCTACGTCGGCCGTCCCGGCTCGGCCTCGACCGCCGCCGGTCTGATGAGCCGGCACCTGAAGGAACTCGAAGCCTTCACGACCGAAGCCTTCGCCTGATACACGTATAAAAGACCGACTAGAGACGAGCTGGACCTGACATGGCCGACATCCTGACCCCCGCCCTCGGTGAATCCGTCACCGAAGCCACCATCGCAAAGTGGACCAAGAAGGTCGGTGATCCGGTCAAGAAGGACGAACTGCTGGTCGAGCTGGAGACCGACAAGGTCTCGCTGGAAGTCGTCTCGCCCGCCGACGGCGTGCTGGGCGACATCAAGGCTGCCGAGGGCGACAACGTCGTTCCCGGCACGGTCCTGGGTTCGGTGACGGAAGGCGCGTCCGCCGCCGCCGCTCCGGCCGCTGCGCCGGCAAAAGCCGCCAAGGCTGACGCCAAGGTCGCGCCGGCCGCCGCTGCTTCGGCCGCGGCCGCCGCGATCGACATCACCGTGCCGGTCATGGGCGAGAGCGTCGCCGAGGGCTCGATGGGCAAGTGGGTCAAGAAGAACGGCGACACGGTCAAGAAGGACGAACTGCTGGTCGAGATCGAGACCGACAAGGTCGCGGTCGAGGTGTCGGCCCCGGCTGACGGCGTTCTGACCATCGCCGCCGACGAAGGCGCGACCGTCACTCCGGGCCAGAAGATCGGCTCAATCTCAGGGTCGGGCTCGGGTTCGGGCGCCGCCGCATCGGCTCCCGCCGCCGCTCCGGCCCCTGCCGCCGCGCCCGCCAACACCGGCTCGGCCCAGATTTCGGGCGCCAAGAACGAAACCCTGTCGCCCGCCGTCCAGCGCGTGGTCGGCGAGAACAATCTGGATCCCAAGGCCATCAATGCCACGGGACCGAAGGGCAACATCACCAAGGCCGACGCCATCGCCGCCATCGGCCAGGCCTCGGCTCCGGCCCCTGCCGCCGCCGCAGCGCCGGCCGCCCCGCGCGCCGACCAGCCGCGCGAAGAGCGGGTGAAGATGACGCGCCTGCGTCAGACCATCGCCCGTCGCCTGAAGGAATCACAGAACACGGCCGCCCAGCTGACCACCTTCAATGAGGTGGACATGACCAACGTCATGGCCCTGCGCGCCCAGTACAAGGACGTGTTCGAAAAGCGTCACGGCGTGAAGCTGGGCTTCATGTCCTTCTTCACCAAGGCCGTCGTCGCGGCCCTGCATGAGATCCCGGCCGTCAACGCCGAGATCGACGGCACCGACATCATCTACAAGAACCACTACGACATCGGCGTCGCCGTCGGCACCGACAAGGGTCTGGTGGTTCCGGTCCTGCGCGACGCCGACACGCTGTCGCTCGCCGGCATCGAAAAGGGCATCGGCGCCCTGGGCAAGGCCGCACGTGACGGCTCGCTGACCATGGATCAGATGCAGGGCGGCACCTTCACCATCACCAACGGCGGCACCTATGGCTCGCTGATGTCGACGCCGATCCTGAACGCGCCGCAGTCGGGCATCCTGGGCATGCACAATATCGTCCAGCGCCCGATGGCCATCAACGGCGAGGTCAAGATCCGCCCGATGATGTATCTGGCCCTCAGCTACGATCACCGCATCGTGGACGGCAAGGAAGCCGTGACCTTCCTGGTCCGGGTCAAGGAACTGCTGGAAGATCCGGCGCGGGCCCTGCTCGACCTCTGATTTCCTGAAAGGCGGCGATGATCTCGCCGCCTTTTTCTTTGCTGCGAGGCGCGACCATGCTGACCCTCTACGCCGCGACCGGATCCTGCAGCCGGGCCAGCCATATTGCGCTGGAAGAGTCGGGGCTCGCCTATGAGGTGCGGTTGGTCGACTTCGCCAAGGCCGAGCAACGTGAGCCGGCCTATCTGGCGATCAATCCCAAGGGGCGCGTTCCTGCGCTCGCGACCGATCAGGGCGTCCTGACCGAGAGCCCGGCCATTCTGGCGCACATCGCCGCCTTGTCGCCGCCCGGCCTGTTGGCGCCGACCGATCCTTTCGCCTTTGCGCGGATGCAGTCGTTCAACCTCTATCTGGCCACCACCGTCCACGTCGCCCACGCCCACGGTCGCCGCGCCGCGCGCTGGAGCGACGACGCCGCCGCCCAGGCGTCGATGGCGGCCAAGGTCACGCAGAACATGCGCGACGGCTTTGCGTTGATCGAGGCGGACCTGACCGGCGAATGGGCGATGGGCGACGCCTATACGGTCGCGGACCCCTATCTGTTCACCTTCGCCGGCTGGCTGGAAAGCGATGGCGTGGACATCGCCTCATTCCCGCGCGTCCAGGCGCATTTCGAGCGCATGAAGGCGCGTCCGGCGGTCCAGCGCGCGCTGGCCGCCAAAGCTTAGCGGGCGCGCTCGCAGACCAACGGTTGTGTCTAATTTGCGCCGGTCGTTAACGATCCGAATCGGCGTCGCATTTTCCCTGATTACAACCACAGAAAATGGCGCCTTATTTCAGACATGGAGTGGGCGGCGCGCGCGATAGGGATGTTCTACGTCTTGGGTGGACTGATGCTTTTGTATCAGGCCTGGCTCAACTGGCGTCTGCAACGGGCCTTGTCCGGCGTCATCGCCGTTCCCGCAGACGATCAGATCGCAGACGGCGTGATCGCCCTGGGCGGTGTGGTGGTCCTGATGTCGGGCGTCGCGCTGGCGGCGCTCAGCGCCTGGGCCGTGGTCGCCTTCCTCGCCGGTTGGGCGATCCAGGCCGCCTATCTACTGTGGGTCAACCGCGCCGATCTCGACAGCCCGCTGGCCAGCGGCCGGCTGAAGTCGGTGCATGCCTTCGCCGCCTATACCGCCGTCACTGGCGTGGTGCTGTGGCTGCCACTGACCGGCGTCCTGGGCTGATCAACCGAACTCGGCTTCCAGGTCGGCCAGACGCGCCGCCTGGTCCTCGGCGATCAGGGCGTTCAGCAGCGGATCGATGTCGCCTTCCATGATCTGGGGCAGGCTGTGCAGGGTCAGGTTGATGCGGTGATCGCTGACCCGCCCTTGCGGATAGTTGTAGGTGCGGATCCGTTCAGACCGGTCGCCCGACCCGACCTGGGACTTGCGGCTGTCCGAGCGGGCCAGATCCTTGGCCTGGCGCTGCATGTCGTACAGCCGCACGCGCAGGTTCTTCATCGCCTTGTCGCGGTTGACGTGCTGGGACTTCTCCGACGACGTCACCATGATGCCGGTAGGCAGGTGGGTGATGCGCACGGCGGAATCGGTCGTGTTGACGTGCTGCCCGCCCGAACCCGACGCGCGGAAGGTGTCGATGCGGATGTCCTTGTCGTGGATTTCGATCTCGACGTCCTCGACCTCGGGCAGGACCGCCACCGTCGCCGCGGAGGTGTGGATGCGCCCCTGCGACTCGGTCGTCGGCACGCGCTGCACCCGGTGAACGCCGCTCTCGAACTTCAGCCGGCCGAATACGCCTTCGCCCGTCACCGTGGCGATGATTTCCTTATAGCCGCCGGCGTCGCCCTCGGTCGCCGAGTCCAGCTCGATCCGCCAGCCGCGCGTGGAGGCGTAGCGCGAATACATGCGGAACAGGTCGCCCGCGAACAGGGCCGCCTCGTCCCCGCCGGTGCCGGCGCGCACTTCCAGCACGGCCGAGGCGTTCTCGTCGGCGTCGCGCGGGGCTAGCAGCAGGGCGACCTCGCGTTCCAGCTCGGGCAGCCGGACGGTCAGCGCCCGCAGCTCTTCCTCGGCCATCGCCGCCATTTCCGGATCGGCCGTCATGGCTTCCAGGTCCGCCATTTCGGCGCGGGCGCGCGCCAGGCCCTGAACCGCATCGACGACAGGCTTCAGCTCGGCGTGCTCTTTGGACAGCCGCACGATCTCGGCGCCGTCGGTCGCCGAACCCATGCGCGCCTCCACCTCGTGGAAACGGTCGAGCACCTGATCGAGACGGGCCTGGGGCAGTCGCAAGAGGGAAATGTCCTGAGAAAAAGCGGAGCGCCGTCCTTACCCGCCGGGGGGGCTCGTGTCGATTGCAGCCGTGTCGGGGCGTGGGGCAGCGCCGGCGCCGCGCTTGTGATCGGCGATGACAACCGGGTCACGATGGCGTCAGTCGCGGTGACGCAATCGGCTCAAAGCCATTAGTTGAGATCGAACAACCGTAAGGAGGACGCCATGTTCGATCGCCCGCCCCCGTCGCAGCCGGACGCCGCCGAAGTCGCCGAAAGCGTCGATCGGCTGTGCCGCCAGTACGACAGCCGTCTGGCCGAGACCGGCGGCGACCTGTCGCCCGCGGACGCGCGCGAACTGAGGGCCATGGCCGCCATCTATGATCTGGACACCGACCGCCCCTCGACCGAAATCTGGCGCGACCTTCGCGCCGTGGTCACGCGTCAGGCGCCGATTGACGCCACGGCGCCGGCCGAGATCGAGGCCTTGACCCTGCTGGTGGTCGAGGACGATTCCGACGCCGCCGCCTCCCTGACCGAACTGCTGACCGAGGCGGGCCACAATGTCGTCGGCCCGTTCCACAGCGCCGCCGCCGCCGAGGCCGCCGCTGCGCTGCACAGCGTCGATGCGGCGCTGCTGGACATCAATCTGTCAGGCGAGATGACCGGGGTGGAACTGGCCCGCGTCCTGACCGACCGCTGGGCCGTGCGGGTCATCTTCATTTCCGGCGATGTGGCCGCCGCCGCGAAGAATGCGGACATGGCCGAGGCCCTGGTGCTGAAACCCTATAACGGCGCGCAGATTCTGGAGGCGGTGGCGCGGCTCGCCTGAGGGGTGGGGTCCGGCCCTCGCAGCTTGCGTCTGGGGCTCAGGCGGGCGATCACGGATCATGCTGTCGAACCGGTCCCGCTACGCCCTGCGCGCCATGGTGCATCTGGCCAGTCTGCCGGACGGCGGTCCTGCGACCATCGCCGAGATCGCCGAGGCGGCGGCTGCTCCGCGAAAGTTCCTGGAGGCCATCCTGCTGGATCTGCGCCGTCAGGGTCTGCTGGCCTCGAAGCGGGGCAGGGCGGGCGGCTATGCGCTGGGCGCGCCCGCCGACGCCATCAGCTTCGCCGACGTGATCCGCGCGCTGGAAGGCCCGCTGGCCCTTGCGCCTTGCGCCTCGCGCACCGCCTACGGCCCGTGCGAGACCTGCCCGGATGTCGAGACCTGTCCGTTGCAGCCCGTGCTTCAGGACGGGCGCGACGCCATCGCCGCCGTCTTCGAGGCGCGAACCCTTCTGCAAGCCACCGTCACTTCTTCTCCTATTGACCGACTAGGGAAATAGCCCGCACCGTTCGCCCCTGTTTCAGAGGACGCCATGCAAGATTTCCTGCTCTTCCTCGCCGTCGGTTTTCTGGCCCAGATCGTGGATGGGGCGCTGGGCATGGCCTATGGCGTGATCTCCTCGACCGTCCTGCTGTCGTTCGGCGTGCCGCCCGCGACGGCGTCGGCCAGCGTCCACGCCGCGGAGGTCTTCACCACGGCGGCGTCGGCCGGGTCCCATACCTTCAACAAGAACGTGAACTGGAAGCTGTTCGTGCCGCTGGCCCTCGGCGGCGTCGTCGGCGGCGGCTTCGGCGCCTTCGTCCTGACCAGCATCGACGGCGATCTGCTGAAGCCCTTCATCACCACCTATCTGGCCATCATGGGCGTCGTGATCATCTGGCGCGCCACGCGTCAGACGCGCGAGCGGATCTTCCCGCGCAAGTTCGCCGGCCCTCTGGGTCTGGTCGGCGGCTTCTTCGACGCCATCGGCGGCGGCGGTTGGGGACCTACGGTCACCACAACCCTGGTCGGCACGGGTCAGGATCCGCGCGTCTCGATCGGCACCACCAATACGGCGGAGTTCTTCGTCACCTCCGCCATTTCCGCCACCTTCCTGGTCGCCCTGCTGACCGGACATTGGCAGGAGGCCGAGGGCTTCTCGACCCACGCCATGGCGGTGCTGGGCCTGATCATAGGCGGCCTGATCGCCGCCCCCTTCGCCGGCGTCATCGCCCGCATCGCCCCGCGCCGCGCCCTGACCTACGGCGTCGGCGCCGTTGTGCTGCTCTCGGCCGGCTATCAGGCCCTGCGGCTGTTCAAGGTGATCTGAAACGCAAAACGGCGGCGGGTTCGCACCCGCCGCCGATCCAACTTCGACTTTGATTTCCGAATACCGCCGGCATCGCCACCCTGCATAAGCGGCTTCCGCAGCCTACTCCGCCGCCTGAAGCTCCGCCGCGCGTGCGGCGTCCAGTTCGGCGGCCTTCTGTTCAACCAGGTCGACGATGTGGTCGATCATGCCGTCGTTGGCCTGTTTATGGGCGATCTTGCCGTTCAGATAGATCATGCCTGCGCCCTTGCCGCCGCCGGTAAAGCCGATGTCGGTATAGAGAGCCTCGCCCGGTCCGTTCACGACGCAGCCGATCACCGACAGGCTCATCGGCGTCGAGATATGGGCCAGCTTCTCTTCCAGCACCGCCACCGTCTCGATGACGTTGAAGCCCTGACGCGCGCAGGACGGGCAGGCGATGATGTTGACGCCACGGTGGCGCAGGCCCAGCGACTTCAGGATGTCGAAGCCGACCTTGATCTCCTCGACCGGATCGGCGGCCAACGAGACGCGGATGGTGTCGCCGATCCCGGCCCACAGCATCGACCCCAGGCCGATGGCGGACTTGATGGTGCCGGTGCGCAACGGCCCGGCCTCCGTCACGCCCAGGTGCAGGGGGCAGTCGATCGCCTCGGCCAACTGTTGATAGGCGGCGACGGTCAGGAAGGGGTCGGACGCCTTCACCGAGATCTTGAACTCGTGGAAGTCGTGGTCCTGCAGGATGCGGGCGTGGTTCAGCGCGCTCTCGACCATGGCGTCGGGGCAGGGCTCGCCGTATTTTTCCAGCAGTTCCTTTTCCAGCGAACCGGCGTTGACGCCGATCCGCATTGAACAGCCATTGTCCTTGGCCGCTTGGATCACGTCGCGGACGCGGTCGGCCGAACCGATGTTGCCCGGGTTGATGCGCAGGCAGGCGGCGCCCGCCTCGGCGGCCTCGATGCCGCGCTTGTAGTGGAAGTGGATGTCGGCGACCAAGGGAACCTTGGCCTCGCGCACGATGGTCCTGAAGGCGGCGGTCGATTCCACGTCGGGGCAGGAGACGCGCACGATGTCGGCGCCGGCCTCTTCCAACTGACGGATCTGGTCGATGGTCGCCGCCGCGTCCGTCGTCGGCGTATTGGTCATCGACTGTACGCTGATCGGGGCGTCGCCGCCCACCAGGACGGAGCCGACGCGGATCTGGCGGCTCTTGCGACGCTCGATGTGGCGCCAGGGTCGGACGTGGGTGTGGTCGCTCATGGGAGCATCATATAGGCCGATGATGACGGCGGGACCACGGCCGACGTGTCAGTTCGGCGCAGGGGCGGGTGAAGAGGGCGCCGGCGCGGGGGAAGGCGTCGCCCCTGGCGTCGAGGCCGCCTGTGTCCGGGCCTGGGCGGCCTGAGCCTGAGCCTGAGCGCGCGCCTGGCTGGCGGCCAGCGCCTTGGCCGCCTGGTCGGCGCGGCTGTTCAGCTGGGCCAGCGGCGTCAGCACGCCGGCCAGGGGTCCGCCGTATTCGCCGTTCAGGAAGACGTCGAAGGCGGCCGGGTCGGACACATCCACCGTCGCCGCCACGCCGATGGGCGCGCGCCATGCCTCGCCCGGCGCCATCTGACGCGCGAACAGGGCCTGACCGTCGCCCAGCCGAACGACCAGGGCGCCGGCCGTCTTGGCTTGGATCACCACCATCGAGGCGTTGGCCGAGGCACCATAGACGGCCCCGCGCGGGTTGAACGCCTTCTGCACCGGCTCCGGATTGGCGGCGGCGGCGATCACGGCCGGATCGGTCGGATCGACCCCGGTGAGTTCGGCTTCCAATCCCGGGGTGATGTAGAGGGCCGGCGTCGTCTGGTCGGGCGGGGCGGACATGGGCGCGCTGAGCGCGACCTGCGGATCGGGATCGGCGGCCCCGGTCCAGGTCTTTGGCACGGCGGCGATATCGGACGGATGGGCGGTCTGATGCAGGCTGGCGCGCTGGAACACGTTCCAGCCGATGACGGCGACCACCACGGCGGCGATGCCGGCGACGATGCGCGGCGAATGGCGTTTCACGTCCTCGAAGGCGATGCCGATGGGCGCCTTCAGCGGCACGGAGGTGTCGGGGCTCTCGCGCTTGAATCGCTCGACGGCCGTCTGTTCGTCCAGCGCCAGGGCCGAGGCGTAGGCCCGCACATAACCCAGGGCGAAGACGCGCGAGGGCAGGGACGACCAGTCGTTCTGCTCCAGGGCGGTCAGGAACCGGCGATGCACCTTGGTTTCGGCGGCCAGCTCGGCCGGCGACTTGCCCGACCGCTCTCGGGCGGCCCGAAAGCCGTCGCCCAGGGTCGCGGCGTCGACGAAGGCGGCCGTCGGATCCGGCCGGTCCGCAATGCTTTCGATCGCCTCGGGGGCGACCCCCGCATTCAGCGTCATGACGCCTGACCCCATGTCCGGGAAACACAGCGCAGACGCGCCGTTCACAGGGCCCGAGATAGACGATTGCGCGCCGACCAGCAACGCCGCCCGTGCGTCCAGACGGCTTCGATCAGACCGCGACGTTCAGCTTGCGCGCCAGGGATTCGATCTCGTTACGAACCGAGCCGGTGGACAGGTTCAGCAGATTGGCCATGCCGCGCCGGGCCGCATTCAGGTCCGCCGACAGGATCATCCGCTTGACCGGCCCGACACCGCCCGCCGGCGCCGACAGTCGGGTGAAGCCCAGCACGATCAGGGCGAAGGCCTCCAGCGGCCGTCCCGCCAGTTCGCCGCAGATCGAGACCGGCGTGCCGGTGTCGGCGCAGGCCTTCTGGATGGTCTGGAGCGCCCGCAGGGTCGGCGGCGAAAGCGGGTCGTAGCGATCCGACACCAGCGGATTGGTCCGGTCGGCCGCGTACATGTATTGGAACAGGTCGTTGGTGCCGATGGAGACGAAATCCGTCAGCGGCAACAGGGCGTCCAGATGCCACAACAGGGACGGGCATTCGACCATCGCCCCGACGCGCAGCAGGGCGGGCAAGGCGCGCCCGCGACGCCGCGCCCAGGCGCATTCGATATCCACCAGCTCGCGCGCGGCCCGGAACTCGTCCACCGTGGCGATCATCGGGAACATGACGCGCAGCTCGCGCCCGGCCCCCGCCGCCAGCAACGCCCGAAGCTGCATTCGCAGCAGCGACGGCCGATCCAGGCCCAAACGGATGGCGCGGCGGCCCAGCGCGGGGTTCTCTTCGCGCTCGGCCTCCAGATAGGGCAGGACCTTGTCGCCGCCGATATCCAGGGTGCGGAAGGTGACGGGTTTGTCGCCCGCTGCGTCCAGCACCAGCTTGTAGAGCGCCGTCTGGGCGTCCAGCCGGGGCAGTTCGTCCGAGACCATGAACTGGAACTCGGTGCGGAACAGGCCGATGCCCTCGGCGCCCGTCTCGATCATGTTTTCCAGATCGACCGCTAGGCCGGCATTGGTCAGGACCGTGATCCGCTGACCGTCCAGGGTCACGGCCGGCACGTCGCGCAGCTGGGCGAACTCGGCCTGGCGCTGTTCGCGCACGGCCATGCGCGACTGCACCGCCTCCAGCATATCGGGGCGGGGGCGCAAATAGGTCTCGCCGGTCTCGCCGTCGGCGATGACCATATCGCCTTCCGACAGCCGGTCGCGCAGGCCCATCAGACGGCCGACGCACGGAATCTGCAGCGCGCGCGCGACGATGGCGGCGTGGCTGGCGGCAGAGCCCTCTTCCAGCAACAGCCCCTTCAGCTTGTCGCGCGGATATTCCAGCAGGTCGGCCGGGCCCAGGTTCCGCGCCACCAGTATGGCGTCGTCGGGCAGTTCGCGCTCGCCCGGCTTGTCGCCCGCCAGCACCCGCAACAGGCGGTTGGCCAGATCCTCGAAGTCGTGCAGCCGCTCGCGGATATAGGGGTCGCGCGCCTGGGCGAAGCGGGCGCGGTGTTCGTTCCTGACCCGGTCCACCGCCGCCTCGGCCGTCAGACCGTTCCTCACCGCCTCCTCCAGCGACCGGTTCCAGCCCCGGTCGTCGGCGAACATCCGATAGGTTTCCAGCACCTCGAACGACGGACCGGCCAGGCCCTGGCCCTTGTCCAGCATGACGTCCAGGCCGCTCTTCAGCGTGGCCAGCGCCAGCTTCAGCCGCGCCTCCTCCATCGCCGGGTCGTCCGAAAGCAACTTCTCGGGCGCCAGCGGCGCCTCGTGCAGAACCACATGGCCGAAAGCCAGGCCGTCGGCGAACTTCTGGCCCTTCAGCCGCTCGGGCCGGTGCGGCGCCAGCTCCACGTCGCGCAGCTCGTCCAGCGCCAGTAGTTCGCCGGACGACACGGTTTCGGACAGGACCATGGCGATGGTCTGGATGTCCTCGACCTCTTCCTCGTCATAGCGCCGCTCGGTGCGGTTCTGGACGACCAGGACGCCGATGGCCCGGCCGCCGCGCAGCAGCGGGGCGCCCAGGAAGGCGTGATAGGGGTCTTCGCCCGTCTCGGGACGATAGGAGAAGGACGGGTGTGACGGGGCGTCCGACAGGCTGATGGGCTGGGCCATCCGCGCCACTTCGCCGACCAGGCCCTCGCCGGGCCGCAGCCGGGTGTTGTGCACGGCGTCGGGGTTCAGACCCTCGGTGGCGAACAGTTCGAGCTCGCCCGACGCGCGGCGCAGATAGATAGAGCAGACTTCGGCGACCATCGACCGGGCGATGATCTTGACGACCATGTTCAGCCGGTCCTGCGCCGGCGTCGCGCCCGCGCCGGCCCCGCCCAGAGCCTCGCGGATCTGGCGCAGGAGGATCCGGGGTCCTCTGGTCATCGCGCCGCCTGCCGGCATCATGTCTCCCGCGCCCCGGCGCCTAGGCGCCTTCTGAAATCACCCTATACCGCGTCCAGCCCATATGCCGAATGCAGGGCGCGAACGGCCAGCTCGGCGTAGGCGGCGTCGATCAGCACGCTGATCTTGATCTCGGAGGTCGAGATCGCCTGGAACTTCACGCCCTTGTCGGCCAGGGCCTTGAACATGGTCTGGGCGACGCCCGCATGGCTGCGCATGCCCACGCCGACGACCGAGACCTTGGCCACGTCCTCGTCGACGCGGATTTCCTCGAAGCCGAGCTGCTCCTTGGCGGCGGTCATCAGGTCGGCCGCGCGCACGGCGTCGCGACGGCCGGTCGTGAAGGTCAGGTTGACCGTTCCGGCGGTGCGCGACTGGCTCTGGACGATCATGTCGACGTTGACGTTGGCCTCGGCTAGGCGCGTGAAGACGTCGGCGGGCGCGTCCACCCGGTCGGACAGGCCCAGCAGGGTGATGCGGGCCTCGTCACGGCTCATGGTCACACCGGACACGATACGTTTTTCCACGATCTCCTCCTCGTCGCAGATCAGGGTTCCACCCTTGTCGGGCATGACGCCATTCGCGTCGGGTTCGATAAAGCTTGAAAGGACGCGGACCGGCACCTGTTTGGCCATGGCCAGCTCGACCGAGCGGGTCTGCAGCACCTTGGCGCCCAGGGACGCCATTTCCAGCATCTCTTCGTAGGACACCTTGGCCAGGCGGCGCGCGCGGCTCTCGATGCGCGGGTCGGTCGTATAGACGCCATCCACGTCGGTATAGATGTCGCAGGGGCAGCCCAGGGCCGCCGCCACGGCGACCGCCGAGGTGTCTGAACCACCGCGCCCCAAGGTCGTGATCTTGCCGTCCGCCGTCACGCCCTGGAAGCCGGGCACGATGGCGATCTCGCCGCCGTCGACGGCGGCGCCCAGTTTTTCGCCAGGAATGTCGATGATGCGGGCGCGGGCGTGGGCGTCGTCGGTCAGGATCGGCACCTGCCAGCCCATCCACGAGCGCGCGTTGAAGCCCATGTTGCGCAGGGTCGCGGCCAGCAGGCCCGAGGTCACCTGTTCGCCCGAGGCGACCACCACGTCATATTCGTCGTCGCTGAGCGGCAGGCCCGCGGCGGCCGGTCCGGCGCCGTCTGTCCAGGCGACCAGTTCGTTGGTCTTGCCCGCCATGGCGGAGACGACGACGGCGACCTGTTTGCCCGCCGAGACTTCGGCCGCGACGATCCGCGCTGCACGGCGAATGCGTTCGAGGTCGCCCATCGAGGTGCCGCCGAACTTCATCACCAGTCGTGTCGTATCGGGCCGCGTCATCGTGGCGTTCCGCCCCCTGCTTGCGTGAAAGGGCGCGAAGGTTCATCCCTCGCGTCATGACCGCTTCTAACGGCGCCGCTCCGTCTCGCCTACCCCAACAGGGGCATGGTTTTTCGCAAAATTCGTCCGAAACGGCGTTCGGCGCATCGATCGACCCCGCCGACGTGGCGCGCTTCTCGGCCCAGGCGGCCGAATGGTGGGATGCGCACGGGCCCTTCGCGCCGCTGCACCGCTTCAACCCGGCCAGGCTGGCGTTGATCCGCGACCAGCTTTGCACGCGGCTGGGCCGCGATCCCAAGGCGCGCGCGCCCTTCGAAGGTCTGACCCTGCTGGACGTGGGATGCGGCGGCGGACTGATCGCCGAGCCGATGCGACGGATGGGCTTTGACGTCACCGCCCTCGACGCCTCGTCCGAAAACATCGGCACCGCCCGCGCGCACGCCGACATGGTCGGTCTGGATATCGCCTATCGCGCCGCCACGGTCGAACAGATCGAGGCGGAAGGGGCGGGGCCGTTCGACGTGGTCCTGACGATGGAGGTGATCGAACACGTCGCCGATCCCGAAAGCTTCGTGCGTGCCTGTTCGCGCCTGGTCCGGTCGGGCGGGGTGATGATGGTCGCCACCCTGAACCGCACGCTGAAGTCGCTGGCCCTGGGCAAGGTGGCGGCGGAATACATCCTGCGCTGGGTTCCGGCCGGCACACACGACTGGCGCCAGTTTCTGAAGCCCGACGAAATCCGCGCGATGCTGGCCGCCGAGCCGGTGGCGGTTGAGGGGCCCTACGGCCTGAACTACGACCCGCTTCACGACCGATGGAGCCAGACCGACGATGCGGGCATCAACTATATGATGGTCGCCACGCGGAGCGCCGCCTGAAATGCAAAAGGCCGCCCCGAAGGACGGCCTTTCTTTCTGATCGAACCTAGTCGCTAGACCTTCGAAGCTCGGCTACGCGTCCAGGCGTAAAGGCCGAACACCGCGACAGCGAAGCCGACGATGCCCGCCAGCATGGCCGGCCAGGCGGAACCGGCCGGCAGCATGGCGAAGGGCGCGTCGTCCCGGGTCGCCACGATGACGCCGGCGGTGAAGACGCCGAACAGGCTTTCGCCGACGATCAGGCCCGAGGCCAGCAGCACGCCCATCCGGCGCGCCACGTCGGCGTAGCGGGTGGACGAGACCGCCTTGTCGTAGATCCAGCCGGCGACGGCGCCGATGACCAGCATGGTGGTGACCGCAGCCGGCAGATAGAAGCCGATGCCGACGGCCAGCGGCGGCAGCTTGACCTTGCCCTTGGTCGCCTTCGACACGACCGCGTCCAGCACGATGATGACCACGCCGATCGCCGCGCCCAGACCGATCAGGTCCCAGCGCAGGTCGCCGCCGATGACGCCGCGCGCCAGGGCCGAGATCAGGGTGGCTTGCGGGGCGGCCAGGGTCTTGGCGCCTTCCACGATGGCGGGCGGGCCGCCTTCGAAGCCGAAGGCCTGGTTCAGCAGGTTCAGGATGAAGGGGATCACCAGAGCGCCGGCGCCGACGCCGACGATCAGCGCCACCTGCTGACGCCACGGCGTGGCCTCGACCAGTTGGCCGGTCTTCAGATCCTGAAGGTTGTCATTGGCGATGACGGCGACGGCGAAGACCACCGCCGTCACGATCAGGGCGAAGGCGATGATCGACGGATCGGCCGGCACGCCGGCGATGGCCATGACGCCCAGCATCAGCAGCGAGGCGATGACGATGGCCAGGATGCCGACGCCCGACACGGGGCTGTTCGACGAGCCGATCAGACCGGCCATATAGCCGCAGATGGCCGCCACAGCGAAGCCGATCAGCACCACATAGACCAGGCCGCCGATCACCAGGAGCGGCGTCGACCCCGTCAGGGCCGGGGCGCTCTGGGCGAACCAGGCCAGGAGGCCGGCTATGCCGACCAGGCAGGCGACCGAAACGCCGCCCACCAGTTTGATGGGCAAATCTTGTTCGGTGCGCTCAAGCACTTCGCCGTGGGCGCGTTTGGCGTTGGCGGCCAGCGCCGAGGTCAGGCCGCCGATCAGCGGACCGGCCAGTTTGATCAGGGTCCAGATGGCGGCGACGCCGATGACGCCCGCGCCCATGAACCGCACCTCGCGCGCCCAGACGGTGGTCGCCAGCTCCTCGGCCGGCGCGCCGGCGGGCAGGGTCGAGGCGATCGACGGAATGCCGTGCGCCGTCAGCCAGGCGATCGTGTCAGGGCTGGTCAGGATCGGCACGGCGATGGCCCAGGCCAGCACCAGGCCGAACAGCTGCGCCAGACCGACCGTCAGGCCGATCAGATGCCCGGCGCCCAGCAGGGCGAACTGCATACCGAAGCCCATGCCCGTCGCCCCGCCGCCCAGCGCGGCCGGCAGCTTGAAGAACTTGGCCGCTTCGCCCGCAAAGACCCGACCCGCGACCAGCAGGGCGTAGCCTGACGACACCACGGCGCCGGCGACCACGACCCACAGCCCCGACTTGTTCTCGCGCACCGCGCTTTCGGTCTGTTCGGCCCCGCGCGAGCCGACCTTCAACACCTCGGCGGCGGCGACGCCTTCGGGGTAGGGCAGGCCGCCGTTGACGACCAGCGCCCGGCGCAGCGGGATCGAGAAGGTCACGCCCAGCACGCCGCCCAGGATGCAGATCGCCACCGACTGCCAGAACGGAAACTCCAGCCACCAGCCGATCATCACCAGGCCCGGCAGGACGAAGATGATCGAACTCATGGCCCCGCCGACCGAGGCCACGGTCTGGACGGTCATATTCTCCCAGATGGTCGAGGTGCGGAACGCCCGCAGCACCGCCATCGAGATCACCGCCGCCGGAATGGCCGAGGCGAAGGTCAGGCCGACCAGCAGGCCCAGATAGGTGTTGGCGGCGGTGAAGATCACCGCCAGCAGGCAGCCCAGCACCAGGGCGCGGAGCGTAAGTTCTAGCCGGCCCTTGGGGGCGGCGGCGGCGTCTGTCATATGCGAAGGTCCCACGTTTGCGCGGACGTAAGCGTATTCTGTCGCAGGCGGCAACTGGTCGCGGTCAGATGCGGGCGCCCCCGCCGCTTGGCCCCGCGAGCCGGACGGGCTAGGACCGGGCCATGCCCGAACTTCCCGAGGTCGAAACCGTCCGACGCGGCCTGACGCCGGTGCTGGAGGGCGCGCGGCTGTCACGGGTCCGGATCAACCGGCTTGACCTGCGATTTCCCTTCCCCGAGCGTTTCGTCGAACGGCTGGAGGGGGCGACGGTCCTGCGGATCGACCGGCGGGCCAAATATCTGCTGATGCCGCTCTCGACCGGCGAGACCTGGATCACCCACCTGGGCATGACCGGCCGCTTCACCCTGGACGGAACCCTGCTGGGCGAGTTCGAGGAGGCCGCGCCCATCGCCGGCAAGCACGAACATTTCAGCGGCTGTGCCATCCGCGATGGGGCGGCGACCCGCATCGGATACGCCGACGCGCGCCGGTTCGGCTTCATGGGCCTGATCTCTAGCGATCAGGTCGAAACCCATCCCTGGTTCGCCGGCTTGGGGCCCGAGCCGCTGGGCAACGGCTTTTCCGGCGCCCATCTGGTCGAGGCCTTCGCGGGCAAGAAGCAGAACATCAAGGTCAGTCTGCTGGACCAGCGGATCGTCGCCGGCCTGGGCAACATCTATGTGTGCGAGGCCCTGTACCGCGCCCGCATCTCGCCCCTGGTCGCGGCCGGATCGGTGTCGAAAGCGCGGCTGGAGCGTCTGTCGACCGAGGTTCGAAACGTCCTGAACGACGCCATCGCGGCGGGCGGCTCGACCCTGCGCGACTTCGCCAACGCCGAGGGCGGCCAAGGTTATTTCCAGCACCGGTTCGACGTCTATGGCCGCGAGGGCGAGCCTTGCCGTGGCGACAAATGCACCGGCGTCGTCGCCCGCATCGTCCAGGGCGGTCGTTCCACCTTCTACTGCCCCTCCTGCCAGAAGAGGTAAGCCCATGAGCGACCGCATATGCCTGTTGCGCGGCGTCAACGTCGGCGGGGTCAAGGTTCCCATGAACGAACTGAAGGCCATCGCTGTCGAGGCCGGTTTCGCCAATCCGCGCACCCTCTTGGCCAGCGGCAATCTGATCGTCGAGAGCGACGCCGAACCGGCCGATGTCGAGGCGCGGCTGGAGCAGGGCATCGCCGCCCATTTCGGACGCCCCATCGAGGTGATCGTGCGCACGCCCGCGCAATGGAAAGCGCTGATGGCCGCCAATCCGTTCGCGGATCAGGCCGGGATCGACGGCTCCAAACTGCTGGTCATGGTGATGAAGGCCGGGATCAAGGATGGGGCGGTGGAGGCCTTGCGTGGTTTCGCGGCGGGGGACGAGCGGGTCGAGCCGGCCGGCGGCGACCTGTTCTTCTGGCACCCCGACGGCCTGGGTCGCTCCAAGATGGCGGAGAAGGCCCAGCCGCGCCTGATCGGCGTCGGCACCGGCCGCAACTGGAACACGGTGCGGAAACTGGCCGCCATGGTCGGGCTGGAGGACTGAAACGATGCGCAAGATCCATCTCTGGATCAGTCTGGTGGTCGGCGTCCTGGTCTGGGGCGCCTATTTCGTCCACTTCGTCCAGGGCTTGCGCGACGGCGACCTCGGCGACCTGATCTGGTGGTTCGTCGCCGCCCTGGTCGTCGCCGCCGTCGCCGAGGCCGCCGCCACCGGCCTGATCGCCCGGCTGTTCCGCCGCCGCGCCCGCGTGCTGGACGAGGGGCCGACGCTTCAGGCGGCGCTGAAGGCGGGTCATGTCGCCCTGATGCTGCTGGTCGGCCTGGTCCTGATCTCGGCGCTGATGCTTGCCCTGTCGTCCGTCTTCGGCTGGACGCTGGACCTGTCGGGCGCGCGGGGCCAGGTGATCGCCGCCAATCTTCTGCTGGGCATGGTGGTCGTGGTCGAACTGGTCCGCGCCGCCCTGACCCTGGCGCTGATGCCTCGACGATAGCGCCTGCGCTAGCGGGCCCCGCCTCGCGCCTGTATGACCGTCGTCAAAGGAGACCGACCATGGCCGACGCCTATTCCAACCTGCTGATCGAACGCCACGCCGACGGCTATGCGGTGGTGACCCTGAACCGGCCCGAGGCGCTGAACGCCCTGAACGCGGCCCTGTTCAAGGATCTGGCCGACTTCCTCGACAGCGTCGAACAGGACGACAGCGTGCGCTGCCTGATCCTGACCGGCTCGGGCGAAAAGGCCTTCGCCGCCGGCGCCGACATCAAGGAGATGGCGGATCAGACCTATGCCCAGATGTACACGGGCAACTATTTCGCCCTCGGCCACGACCGCATCACCCGGTTCAGAAAGCCGATCATCGCCGCGGTCAACGGCTTCGCTCTCGGCGGCGGCTGCGAACTGGCCATGCTGTGCGACTTCATCGTCGCCTCTGACAAGGCGAAGTTCGGCCAGCCTGAGATCAACCTGGGCGTCGCGCCGGGCATCGGCGGCTCCCAGCGCTTGACCCGTCTGGTGGGCAAGTCCAAGGCCATGGACATGGTCCTGACGGCCCGGATGATGGATGCGACGGAGGCCGAACGCGCCGGTCTGGCCTCGCGCGTCTTCCCTCATGAAACCTTGCTGGACGAAACGCGCAAGATCGCCGCCAAGATCGCCTCGCAAAGCCCGCTGGCGGTCATGGCCAACAAGGAGATGGTCAACGCCGCGCTGGAGACGACCCTGACCCAAGGCGTCCAGTTCGAACGTCGCCTGTTCCACTCCCTGTTCGCCTTTGAGGACCAGAAGGAGGGCATGTCCGCCTTCGTCGAAAAGCGCAAACCCGAGTTCAAGGGGCGATAGGTCGCACGCACGCGTCAACCGATCGCCGTGATCGGGCGTTAGGGGCGGATGATGATCCGCCTTTTCGCCTCGCTTCTTGCGACCCTGTTCGTCCTCGCCCCGGTCGCCGTCCAGGCCAAGGTGCAGTTACAGGCCGCTCCGGCGTTCAGCTCCAGCCGCATCATCGTCGAGACGCGCGGGCGGGGGCCGGACATCATCTTCATCCCCGGCCTGGGTTCGACCGGCTCGGCCTGGCGCTCGACGGCGGATCGGCTCGATAACCGCTACCGGGTGCATCTGGTCACCCTGCGCGGCTTCGGCGAGACCCAGATCGGCGACAATGTCAGCGGCGGTCTGGCCGGCCCTGCCGCCAGCGAGATCGAACGCTACATCCGCGAGCAGCGCATCGACCGGCCCGCCGTGATCGGCCATTCGCTGGGCGGCCAGATCGCCCTGCGCGTCGCCGCCGACATGGGCGACCGGATCGGGCGCGTCATGGTGGTCGATTCATCGCCCTTCTTCCCGTCGCTGATCGACGCCCGCACCACATCGGATCAGGTCGAGCCCCTGGCCCGGCTGGGCTATCAGGCCCTGCTCCTGTTCGGCGATCAGGCGCTGAAGTCCCAGGTCGCGGCCTTTGGCGTGGACATGGGTCTGGCCGGCGACATGGTGTTCGAGGGGCTGGGGCTTCAGGGCGGCGACCGGCGCGTCCTGGCCCAGGGTCTGTATGAAGCCTTAACCGTCGATCTGCGCCCCCGCCTTTCGGAGATCACCGCCCCGGTCACCGTCGTCTATGGCTGGACCCGCGATCCCGATGCGCCGCGCAACCGGCTGGAGGGGCTGTATCGCTACGGCTTCGAAGGCTTGCCACGCACGGCCCGGTTCGAGCGGATCGAAGGCGCCGAACATCAGGTGATGATGCAGCAGCCGCAGCGGTTCTTGGCGGCGGTGCAGCGGTTCCTGAGCTGACGCTCAATCCTTCAGCGCATCCACGACCAGCCCCTCGGTCAACAGCTGCGGCAGGATTTCCGGCTCGGCCCGGCCCGGTCGATACAGCAGATACAGCGGCACGCCCGAACGCCCATGCGCCTGAAGCTCGCGGGTGATGGCGTCGTCGCGCCGGGTCCAGTCGCCGACCAGATAGGCGGCGTTCGCCTCGCGCATCGCCTTGGCGACACGGGGCGAAGACAGGGCCGCGCGTTCGTTGATCTTGCACGTCACGCACCAGTCGGCGGTCAGATTGACCAGCACGGGGCGTCCCGACGCGGTCGCTGCATTCACCGCCGCCGCCGACCAGGGCTGGGCCGCCAGCGGGCCGCTGTCGCCTTGCGGCGCGGCGTCCGCACTCCGCGCCGCACCCGCCGCAACGCCTGCCAGGCCCAGCGCCAGAACGCCGACGACGATCGCGCAGATCGTGGTCAGGATCGGCCGTTCATCACGCTGGCGCGCCGCTTGCGCCAGACCCGTCAACCAGGCCGCCAGGGCCAGCAGCAGCGCCGCCGTCAGCAGCAGGCCCATGGCCTCGACGCCGCCCTGTCGCGTGAACACCCACAGCAGCCACAGCGCCGCCCCGTACATGGGAAAGGCCAGCACACCCTTCAGCCGCTCCATCCAGACGCCCGGTCGCGGCAGGCGCGCCAGCAGGCCGGGCGACAGGCTGATCGCCAGATAGGGTAGGGCCAGACCCAGCCCCAGCATCAAGAACACGGCTAGCGCCATCGGCCAGGACAGGACCAGGGCCGCCCCGAGCGCTGCGGCCATGAAGGGCGCGGTGCAGGGCGCCGCAACGACCACGGCCAGAACGCCGGTGAAGAAGGCGCCCGCCGAGCCGGGCAGGCGCGACAGGGGGCCGGACCCCGCGTTCTGCAATCCGGCGCCCACATGGAAAACGCCCGACAGGTTCAGCCCAACCAGCAGCATGACCAGGGCCAGAGCCGCGACCACGCCCGGCGACTGAAGCTGGAACCCCCAGCCGATCGCCTGACCCGCCGCCCTCAGCGCCAGCAGGACGCCGGCCAGAACCAGGAAGCTGAGCAGCACCCCGGCGGTGAAGGCCAGGCCGTCGCGCCGCGCCCGCGCCGGATCATGCGCCGCCGCCGACAGCGACGCCGCCTTCATCGCCAGAACCGGGAAGACGCACGGCATCAGGTTCAGCACCAGCCCGCCCAACAGCGCCAGACCCAGCGCCTGAAGGAAGACCAGAGCGCCGGTCTTCGCCGGCGTGGGCGTGGTCTCGTCCAGCGGCTTCAGCGCCGCGCCGCCTTGGGCGCCCGCCAGAGGCGCGCCCGGCTCCGCCGTGATCTCCCACGCGCCCTTGTCGGTCGCCAGGACGCCGGTCAGCGCCGTCTGCGTGGCATCCTTGCCGGCCCTCAGCGTCAGTGTCAGGCCGTTCGGACCCCGCTGGCCCGACTGGGCCGCCGCATGGTCGATCCGCCCGCCGTCGAAAGGATAGAAGTAGACTCGGACGATGTCGGCCCCCGCCTGGTCACCAGATAGGGGCCCGCCGGTCGCTGTCAGGATCAGTTGGCCGCCCTGACGCGTGACGCGCGCCTCGATACCGGCCGGGCGCGGCGCGGTTTCGACCAGCCGCTCGATCTCCTCGCCCCAGGGTTTGGCCAAGGGCGCTGCGCCCTCGCGCACCGGCAGGGCCAGTGACAAGGTCATCGGCTCGGGCACGCACATCTGATCGCTGCACACCAGGAACAGCACATCCGTCGTCAGGGTCAGCACTTCGCCAGGCCGCGCCGTCGGCGGCACATGGATCGGCACGGGCAAGAGCACCGCGCCCGAATAGCCATAGTTCATCAGACCCATCAGCCGCTGGCGGCTGGGCAGGGGCCACAGGATCGGATCGGCGGTCACCCCGGCGGGCAGGGTCCAGATCAGGCTGGTCGCACCGCCGCTGTCGCCGGGATTGCGCCAATAGGTGTGCCAGCCGGGCGCGATCTTCTGGCGCACCGCCACCACGGTCGTCGAACCGGGCGCGACCCATTGCGACATCGGGACCAGTTCGGCCTCGATCCGCTCGGTCCGCTGCGGTCCGAACGCGACGACGCCCGTGGGTTGGCTCTGCACCGGCTGGGCGACGGTCGCCGAAACGCCCGTCAAACTAAACAGAAGGCCGAGGAGAAGAGCGAAGAGGCGCAAACGCGTGTTCCGGCAGGCGAGGGGAGCGCCGCAACCTAATGCGTCACGCGTCCCCGCGCCATCGCTGCGCCCGCTCCCGCGTCGATCAGCGCGGATAGGCCTCGTAGATCACTTCCGCACGGCGCCGCAGCGGTTCGTCATTGCCGGCTGCGGTTGTGGCGCCCGCATCGCCTGCGGCGTTCAGCTCGAAGATCGGCGCGGGCATGCCCGCCTGGGTCAGCGCCGCGACCACCGTCTGCGCGCGCCGCTGCGACAGGTTCAGATTGGCTTCGGGCGTTCCCGTGGCGTCGGCCAGGCCAACCACGCGCACCTTGCGCACGTCGCAATCCTTGGCCTTCGTGGCCGCCGCCTTCAGCACCATCGCCGCCGGCTCGGTCAGCCGCGCCTGATTCTCCAGGAAATAGATATCGAAACGCCCCGGCGCGCACAGCGATTCGCCCACCACCAGCGCCTCGCGCTTGGGCATCGGCGCGCACGCCGCCAGCACACCCACGGCCGCCACAGCCAGACCCATCAATCGCTTCATCTCAGCCCTCCTCCGGCTCGGCCGGCCCATTACGCAAAAGAGGCGGCCCGTCGTCCGACAGGCCGCCTCTTTAACCTAGCGCCGGTCGCGGACCTTCGCGACCGGCATTTGATCACTGATCAATAACGGCGCTGACCGTTGTCCCAGTAGCACTCGTCCTGGCGATTATCGTAGCAGTAGTAGTAGCGGCCTTGATTGTCGCGGTAGCGCTGCTGGTTGTTGCGGTCCTGGTTGGAGCCGCGGATGGCGCCGGCCGTGCCGCCCAGGGCGCCGCCGATCAGGGCGCCGGTCGCAGCGTTGCCGCCGCCGACGTTGTTGCCGATGATGGCGCCAGCGACGGCGCCCAGGCCGGCGCCGATGGCGCCTTGGCGGACGGTTTCGTTCGAGCCGTTGTTATAGCCATATGGGTCGCTGGCGCAGGCCGAAGCCAGCAGGCCGGCGCCGGCAATCGCGATAATCGCCTTTTTCATGATGAATTCCTTTGTCCCTGGGTGTTGGCCCCTGTGGGCAGCAAACGTGTCCTCGCGGCATAGGTTCCGCGTCGGCAGACTGCATCCGCAACTATGGTGACGCTTGGGCGGAACGACGGCGCCTGCGGGGCGTTCGGCCGCCATGACCGATGTCGCCCACCCCCGCTCCGATGCCGACGACAAAACTGCGTTGACGCCCCATGCCCAGATCCGGCACGCTGTGATGCTGGTCAATCCGCTGTCCGGAAGCGTGGGGCCACGCGCCGCCGGCGAGGCCGAAGTCCTGTTGGGGCAGTATGATCTCAAGGCCGAGGTCGTGTCGTTTGAAGGGGGCAACTTCGACCAGATCATCGCCGACGCCTTCGCCGCCAAGCCGGACGTGATCTTCGTTCTGGCCGGCGACGGCACGGCGCGCTCGGTGGCGTCGAAGGCCAAGCCGGACGGTCCGATGATCGCGCCCCTGCCGGGCGGCACGATGAACATGCTGCCCAAGGCGCTTTATGGCACCGCCGACTGGAAGCTGGCGCTGAAGCGGGCGCTGGAGGAGGGCGAGCCTCAGGCCGTATCGGGCGGCGAGGTTCAGGGCGAATACTTCTATTGCGCCGCCATTCTGGGATCGCCGGCGCTGTGGGCCCCGGCGCGCGAGGCGATGCGGACCGGCAAGATCAAGCTGGCCTGGCAATATGGTCGTCGCGCCCTGAAACGCGCCTTCTCCGGCCGTCTGCGCTTCACCCTCGATGGCGGCGAGAAACGCCGCACCGAGGCTCTGGTGCTGATCAGCCCGATGATCTCCAAGGCGATGGAGGATCCCATCGGACTGGAGGCCGCCGCCATGGACCCCAGCGACACAACCCAGGCCTTCCGCCTGGCTGCGACAGCCTTGTTCAGCGATTGGCGCCAAGATCCGGCCGTCTCGACCCGTCCGGCGAAACGGATCGAGGTGCGCGCCCGCTCGAAAATTCCGGCCGTGATCGACGGCGAGCCGCTGCTGCTCAAGCCCGAGGCCGTGATCCGCTTCGTGCCCAAGGCCTTCAAGGCTCTGGCGCCCAAGCCACCCTCAGCCGAGGACAGCATCTAGTGGGACGCGTTCTTCAGTTCTCCGACGTCCATTTCGGCTGCGAGCACAAACGCGCCTGCGCCGCCGCTCTGGAATACGCCCACGCCACGCCGAACGATCTGGTGCTGATCACCGGCGACATTACCCAGAAGGGGTTCCCCGACGAGTTCACGGCCGCGGGCGAATGGATGCGGGCCATGCCAGAGCCACGCTTCGTCATCGTCGGCAATCATGACGTGCCCTATTGGGACGCCATTGCGCGGGTCTTCCATCCTTGGCGCGCGTTCGAGACGGCGACCGGCTTTCCGGCCCACGACGGGCAGTTCTGCAGCGATGCGGTTATGGTGCGCGGCGTCGTCACCGCGCGCGGCTGGCAGGCGCGGCCCAACTGGTCGAAGGGCGTCATCGATCTGGATCAGACGCGGCGTGCGGCCGAGGCCCTGCGTCAGGCGCCGATCGGCGCGCTGCGGATCCTGGCCTGCCACCATCCGCTGATCGAGATGGTCGGCACGCCGATGACCGGGGACGTCAAGCGCGGCGACGAGGCGGCCCTGATCTTCGCCGAGGCAGGCGTCGATCTGATCATGACCGGCCACGTCCATGTGCC
The DNA here is from genome assembly GCF_027886425.1 of Brevundimonas vesicularis. NCBI lineage: Bacteria > Pseudomonadati > Pseudomonadota > Alphaproteobacteria > Caulobacterales > Caulobacteraceae > Brevundimonas > Brevundimonas vesicularis. The sequence goes on along the minus strand of NZ_CP115671.1, from coordinate 181,487 downwards.
GTTCGCCATGCCGATCCCGCTGGCGGATCGTTGCTCCTACGCCGTCGGATGCGGGACGCTGTCGCACCGCGAGCGCGGCGCGCCGCCCGGCTTCAACCAGATCGACTGGGACGCCAAGACCATCACCGTCACGGCCCTGGCCTGGGATGGATCGAGCTATCGCTCGCATCAGGTGTGGCGACTGCCGCGCCGTCAGGACACCCGCAAGGCCACCACCGCGCCCAGCCCGGTCGAGCCCGGCGCGCTGGAAAAGGCCGCAGTCTGAGCCTGTCTCCTCCCCATTTCATGGGGAGGTGGCTCGAAGCATAGCGGAGAGACGGAGGGGTTTCTTGCTGCATCGCAGCGCCGGTGTGACGTCAAGAGCCCCTCCACCCCGCTTCGCGCGGTCCCCCTCCCCACGCTGTGGGGAGGAGACTTTCTCGCCTACCGGAACGGCGGCTCGTCGAAGGCGCGTAGCTTGCGCGAGTGCAGCTTGGAGCCTTCGCTGCGCATCAGGTCGACCGCCTGGATGCCGATCTGCAGGTGTTCGGAGATCGAGCCTTCGTAGAAGCGGTTGGCCTGACCCGGCAGTTTGATCTCGCCGTGCAGCGGCTTGTCCGACACGCAAAGCAGCGTCCCGTAAGGGACGCGGAAGCGATAGCCCTGGGCCGCGATGGTGGCGCTTTCCATATCGATGGCGACGGCTCTGGACTGGTTGAAGCGCAGGGCCGACTTGGAATAGCGCAGCTCCCAGTTCCGGTCGTCGGTGGTGACGACGGTGCCGGTGCGCAGGCGCAGCTTGACCTCGTCGCCGGGCATGCCGCTGACCGACTTGGTGGCGTCGTACAGGGCGCGCTGCACCTCGGCGATCGAGGGGATTGGAATGTCGGGCGGCAGCACCGCGTCCAGAACGTGATCGTCGCGCAGATAGGCGTGGGCCAGCACATAGTCGCCGATGGTCTGGCTGGCGCGCAGGCCGCCGCAGTGACCGATCATCAGCCAGACGTGCGGACGGGTGACGGCCAAGTGATCCGTGATCGTCTTGGCGTTGGACGGGCCGACGCCGATGTTGACCAGGGTCACGCCCTTATGGCCCGGCGCGGTCAGGTGATAGGCCGGCATCTGGTGCTTCTTCCAGGCCGTGTCGCTGATCGCCGCTTCCGGGTTCGGCGTGTCCTTGGTGATGACCACGCCGCCGGCGCACGACAGGGTCTGATAGGGGCTGTCGGGCCGCCTCAGCTGTTCGATGGCCCAGCGCACGAACTCGTCGACATAGCGGTTGTAGTTGGTGAACAGCACATAGGACTGCACGTCGTCGACCGGCGTGCCGGTGTAGTGCCTTAGCCGCGCCAGCGAAAAGTCGGTGCGCAGGCCGTCGAAGTGCGACAGGGGAAAGTCGCCCGCCATGTCGAACAGGCCGTCGGCGATCTCGTCGCCGATGTGGGCCAGGTCCGTGGTCGGGAACCAGCGCGCCAGAGCCGCCGTCATCGACCGGTCCAGCGCGACCTCCAGTCCGTCGGTCACATAGGGAAACGGGATTTCCTGGCGCGACACCCCGACCTCGAAAGTCGCGTTATATTCCTGCTCCAGCAGGCCCAGCTGTTCGGTCAGATAGGGGCGGAAAAGGTCGGGCCGCGTGATCGTGGTCGAATAGCTGCCTTGTCTCGACAGCCGGGCGTAGGCGCGCGGCTCCAGGTCCTGGGGGCGATCCCCGTCCCAGCGGATGCGAAGTTCGGGATAGGCGAACACCCCTTCGGCGCGTTTGACCGGATCGGGCCGCGCGCCGGTATTGACGAAATCCCGCACGGCGTCGCGAAGGTTGGTCACGGATTGGGTGTAGAGGGTTTCGAGGCGGTCCAGCGCCGCCTGTGCTGTCATCTGTTCTGTCATGACTTCCTCTAGCGAAGCTTCGCGGCTTTGGCGAGGCGCCGCTCGTTCAAACCCGATTTCGCTGCATTGCAGCAATTTATGACGGGCGTGCGGTTGCGGATCGGGGCGTGACGGCGCATCTGGCCCGGATGTCTTCTTCCCTTGCGTCAGCGCCCGCCAAGAAGGAGCTCGGCTTCGTCGAGTTCGTCTGCCTCATAGCCCTGATGATGGCGCTGAATGCGCTGGCGATCGATTCCATGCTGCCGGCCCTGCCGCACATCGGCGCCGACCTGAACGTGGCGACCGACAACGACCGACAATGGGTGGTGACGGCCTATCTGCTGGGCTTCGGCGGGGCGCAGCTGTTCTACGGCCCATTGGCGGATCGGTTCGGGCGAAAGCCTGTCCTGCTGTTCGGCGTCGGCGTCTATGTGATGTTCAGCCTGCTGGCGACCCTGGCGCCCACCTTCGACACGCTGATCATGGCCCGCATCGGCCAGGGGCTGGGCAGCGCCTGCACCCGCGTGCTGGCCGTCTCCATCGTGCGCGATCGCTATGAGGGCCGCACCATGGCGCGGGTCATGTCGTTCAGCTTCCTGGTCTTCCTGGGCGTGCCGATCCTGGCGCCGTCGCTGGGTCAGATGATCATGCTGGTCGGGCCGTGGCGCTGGATCTTCGCCGGGCTGGGACTGATCGGGGTCGGCCTGATCGTCTGGGCGTCGTTGCGTCTGCCCGAGACGCTGAAACCCGAGGATCGCCTGCCGATCCAGGTCAAGCGTCTGACCGCAGCTTACAAGATCGCCCTGACCGACCGCACGGCCGTCGGCTACACCCTGGCCATGACGGCGATCACCGGGGCCCTGTTCGGCTTCATCAACTCGTCGCAGCAGATCTTCGCCGACGTCTTTCACGCCGAGGCGGCGTTCCCGGCCATCTTCGCCCTGATCGCGGGCGGCATCGCCGTGGCCTCGATCGTCAATGCGCGACTGGTGGTCAAGCTGGGCTCGCGCAGGATTTCGCACACCGCCCTGATCGGCTTCACCAGCATCGCGGCCATCCATGCGGTGGTGGCGATCAGCGGTCATGAATCGATCTGGACCTTTGCGGTGCTGCAGACCCTGACCATGTTCTGTTTCGGCCTGATCGCGGGCAATTTCGGATCGATGGCGATGGAGACGATGGGCAAGATCGCGGGCACCGCCGCCTCGATCCAGGGCTTCGTCTCCACCATCATCGGCTCGCTGCTGGGCTTTGCGGTGGGCCAACAGTTCAACGGCACGACCATTCCGATGTCGGTCGGCTTCACCGTCTTTGGTTTGATCGCCCTGGGTTGGGTGCTGTTCGCCGAGCGGGGACGGCTGTTCCGGGCCCATCACGCGCCGGTCGCCGCCAAGGCTTGATCTTTTTCGCGTTTCCGCGCGTTCTCCGGGCCAATCGTCAAGATCAGCCCAGGAAAACCTCGATGACGCGCAAAGCGCTCGGTCTCGTCTCCGCCCTCGCCCTGGCCGCCGCCATGGGTCTGAGCGCCTGCTCCACCACCACGGGAGGGTCGGCCATGACCCCGCCCGCCATCGCGCCGGCGCCCGGTCCCGAAGCGGTGGACGTCCACACCCACGCCCGGCCCGAGATCGCCCGCGTCGTCGATGTGGCCTTGGATCTGACCGCCGACTTCAACGCCAAGACCCTGGCGGGCACGGCGACCCTGGACATCCTGGCGATCCCGGGCGCCAACGAGATCGTGCTGGATATCCGCGATCTGGACATTCAGGACGTGCGCGACGCGGTGGGCCAGCCGCTGCGCTATGTCGTCGGCGACAACGACCCGATCCTGGGCCAGCCGCTGACGGTCTATTTCCCGGCCTTCGCCGCCAATGAGCGACGCAAGATCACCATCCGCTATTCCACCCGCCCGAACGCGGCGGCGCTGCAATGGTTGAACCCCAGCCAGACGGCCGGTGGACAGAAGCCCTATCTGTTCAGCCAGGGCCAGGCGATCCTGACCCGCACCTGGGTGCCGACTCAGGACAGCCCCGGCATCCGCCAGACCTATTCGGCCCGCATCACCGCGCCCGAAGACCTAACGGTGGTCATGAGCGCCGACCACCTGACGCCCAACGGCGAGCGGGCCGCAAACGGGATGAAGACCTGGCGATTCCGGATGGACAATCCGATCCCGCCCTATCTGATCGCGCTGGGCGTCGGCGACATCGCCTTTGCACCGTTCGACGGCCGCACCGGGGTCTGGACCGAGCCCAGCCGCCTGCGCGCCGCTCAGTGGGAACTGGAGCCGACCGCCCAGATGGTGACGGCGGCCGAGAAGCTGTACGGCCCCTATCGCTGGGGCCGCTACGACCTCTTGGTCCTGCCGCCCTCCTTCCCGTTCGGCGGGATGGAGAACCCGAAGCTGACCTTCGCCACCCCGACCATCATCGCCGGCGATCGCTCGCTGGTGTCGCTGGTCGCGCACGAACTGGCGCACTCCTGGTCGGGCAATCTGGTCACCAATGCGACCTGGAACGACTTCTGGCTGAACGAGGGCTTCACCGTCTATTTCGAGAACCGGATCATGGAGTCGGTCTATGGCCATGACCGCGCCATGCAGGAGCAGGTGCTGGGCTGGGATAGTCTTCAAGACACGCTGAAGTCCTTGCCGGCGGCGGACACCCGCCTGCACCTGGACCTGAAGGGCCGCGATCCCGACGACGGCATGAACGACATCGCCTACGAGAAGGGCGCCCTGTTCCTGCGGACCATCGAACGCACCGTCGGACGGGATCGGTTCGACGCCTGGCTGCGCGGCTATTTCGATCGCAACGCCTATCGCCCGATGACCACGGCCATGTTCCTGCAAGACATCCGCGACAACCTGATCAAGGGCGACGCGGCGCTGGAAAGTCAGCTGCAGATGGACGCTTGGGTCTATCAGCCCGGCCTGCCGTCCAACGCCGTGGCGCCGGTGTCCCATGCCTTCGAGCCGGTGGATGCGGCCGCCGTCGCCTTCTTCAAGGACAAGGGACCGGCCTCGGCCATTCCGTGGGCGGACTGGAACACTCAGCAGCGCCAGCGTTTCCTGGGCTGGCGTCCCGAGGGTCTGCGGACAGGCGCCGACTGGCTGACGAATGCGCAACTGGCCGATCTGGAGCGGACGCTGAACCTGGCGAACGAAGGCAACGCCGAACTGACCTTCGCCTGGCTGCAGATCGCCCTGGCCCATCGCTATCAGCCGTCGGTCGTCACGGCCGAAAAATTCCTGACCAGCCAGGGCCGTCGCAAGTTCGTCCTGCCGCTGTTCCAGACCCTGTGGAATGAGGGCGACTGGGGTCGCGGCAATGCGCGTCGCATCTACGCCGAGGCCCGGCCGCTCTATCACCCGGTCACCAGCGGTTCGGTCGATCAGCTGGTCGGACGGCAGTAAGGCTAGAGGTCCACGACCGCCACGCCGGTTTCCGCCGACAGCCGTTCCGCCAGGACGGCGCGGTGGCAGCCGGCGTGATCGGCCTCGAAGCACAGCAGGGCGACGGGTTTGTCGGCCGCCAGCGCCTTCAGTCTCTCGTACTCGATCTGCGCCTGGGGCTCGGCCAGGTGATCGGCGAAGATGGCGCGCATCTCGTCGACACGGCCCTTGCGCGCCGCGTCACGTCCGGCCTTGGGCGTACCCAGCCCGCGCAGGTGGACATAGTCGATCCCTTCAGCCTTCAGGCTCTCGCCCAGGATCGTTTTGGAAAAGCCGGCGCGACGGGATGCGGCGACCGCGCGGACATCGACCAGGGTTTGCACGCCGGCCGTCTTCAGCCGCGCGATGACGTCGGCCTGGGTCGCGCCCTCGTAGCCAATGGTGAAAAGCTTCATCTGCCTCAGATGGGCGGCCGCGCGTCGAACACCAGCGTGACCGTGAAGGCCCGCGTTGCGGTGCGGCGCCCTATCGTCTATCCCGCCGAAACGGATTTCGACTGGAGCTTTCCCCATGGCTGACCTCGCCCCCGGCGTCGTGACCCTCTTCGGAGGTTCGGGCTTTATCGGGTCGCAGGCGGTGCGCGCCCTGGCGCGTCGCGGCTGGCGCATTCGCGTCGCCGTGCGCAACCCGGTCCTGGCGATCGAAATCCAGCCGCTGGGCGATCCCGGCCAGATTCAGTTCATGCGCTGCGACATCACCAACCCGGCGGATGTGGCGCAGGCCGTGCGCGGCGCGGATGCCGTCGTCAATCTGGTCGGCGTGCTGCATGACGCAGGCGGCAAGCGCGGCTTCGACGCCGTCCACACCGAGGCGGCCAAGACCATCGCCGAGGCCGCCAAGGCGGCGGGCGTTGAGCGCCTGGTCCAGATCTCGGCCATCGGCGCCGACGCCGCCAGCCCTTCGGCCTATGGTCGCACCAAGGCCCAGGCCGAGGCGGCCGTTCGCGACGTCTATCCGGACGCGGTGATCCTGCGTCCGTCGCTGGTGTTCGGCGCGGGCGACAGCTTCCTCAATCGCTTCGCCGCCATGGCGACGATGGCGCCGGCCCTGCCGCTGATCGGCGGCGGCGAAACCCGGTTCCAGCCGGTCTATGTCGGCGATGTCGCCGAGGCCATCGCGCGCGGCGTGACCCGCGCGGACGCCGGCGGCCGCACCTATGAACTGGGCGGGCCGAGCCTCTATACCTTCCGCGAGGTGCTGGAGTTGGTGCGTCGTGAGACGGGCCGTGACCGGATGCTGGTTTCGGTGCCCTTCATCGTCGCCAAGCCCCTGGGTTCGCTGCTGCAACTGAGCCGGTTCGTCGGCCTGACCCCGCCGCTGACGCGCGATCAGGTGCTGATGCTGGAGAAGGACAATGTGGTCGCCGCCGATGCGTTCGGCCTCAGCGATCTGGGCATCGACCATCCGGCCGGCATGGCGGCGATCGCCCCGTCCTATCTGTGGCGCTACCGCGTCGGCGGCCAGTTCGCCGAAGCGCCCGCCCACTAAACCCTCCCCCTATGACGCCGCCGCCGGTCGCTTTCGCGGCCGGCGGCGTCTTCTGTTCGGGAACAAAGAGTGCACAGCTTAAGGATGCCGGCCACGCGCCCCCAGTTTTCCTCGACCGATATGCCTGACCTGAACGACGCGCGGGCGTTGTTGGCGCGCGTCTGGGGGCACGCGGATTTCCGGGGGCTGCAGGGGCAGGTGGTCGAGCAGATCCTGTCGGGCGGTGATGTGCTGGCGGTCCTGCCGACCGGCGGCGGCAAGAGCGTCTGCTATCAGATCCCGGCCATCCTGCGCCCCGGGCTGGGGCTGGTGGTGTCGCCGCTGATCGCCCTGATGACCGATCAGGTCGAGGCGTTGAAGCAGCAGGGCGTCGCGGCGGCGCGGCTGGATTCCGGCGTGTCGCTGGACGAGCGTTCGGCCATCTGGGCGGCCGCGCGTTCGGGGGAACTGGACCTGCTCTACGTCTCGCCCGAAGGCCTGGCGGCGGGCGCCATGATGGATCGGCTGGCGGAACTGCCGCTCAGCCTGATCGCCATCGACGAGGCGCACTGCGTTTCGCAATGGGGCCACGACTTCCGCCCCGATTATCGAAACCTGGGTCTGCTGGCCGAGCGGTTTCCCGATGTGCCGCGCATCGCGGTGACGGCGACCGCCGACGCCCGCACGCGCGACGACATTCTGCGCTCGCTGCGGCTGGAAGAGGCGACGGTCTTCGTCGACAGTTTCGCGCGTCCGAACCTGCAACTATCGGCCGAGCGCAAGGAGAGCGCGTCTCGGGCCAAGACCGATGCGCGGGTCATCGAACTCGTGCGCGAACGGCGGGGCAAGTCGGGCGTCGTCTATTGCGGCAGCCGCGACGGTTGCGACCGCGTGGCCCAGGCGCTGCGCGACGCCGGGACCAACGCCATCGCCTATCACGCCGGCATGGACACGAAGGAGCGCGACCGCCGGCTGGAACGCTTCCTGGCCGAAGAGGGCGCCGTCATGGTCGCGACCATCGCCTTCGGCATGGGCGTCGACAAGGCCGACGTCCGCTTCGTCATCCACGCCGATCCGCCGGGCAGCCTGGAGGCCTATTGGCAGGAGATCGGCCGGGGCGGGCGCGACGGCGAGCCGGCCGAGGGCATCACCCTGTATGGCCCGTCCGACATCGCCTGGTCCTTGCGTCGGCTGGACAGCCGCTCGATGGCCGAGGAGGTCAAATCTGTTCAGGTGCGGAAAACGCGTCAGCTGTTCGCCATGCTGGACGGCGCCGTCTGTCGGGCCCAGGCCGTGCGGCGATACTTCGGCGAGCATGACGCCCAGCCTTGCGGCGTTTGCGACATCTGCGGCGATCCGCCCCAGCTCTATGATGCGACCGTCCCGGCCCAGAAGGCGTTGGCGGCGGTGCAGCGGCTGGGCGGCCGGTTCGGGCGCAATCGCGTCGTCGATCACCTGACCGCCCGCACCAGGGACGTGCAGTCGTGGGAGCAGCAACTGTCCACCTGGGGCATCGGGCGCGAGATTTCGCTGAACAGCTGGCGCGAGATCGTCGATCACCTGCTGTTCGAAGGTCTGCTGGCCGAGGACCCCAATGATGGCAAGCCGCTGGTCGGGCTGGGCGATGCCGAGGCGGTGCGCGCCGTCTATCGCGGCGAGCGCCAGATCGAGGTGCGTCGCGCGCCTCTGAGGGCCGATACGGCCCCGCGCCGTCGTGACCGATCGGGCGAAGGGCGCAACGCCGCGCTGGAGACGATGGACGCCGATGTGCGCGCCCGGTTCGAGGCCTTGCGCGCCTGGCGCCGCGACCGCGCCTCGGAACAGCACGTCCCGCCCTATGTCATTTTCCAGGACCGGACGCTGCTGGAGATCGCCCACGCCGAGCCGGGCGACCTGAACAGTCTGGGCGCCATTTCCGGCGTCGGTCAGTCCAAGCTGGATCGCTACGGCAAGGGCGTACTGGAGGCGTTGGCCTCCCTCTAGAAGGCGTCAGACTTCCGGCTTGGGCGGGGCGGTGATGACTTCGACGTTGTCGTTCAGCAGATAGGACAGTTCCGACAGGGCTGTGGCGCGTTCGGCCGGGTTGGCGGCGGCCTGAACGGCTTGAACCTTCTTGGGCATGTCCTCGGAAATGCCGCGCAGGATGCATTTCAGATCGCCGTCGATGCCGCGTTCCTTCAGGATCAGGTGGCCCTGCATGTCCAGGGCGGCCAACTGTTCCGCCTGGGCCTTGAAGCCGGTGAAGGCCTGGCTGGTGAAGAAGGCGGCGTCGTCGGCGGCCTTGGCGGCGGCCCAGCCGTCGACCACGGCCTTCAGGCTGGCCGAGCGCGAGATGATGTCGGCGAACAGCGGCTCGCCCGCCACCGAGACCGGCGCACCGGGCGCGGCGGCCGGCTGTTCGGCGGCTAGGGCGACGGACGGATTGGACATCGCCAGGGCGATCGTGAGAGCAAGGCCGCAGGACATGGAGGTGACTTCCTGTTTCAGCGTCCGCTGGGACGTTGAACCTGAATACGCCCCAGCCGTAAACGAGTGTTTACCCTGTCATTCCCGATGGAGACGACGATGACCCGCGACGCCGCCTGGACCGCCTTCGACCAAGCCGCCGCCGAGGCCGCCTCCGCGCGGATCGTGGACCAGTTCGCCGCCGATCCCGACCGGCTGGCGCGGATGTCGGTCGAGGCGGCGGGGCTCTATCTGGACCTGTCGAAACAGAGCTGGACCAAGGCCGCCTTCGACGCCTGTCTGGACCTGGCGCGCGCCAGCGACGTCGAGGGACGTCGCGCGGCCCTGTTCGCCGGCGAGGCCGTCAATCTGACCGAGGGCCGGGCGGTCCTGCACCCGGCTCTTCGCGCCGCGCCGGGCGCTGACTTCAAGGCCCTGGGCGAGCCGGTCTCGGCCGAGGTGGACGCCGTGCGGGCGGACATGAAGGCCTATGCCGATGCCGTGCGGTCGGGCGCCGAGGCGGGCGCAAAGGGCAAGACGTTCGAGGCGATCGTTCATGTCGGCATCGGCGGGTCGGACCTGGGGCCGCGCGTGGTCTGGGACGCGCTGCGCCCGCTGGACCCGGCCATCGACCTGCGCTTCGTCGCCAACATTGATCCGCGCGACATGGCCGAGGCGCTGACCGGCCTGGATCCCGAGACCACACTGGTGGTGGTCGTGTCCAAGACCTTCACGACGCAGGAAACCCTGGCCAACGCCGAGGCGGCTAAGGCCTGGCTGGCGGCGTCGCTGCCGGCCGAGGGGATGACGAAACACTTCATCGGGGTGACGGCGGCGCCGGAGAAGGCGGCGGCCTTCGGCTGCGGTCGGACCTTCGGCTTCCGGGACTGGGTCGGTGGGCGATATTCGCTGTGGTCGGCGGTCAGCCTGTCGTGCGGCATCGCCCTGGGCTGGGACGTGTTCGAAGGGATGCTGGCGGGCGCCGCCGCGATGGACGAGCATTTCGTGTCGGCGCCGCTGCAGCGGAACGCGCCGGTCCTGCTGGCCCTGGCCCAGGTGTTCAACGTCGACGGTCTTGACCGGCCCGCCCGCACCGTCGCCCCCTACGCCCACGCCCTGCGGCGCCTGCCGTCCTTCCTGCAACAGCTGGAAATGGAGTCGAACGGCAAGCGGGTGCACCGTGACGGCACGCCGGTGACGCGCCAGACCTGCCCCGTCGTCTTCGGCGAGCCGGGCACCAACGGCCAACACGCCTTCTTCCAGCAGATCCACCAAGGGCCGCAGACCGTCCCGGCCGAGTTCGTCATCGTGGCCAAGACTCATGAGGACGCGCCGGAGTCACCCCCAGAAGCGCCTTTGTGGTCGAATGCGCTCGCTCAGGGCCAGGCCCTGATGCTGGGCAAGACGACCGAGGCCGCTAAGGCCGAAGGGTTGGCGCAAGGATTGTCGGAGGAGGAGGCGACGCGCCTGGCGTCACACCGCACCTTCACCGGCAACCGTCCGTCGACAGCCATCGTCATGGAGCGGCTGACGCCCGAAGCCCTGGGCGCCTTGCTGGCCTTGTATGAGCACAAAACCTTCGTCGAGGGCGTAATCTGGGACATCAACAGTTTCGACCAATGGGGCGTCGAACTGGGCAAGGTGCTGGCCAAGGCGATCCTGAAGGACGTGGACGCGGGCGGCGCCTCGGCGGACCTGGATCCATCCACGGCGGCCCTGATGCGCCGCCTGATGGGCTGACGCGAAAAGGGCCCGTCCCTGCCAGACGGGCCCTTCCAGTCATCTAAACTGTCAAACGCTTACCAGCGGCGGTCGTAGCGGTAGTCGCGATTGTTGCGATAGTCGCGGCGGTCATAGCGCGAGTCGTAACGGCGGCCGTCGTAGCGGTAGTCGTAGCCCGAGCGGCTGCGGTCGATGCCGTGCTCGCGCTCCCAATGGCCTTGGTTACGGTAGCATTGGCCGCCGCGGTAGTATTCGCAGCCCGAGCCGCGGTTGGAGGCCACCGCGCCCAGCGCCGCGCCGGCAAGCGCACCGCCCGCGATGTAGCTGCCATCGCCGTTGCCATAGATGGCGCCGGCCAGGCCGCCGACAGCGGCGCCGATCAGGGCGTTGCGGCCGGTGTTGTCGCGATCGCGCGATTGGGCGGAAGCCGGAGCGGCCATCAGGCTCAGGGCCACGACGGGGGCGGCGGCGACCGCAGTGATCTTCAGCAGCTTGGACATTTTTGGTCTCCTTGTTTGCTTGCCGATCTGCGTTTCCGGGCGGGAAGGCATCCAGCGTTGAAGCCGTTCTATCGCTTCCAGTTTGAACGACCCCGGAGGTCGGCATTCATTTTTGGTTCATTTGTCACAGAGAATTCGCGCGGCGATCCACCGCCGCCGCTTGACGATGACCCTGCCTCTGCCTAACTCCCGCTCGCGTTAGCACTCTCGCCGGTCGGCTGCCAAAACGGCGATCGCGAGAGCGCCGCACACCGTTTCAAAAACGCCCCGATCCGGGGGTTTTACAGGGAGAAGTCCGATGGCGTTCCGTCCGCTCGGCGACCGCGTGCTGGTCAAGCGCGTTGAAGAAGAATCCAAGACCAAGGGTGGCATCATCATCCCCGACACCGCCAAGGAAAAGCCGCAGGAAGGCGAAATCGTCTCCGTCGGCCCTGGCGCCCGTGACGATCAAGGCAAGGTCAATGCTCTTGAGCTGAAGGCCGGCGACCGCATCCTGTTCGGCAAGTGGTCGGGTACGGAAGTGAAGATCGACGGCGAAGACCTGATCATCATGAAGGAATCCGACGTCCTGGGCGTGCTGTCCTAAGCACCCGACGTCCGACGTTCCTTAATTAATCCATATAGATAGGAGCTGCCCGCATGGCCGCTAAAATCGTACACTTCAACACCGACGCGCGCGACAAGATGCTGCGCGGCGTCAACGTGCTCGCCAACGCCGTCAAGGTGACGCTGGGTCCCAAGGGCCGCAACGTCGTGATCCAGAAGTCCTTCGGCGCCCCGCGCTCGACCAAGGACGGCGTGTCGGTCGCCAAAGAGATCGAGCTGGAAGACGCCTTCGAGAACATGGGCGCCCAGATGATCCGCGAAGTCGCTTCGAAAACGAACGACAAGGCGGGCGACGGCACCACCACCGCAACCGTTCTGGCTCAAGCCATCGTGCAAGAGGGCCTGAAGGCCGTCGCCGCCGGCATGAACCCGATGGATCTGAAGCGCGGCATCGACAAGGCCGTCGGCCTGGTGTTGGAAGAGATCAAGTCGAACTCCAAGCCCGTTTCGAACAACTCGGAAATCGCCCAGGTCGGCACCATCTCGGCCAACGGCGACTCGGAAATCGGTGAGCTTATCGCTCAGGCGATGGCCAAGGTCGGCAACGAAGGCGTCATCACTGTCGAGGAAGCCAAGACCGCCGACACCACCGTCGACGTCGTCGAAGGCATGCAGTTCGACCGCGGCTACCTGTCGCCTTACTTCATCACCAACGCCGACAAGATGGAGGCCCAACTCGAAGAGCCGCTCATCCTGCTGTTCGAGAAGAAGCTGACCTCGCTGCAAGCCATGCTGCCGATCCTGGAAGCCGTGGTGCAGTCGGGCCGTCCGCTGCTGATCATCGCCGAGGACATCGAAGGCGAAGCCCTGGCGACCCTGGTCGTCAACAAGCTGCGTGGCGGCCTGCGCGTCGCCGCCGTCAAGGCTCCGGGCTTCGGCGATCGCCGCAAGGCCATGCTGGAAGACATCGCCATCCTGACGGGCGGCCAGGTCATCTCGGAAGACCTGGGTATCAAGCTTGAGAGCGTCACTATCGACATGCTCGGCAAGGCCAAGAAGGTCACCATCACCAAGGACGACACCACCATCGTCGAAGGCGTCGGCGGCAAGGACGAGATCGAAGCCCGCGTGGCCCAGATCAAGCGCCAGATCGAAGACACCACCTCCGACTACGACAAGGAAAAGCTGCAGGAACGTCTGGCCAAGCTGGCCGGCGGCGTCGCGGTTCTCCGCGTCGGCGGTTCGACCGAAGTCGAAGTGAAGGAAAAGAAGGACCGCGTCGACGACGCCCTGAACGCCACGCGCGCCGCGGCTGACGAAGGCATCGTTCCGGGCGGCGGCATCGCCCTGCTGAAGGCCTCCAAGATACTGGCCGACGTGAAGGGCGACAACGCCGACCAGAACGCCGGCATCGCGATCATCCGTCGCGCCCTGCAGGCTCCGATCCGTCAGATCGCCGAAAACTCGGGCGTCGAAGGCTCGATCGTGGTCGGCAAGGTGCTGGAAAACGGCGACGCTTCGTTCGGCTTCAACGCCCAGACCGAAGAGTACGGCGACCTGGTGCAGATGGGCGTCATCGACCCTGCCAAGGTTGTCCGCACGGCCCTGCAAGACGCCGCTTCGGTGGCCGGCATCCTGATCACGACGGAAGCCGCCGTCGCCGACGCCCCCAAGAAGTCGGGCGGCGCCTCGGCCCCCGACATGGGCGGCATGGGCGGCATGGGCGGCATGGACTTCTAAGTCCAAGCTGACCGACGCTGAAATGCAGAAGGGCGGGACCGCAAGGTCCCGCCCTTTTTGTTTGCCTATCCTCTCTGCGAAGCGGGGAGGGGGACCGCTGAGCGGTGGAGGGGCTGTTGAAGGCCCACCGATGTCGGAGGTGCGGCGCCAGCCCCTCCGTCACGACGCCAAGAGGCGTCGCGCCACCTCCCCACGAGGTGGGGAGGAGACAGCGTTCTAGAACTCCGAAATCGCGCCCGGCTTACGGGACCGCGTCTTCAGCCACATGACGCCCAGAAGGTCCGAGACCGACGCCCGCAGGCGGCCCCAGTTGGTGTATTTCGAGCGGCCGACCTCGCGGTGGCGGTGGTCCACGTCGAGATACTGGTTCTTGAACCCCTCGCGGATCATCAGCGCCGGCAGGTAGCGGTGGATGTGATCGAAGTAGGGCAGGCGCAGGAAGACGTCGCGGCGGAAAGCCTTCAGCCCGCAGCCGGTGTCGTCGGCGTCGTCACCCAGCAGTTTGCGGCGGATGCGGTTGGCCCAGATCGAGGCCTGGCGTTTGGCCTCGGTGTCCTGACGCTTGGCGCGACGGCCGCCGACCAGGCCCACGTCGCCGGGGGCGGCCAGAAGCGCATCGACCAGGCGGGGCGCATCGGCCGGCGGGTTCTGGCCGTCGCCGTCCATCGTCACCACGACCGGCGCGCGCGCGGCCAAGACGCCGGTTCGAACCGCCCGGCTCTGGCCCGCATTGGTCCCGTGGGCCAGCAGGCGGAGCGCTGGCAGTTCGGCCATGGCCGCCTTCAACTCGGCCAAGGTCGCGTCCCTGGACGCATCGTCCACGAAGATCATCTCGTACGAACGGCCGGCGAAGGCGGCGGCGATCTCGCGCGCCAGGGGCACGGCGGCGCCCGCCTCGTCATGGACGGGAACGACGACGGAGATTTCGGGCGTTTCGGGGTTCATCGGCGCTCCATAGAGGATAACGACAGCTTAGGGGAGACGGCTGACGACGGCGTAGTCGCCGTGTAAGGAGTCTGGAATGAAGACTTTCGATCTGGATGGCCGCATCGCCGGCTGGCGCGGGCCGGTTCTCGCGGCCCTGCTGACGCTGATCGCCGGCCTGCCGGGCCTGCTGCTGCTGCCGCCGCTGGATCGCGACGAAAGCCGGTTCGCCCAGGCCACGTCCCAGATGCTGGAAAGCGGTGACTACGTGGACATCCGCTATCAGGACGAGCCGCGCTGGAAGAAGCCGGTCGGCATCTACTGGATGCAGGCGATCGCCGTGGGCCTGACCTCGGATGTCGAGGACCGCCAAATCGCGCCCTATCGCATCCCGTCCCTGCTGGGCGCCATGCTGGCGGCCTGGGCCGTGGCCTGGGCCGGCTCGGCCATGCTGGGCAGTCGGGTCGGCTTCTTCGGCGGGGCCATCATGGGGGCGAACTTCCTGCTGTCGACCGAGGCCGGGATCGCCAAGACCGACGCCATGCTGTGCGGCGCGACGACCCTGGCCATGGCGGCGCTGGCGCGCATCTATATGGCGACGAAGGCGGGCAAACGACCGATCCGGCTGCACAAGCTGTTGTTCTGGATCGGGATCGGTCTGTCGATCCTGATCAAGGGACCGATCGGGTTTCTGGTCGTGGCCCTGGCGATCATCGCCCTGTCGATCTGGGATCGGAACGTCAAATGGCTTTATCGCCTGGGCTGGGGTTGGGGCCTGCCGCTGGTCGCCCTGATGGTCGGGCCGTGGGCCATCGCCATCACTATCGCCACCGACGGCGGCTTCTGGCGCGAGGCCATCGGCGGGGACCTGGCGCCCAAGATCGCCGGCGCGCACGAAAGCCATTCGGGCTTCCCCGGCATGTACGTGCTGCTGGCGCCCTTGCTGTTCTTCCCTTCGACCCTGTTGTTGCCCACCGCCGTCTCGACGGGCTGGAGCCGGCGCGCCGAGCCGGCGATCCGGTTCCTGGTCTGCTGGCTGGTCCCAGGCTGGCTGATGTTCGAACTGGCGCCGACCAAGCTCTGGCACTACACCCTGCCGACCTTTGGGGCGCTGGCCCTGCTGGCGGCCGCGGCCCTGGCCCAGCCCATCGGCAAGGTCTCGCGCATCACCGGCGCGGCGCTGGGCGCGTTCGCAGCCCTGCTGATCATCGGCATCACCGTCTATGGGCTGACGGTCTATGGCACCTCAACGGCCCAGACCTGGGCGGCGCTGACGGTGGTCATGGCGCTGGCGGCGGGGGCGATGGGCGGCTTCCTTCTGCTGAACCGCGCGCCGGTCGCAGCGCTGGTGGCCTCGCTGGCCTTCGGGATCGTGGCGCACGCGGCTCTGTCGGGCACGATCCGCCAACTGCGGCCCCTGGCCATCGCGCCCCAGCTTGAAAAGGCGCTGGAGGCGGCCGATCTGCACCCGCGTCAGGGCCGCACGCCGGGGCCGGTGGCGATCACCGGCTTCCATGAACCCAGCTTCGTCTTCCTGACCGGGCGCGACACCGACCTGACCGACGCCCAGGGCGCGGCTGAGGCCCTGGCCGAAGGGCGGCCCGCCATCGTCGAAGGACGCGACGCAGACGCCTTCCGTGCAGCTGCGGCGCGTCTGGGCGTGTCCGGTAGCGCGGTCGGGATGGTCAACGGCTACAACTATTCGGCGGGCGATCCGGTCAGCCTGACCGTCTATGCGCCGCCGCCCCGAAACGGGAATGGGAACGGTAACGCCGCAGCGGGAGCCGAGTGATGGGCCGCTTTATCCAGATCGTGGAAGTCGGGCCGCGCGATGGCCTGCAGAACGAAAAGGCGGTGCTTGAGCCTGCGGTTCGCGCCGATCTGGTGCGACGGCTCGAGCAGGCGGGGGCGAAACGGATCGAGGCCGTCTCCTTCGTCCATCCCAAATATGTGCCGCAGATGGCGGGCGCCGAAGAGGTCATGACCGCCCTGCCGCACGAGGCGGGGCGCAGCCGCATCGGCCTCGTGTTGAACGGCAAGGGCTATGACCGGGCGCTGGCGACCGGGGTGGACGAGGTCAATGTCTCGGTCGCCGCCACCGAGGGCTTCGGGCTGAAGAACCAGGGCCTGGCGGTTAAGGATCAACTGGCCATGTTGGGCGAGATCGTCGCCCGCCGGCACAACGCCGAAGCCAGCGAGGGCGCGCCGTCGTTGTCGGCCATGGTCTCCTGCGTCTGGGGCTGTCCGTTCGATGGCGAGGTGTCCGTCGACCAGGTCGCGGACATGGTTGGCGCCATCGCCGAGATGGGCGTCGGCGAGATCGGGCTGGCCGACACCATCGGCGCGGGCGATCCCTGGGCGGTGACGAAAAAGGTCGAGGCGGCCAGGGCGGCCGCGCCTGACGCGACCCTGCGCCTGCACTTCCACGACACCCGCAACACCGGCCTGGCCAACGCCTATGCCGGCGTCGAGGCGGGGATCGACGTGCTGGACGCGTCTGTCGGCGGCATTGGCGGCTGTCCGTTCGCGCCCGGCGCTACGGGAAACATCGCCACCGAGGACCTGGTCTATATGCTGGCGAGGGGCGGGTTCGAGACCAGCTATGACCTGGACGCCCTGATCGCGACGGCGCGCTGGATAGGCGAGGCCATCGGCCGGCCGGCGCCGTCGGCGCTCAGCCGGGCCGGCGGATTTCCCAAGCGCTGAACCCTTGTGGCGGCGTTTCGCAAACGGCGCTAAATCAGGGTGAACAGGCGTAGCCGTTGGACCGGCTGCGAAGAGGACCGTCCATGCTGCTCGCCATTCCGCTGCTGCTGATCCCGGTGGTGCTCTACAATATCGTGGTGCTGTTCGGCGCGCCGAGCGGGGCGGGGATGGTGCAGGCGGACGTGCTGCTGCGCGATCCGCTGTTTTCCGTCACCATGACCTCGGGCGCGCAATGGTCGATCGGATCGGGCGACCTGATCCTGTTTCTGGGCCTGATCCTGCTGTTCTTCGAGCTGGTGAAGTCCACCTCCAGCCAGCGGATCGCCATCATCAACCACGCCCTGTCGATGATCCTGTTCATCGGCGTGCTGGTGGAGTTCCTGCTGCTGCCCGGGTTCGCGACCTCGACCTTCTTCCTGATCGTGATCATGATCCTGCTGGACGTGCTGGCCGGGTTCATCGTGACCATCATCGCGTCGCGCAAGGACTTCGATTTCGGCGGGGCGTGACTGCCAAGCGCGAACTGGGCCTCAAGTCGCGCGAAGCGCGGTAGGCCCTAAGAAACACGCGTTCAAGCAGCGCGAAGCGCGGTAGCGCTCACGAAAATGCCGTGAAGATCAGGGCGACGACGGCCACGTCGAAGGCTTTGGCGGCGAGGGCGAAGACGGCGGGCATGAGCGGGTCCGGCTGAGAGCGTTCTGCCCCGCACCCAGCAAACCCCGTGCCGCCCGAGCGGCGTCAGCTCAGATGTCGGTCTTGGCGGTCTTGCCCGTTTTCGGACGACGCTCGGCCGCGCCGGAATATTCGGCTCCGAGGTAGGCGGAGCGGGCCGCGTCCAGCACCGGCGGGCCGCCGCGCAGGCCGCGCTTCTGCCCGCTCTGGCCCATTTGCTGGGCGACGAAGGCGGCGGCGCCGGGCTCGGGCGTCGGCAGGACGGCAGCTCTTGCCGGGGTTGGTTGCGGCTCGACGATCTCAGGCGCATCGACGGGAACCAGGGCGCGCGAGGCGGATCGGGCGCGCCGCTCGCGCTCGCGGCGTTCGCCTTCGCGGCGATCCACGCGGTCCGGTCCGCCGACGGCCTGGATCCGGTCGGTCATTTGCCCTTGCCGCCCGCCAGTTTCTCGATCTGACGGCGCATCTCGTCCATCTGGCGACGCATCTCGTCCAGGGCGTCAGGCGCCTCGGGCGGCGGGGCCGGTTCAGCCTTTTCGTCCGACGCGGCGGGCGTCGGCTCGGCGCGGGGATAGGTGAAGGCCGGGAACATCTGCATGGCGCGCTCGAACATCGCCATATTGGCGCGCGCGGCGTCCTCCATCAGGGTCGCACCCGCGCCGGTTCCAAAGGCGCGGCCCATCTGACTGGCGAACTGTTCCTGCTGGCGACCGAAGTTGGCCAACGACATCTCCAGATAGGAGGGCAGGACGCCCTGCATCTGACCGCCGTAGAAGCCGATCAGCTGGCGCAGGAACTGAACCGGCAGCAAGGCCTCGCCCCGGCTCTCTTCCTCGAAGATGATCTGGGTCAGGATCTGGCGGGTCAGGTCGTCGTTGGTCTTGGCGTCATAGACGACGAATTCCGTCCCCTCGCGCACCATGGTCGCCAGGTCTTCCAGCGTCACATAGGCGCTGGTCCGCGTGTTGTAGAGCCTGCGGTTCGCATACTTCTTGATGACGACCTGAGCGCTGTCGCCGGTCTTTCCACCCTTGGTCTTTTCGTCAGCCACGCTTGTTCTCGCGATGTTGCAACGCGTCACTATCCTCCGTTGCGACGCGATGCGCCAGAGGGGGCGAAACAGCCGGAAACGGACGGTCGATCAGTGGCTCATCGCCGGGGCCAGCACGACGCCGACCAGCACCGCCGTCCAATGCACGGTCGCCCCGATGACGACGAAGCCGTGCCAGATGGCGCGGCGGAATTTTACGCGCGGGCTGATGAAGACGAAGACCCCGGCGGTGTAGATCAGGCCGCCGATGACCAGCAGGGCCAGAGCGATCGGATGCACCGTCTCGACCATCGGCTTCAGGGCCGCGACCGCCAGCCAGCCGAAGACGACGTAGACGCCGCTCCAGAACTTGTCCGAGATGCGCGGCGCGAACAGCTTCACCCCGGCGCCCAGGAAGGCCAGGGTCCAGATCAGGGTGGTGAAGCCGACGGCCCACAGACCCTCGAACCGCTGGGTGGTGAAGGGGGTGTAGCTGCCGGCTATCATCAGAAAGATCGCCGCCTCGTCCAGGCGCCGCAGCACCGGCCGCGCGGCGCAGGGGTTGGTCCAGTTGTAGATGGTCGAGGCTGTCAGCATGCCGACGAGGCACAGAGCGTAGATGGCGGTCGCCATCACGCCGCCGATCCCCGCATAGACCCCGGCCAGACCCGCCAGAATGATGCCGCCGACCGCCGCCAGCATCAGGCCGACGACGTGGACCCACAGATCCGCCAGCTTTTCCGCGCGCGTCGGATAGTGCTCGATCATGTCCAGCTCGTCCGGCGTGCAGACGTGGGTGACAAGACGTTTCAGCGTGCGCAGCATGGACCTTCCAATCCGTCGATCGCCTCTATCGTTCCCCGACAATGCGCCAACAGGGTGACGATTGGCTGAATCGCGCCCCGTCCATGTCGTCGCAGGTGACGAACGCGCTGCAATGCGGCAAAACGGTCACGCCGAGTTATTCTCCAAAGAGTGAAATCCCATGACCGACGTCGTCATCGTTTCCGCCGCGCGCACCCCGGTTGGCTCCTTCCTGGGCGCCCTGTCGTCGCTTCCGGCGTCCAAGCTGGGCGAGATCGCCATCAAGGCGGCGCTGGAACGGGCCGGCGTCTCCGGCGACGAGGTCGATGAGGTGATCCTGGGTCATGTGCTGCAGGCCGCCGCGGGTCAGGGTCCTGCGCGCCAAGCGGCCGTCGGCGCGGGCGTTCGAAAGGAAGCCGCCGCCTGGAGCCTGAACCAGATCTGCGGCTCGGGCCTTCGCGCCGTCGCCATCGCCGCCCAGCAGATCGCTCTGGGCGACGCCAGGATCGTCGTCGCCGGCGGACAGGAGAGCATGAGCCAGGCGCCGCACGCCCAACAGCTGCGCAACGGACACAAGATGGGCGACGTCGCCCTGGTCGACACCATGGTCAAGGACGGCCTGTGGGACGCCTTCAACGGCTATCACATGGGTCAGACGGCCGAGAACATCGCCGAAAAATGGTCCATCAGCCGCGAGGCGCAGGACGGATTCGGGCTGGCCAGCCAGCACAAGGCCGAGGCGGCCCAGAACGCCGGCAAGTTCGATGACGAGATCACGCCGGTCGTCATCCCCGGCCGCAAGGGCGATGTGACGGTCGACAAGGACGAATACATCCGCCAGGGCGCGACGCTCGAGTTGATGCAGAAACTCAAACCCGCCTTCACCAAGGAGGGCAGCGTCACCGCCGCCAATGCCTCCGGGCTGAACGACGGGGCCGCCGCCCTGGTGCTGATGAGCGCCGACGAGGCCAAGGCGCGCGGGCTGGAGCCGCTGGCCCGCATCGCCTCCTACGCCACCGCCGGCGTCGATCCGTCGATCATGGGGACCGGCCCGATACCGGCGTCGAAGAAGGCGCTGGAGAAGGCGGGCTGGAGCGTCGCGGATCTGGATCTGGTCGAGTCCAACGAGGCCTTCGCCGCCCAGAGCCTGTGCGTGGTCAAGGAACTGGGTCTCGACCCGGCCAAGGTCAACGTCAACGGCGGCGCCATCGCCATCGGCCACCCCATCGGCGCCTCGGGCGCGCGCATCCTGACGACGCTGCTGTTCGAGATGAAGCGGTCGGGCGCGAAGAAGGGTCTGGCGACCCTGTGCATCGGCGGCGGCATGGGCGTGGCCATGTGCGTCGAGCGCGCGTGATTTTCTAAGCCCTTCTCCCGGTGGGAGAAGGTGGCCGGGCGGAGCCCGGCCGGATGAGGGTCGGATGTGGGCCAAATTGCACCAGCCGACCCTCACCCTTTCGCACAAGGACGACGGCTGCGCCGCCGTGTGCTCAAGCCCTCTCCCAACGGGAGAGGGTCGTCATTTTCAGTCCGCCGGATATTCGAACGGATCGCTCGGCGTCGGCTGGGTCGGCAGCGGCATGCGGGGCAGGGGTTCGTCGCGGTTGGCGGCGTTCAGCAGGAAACTGGCCAGAATGACGGCCGCCTGACGCAGGTCCTCGGCCTTCAGGTGGTCATAGCTGTCGATGCTGGTGTGGTGCAGGCGGCTGGAATAGTCGAGCGGGTCCTGGATGAACTGATATCCCGGCACGCCGACGGTCTGCATATAGACGTGGTCGGTGCCGCCCGAATTGCGCAGCGAGACCGTCGTCGCGCCCATGCTGGCGAAGGGGGCCAGCCATTCCTGGAAGATCGGGGCGGCGGCGACATTGCCCTCGGCGTTGATGCCGCGGATCTTGCCCGAGCCGTTGTCCAGATTGAAATAGGCGACCAGGTCGCGATAGCCGGCGCGCGGCTCGATCGGCCAGCGGCTGCGCCAGGTGCGGTTGTCCGGCAGGCCCGCCAGCGCCGGATCGTTCGACGCAGCGCGCGTCGCCAGATGACGGTCGACATAGGCCAGCGAGCCCAGGATGCCTTGCTCCTCGCCGTTCCACAGGGCGAAACGGATGGTGCGCTTTGGCTTGACGTTGAGCGCCTTCAGGATGCGGGCGGCCTCCATGACCACCGCGCTGCCGGCGGCGTTGTCGACCGCGCCGTCCGAGGCGACCCAGCTGTCCAGATGGGCGCCAGCCATCACGTATTCGGTTCCGCGCGCCGTGCCGGGGATGTCGGCCAGGATGTTGTAGGCGTTGACGTCCTCGTCGTGGAAGCGGACCTCGCTCATCAGCTCCAGCGTCGGCGGCGCGTCGGTCAGGGCGAGGCGCGCCAGACGGCGATAATCCTCGGCCGCCAGCTCCATTCCCGCCAGCTTGGGCGTGGCCCCGACCTGATAGGTGTAGCCCGTGCCGTGCAGCAGGCCGCCGTCACGCTGGGAAATCCGCACCCAGGCCAGGGCGCCCTGCTCGGCCAGGAAGGCGTCCAGCTGATTGGCGAAGTTGACGGTCTTCAGCGAGCGTTCGATGGCGGCCGGCGAATGCTGCGGCTGGTTATAGACGTTGCGCTCGGCCAGCTCCGCGCTGGTCCAGCGGCGGAAGGCCGGCTCGGTCGGCTCCGATCCCGTGCCCGGCTGAGACAGCATGACGATCTTGCCCGACAGCTTGCCGCGCCATTTGTCGAAATCCTCGACCTTGGAGATCGGGGCCACGATCACGCCGCCGCTGATCACGCCATTGGTCGAGGGCGTCCAGGCCACCGGGATGGCGCGCAGATCCAGCGGGCGCGGCGCGGTCATGCGGGCGCTGGAGCGGACGATGGACCAGCCCCGGCCGAACTCGAAACCCTCGGCGCGCACGTCGGACAGGCCGTAGGCGCGGAACTGCTGTTGCGCCCAGCGTTCGGCCTCGCGCATCTGGGGCGAGTTGGTCATCCGCCCGCCGATCCGGTCGGTCAGATAGGCGGCGGTCTGCATCACCTGGCTGTGGTTCAGCCCCTGATCGATGATGCCATTGACGGCGACGCGGTCCACCGACTGGGCGGCGACCGGCGTGGCGAGAAGAGCGGCGGCGGAGACGAAGGCGAGCAGACGCGACATGGATTTCCCCAAGAAAGCCCGATGGCTGAACAGGGGCGCATCTGAGGTGATCCGGTCGCGGAGTGCAAACCGCAAACGGCGTTCAGGCCGCGACGATCAGCCCCATGTTCACCCGCATCGTCACCCCCAGGGGCCGCGCGGCTCCGTCGGGGTAGTCGGGACGCCGGTGGTCGTGAAACCAGCGGCCGGTCGCGGCTGGGTCAGGTCCGGCGTTCGGGCGCGGGACTGGATGCCCATCTTCGCGCCCAGCTCCATCAAGGCCCGGACGCGGTTCCCCGTCGCCGGATGGGTCGAGAACAGATTGTCCGCGCCGCGGCCCGCCAGCGGATTGATGATGAACATCTGACCCGAGGCTGGATTGCGCTCGGCCGTCTGATTGGTGATCCGCCGGGCGTAGGCGTCGATCTTCTGCAGGGCCGAAGCCAGGGCCTGGGGATCGCCGGCGATTTCGGCGCCGACGCGGTCGGCCTCATATTCGCGGCCCCGGCTGATGGCCATCTGCACCAGACCGGCGGCCATGGGCGCCAGCAGCATCAGGGCGATTGTGCCAATGATGCCGCCCGGCCGCTCGCGGTCGTTGCCGCCAAAGAACAGGGCGAAGTTGGCGAGCGCCGCGATGGCGCCCGCGATGGTCGCCGTCACCGTCATTATCAAGGTGTCGCGGTTCTTCACATGGGCCAGCTCATGCGCCATCACCCCGCGCACCTCCTCGCGCGTCAGCATATCCAGTAGGCCGGTGGTGGCGCAGACGGCGGCGTTCTCGGGGTTTCGGCCCGTGGCGAAGGCATTGGGCTGATCATTGGGGATGATGGCGACCTGCGGCTGGGGCAGGCCGGCATCGCGGGCCATCTGACGCACGTCGGCGACATAGTTGCGGACCACGGCGTTGGGGTGATGCTCGTCGACCGGCTGGGCCCGGTACATCTTCAGCACGATCTTGTCGGCGTTCCAGTAGCTGAACAGATTCATCCCGCCCGCGACCAGCAGGGCGATCGCCATGCCGGTCGCGCCGCCGATCAGATAGCCGACCCCTGCGAACAGGGCCGTCATCGCCGCCAACAGAATGAAGGTCTTCAGATGGTTCATCGCGGTTCCATACCCGATCCGTCTGGCGTCACGGGCTTGAACCTCTATTTGAGAGAAGGCGCATCAAGCCTCAAGGGAGCCGCCCTGTGACCGAACATCCCACCCTCGCGCCGAATGACGCCGACGAAACGCCGGTTGCAGCGCCCGTCTTCAACGCCGGCGTGCCCCACGCCACGCCTGAACGGCCGCTCAGTGAGGCCGCGCGGCGCGCTCTTCAGGAAGCGGCGGATCGTCGCGCGGCGGAAACGACCGTTCAGGCGGACACAGAATATGGCGGTCCGACCGGTCCCGAACCGACCCGTTTCGGCGATTGGGAGAAGAAGGGTCTGGCGGTCGATTTCTAAGCCGCCGAGCGTGCTGCGACGGGCGCAAAGGTTAACCACGCCTTAAGAAACAGGCGCCGGACTTGCCAGTGTCGGGACAACTCAGAGGAGTCTGTCCCGTGACGATACAGTCGATACTTACCGCCGCGTCGGCGGCTCTGCTGCTCTCCGCAGCGCCCGCTTTGGCCGGTGGTCCCGGTCACGGGGGTTATGGCGGCGGCCATCCCGGCGGCGGCTGCGGTGGGGGATGCGGCGGCGGCGGTCACTATGGCGGCGGCAACTACAACGCCAACCACAACGTCAATGTGAACGTGAACGGCGGCGCCTACGCCAACGCCAACGCCTATGCGAGCGCCTCAAGCTATTCGGCGAGCAGCGCCCGGTCCTATTCCAGCGCGTCCAGCTTCCAGCGCGGCTATGTCGGCGGCGGCACGACCTATGTCGGAAGCGGCGGCTATTCCGACGGCTACTACGGCGGCGGCTATGTCGGCGGCGTCAGCGCGACCTCGGTTCTGGTCGGTCGTCCTCCGGTCAGCGCTCCGGTCGGCTATCCGGTCTATGGGTTCGGCCGTGACTACATCGGCTGGCGTCCGTATCCGGGCCGTCCGGTCGACTGCAACTGCCGTCCGCCCGTTCGCCCGCCGGTTCGCTACGAACACCGCTATGAGCAGCGTTACGAGCAGAGCTACGTCGATCAGCCGCCGGTGTATGTCCAGGCGCCGCCCGTCCAGATCGCGCCGCAGCGCATCTATGTCGGGCCTTCGCAGGTCAGCATGGCCCCGCCCCAGATCGAGATGGGACCGCCCACCTATATCGAACAGCCGCCCATCTATGTGCAGGCGCCGCCGGTGAACATCGGGCCTCAGCGCGTCCAAGTGGCTCCGTCGCAGGTGAACCTGGCCCCGGCCCAGGTCGATGTCGGCCCGCCCGTCTATGTCGATCAGGCCCCGGTCTATGTGCAGTCGGCGCCCGTCAACATCGGCCCGCAACACATCCAGGTCGCCCCGGCCCAGGTCAATGTCGCGCCCGCCCAGGTCGAGGTCGGCGGCCCGGTCTATGTCGATCAGTCGCCGGTCTATGTGCAGTCCGCGCCGGTCAATGTGGCCCCCGCCCAGGTCTATGTCGCGCCGCCGGAAGTGAACACGGCCCCGCCGCCGCCTCCGCCCCCACCGCCGCCGTCGGGCTACTACGGCGACCTGCCGCCGCCCGAGGCGCCCGCGCCCCACGCTCCGCCGCGTCACGGCTACGCCCAGGAGCCGGGCGAGCGCGGCTGATCGCCTCGCGCCAAAATAACCGAAGACGAACGGTCGCCCTGGTCTGTCTCAGATCAGGGCGATCTGCTGTGCGATCTGTTGCGCCTCCGCGCGTGGATCGCTTGACGCCGTGATCGGCCGACCGATGACCAGATGGGTCGCGCCGGCCTGAAGCGCCGCCTCGGGCGTCGCCGCCCGCGCCTGATCGTCCAGTGCGGCGCCGACGGGTCGCACGCCGGGCGTGACGATCAGGAAGTCGGGCCGGCCCGCTTCGTCCGCCAGAGCCCGGGCACGCGCCGCCTCATGCGGGCTGGAGACGACGCCGTCGATCCCGGCCTCCAGCGCCTGACGCACGCGCCGCTCGACCAGATCGGCCGGCGACAGGCTGTGGTCGTCGGCGGACAGGTCCTCGGCCGTCAGGCTGGTCAGGACCGTAACCCCCAGCACCTTCATCTTCGAACCCGCCGCGCCGCGCGCCGCCGCCGCCATGACCTGGGGCCGCGCATGGACCGTCAGCAGGTCGCAATCCGCGCCCGCCAGATTGGCCGTCGCCTTCTCCACGGTCGCGCCGATGTCGTGCAGTTTCCAGTCCAGGAAGATCTTTCGCCCCT
Source organism: Brevundimonas vesicularis (assembly GCF_027886425.1). Lineage (NCBI taxonomy): Bacteria > Pseudomonadati > Pseudomonadota > Alphaproteobacteria > Caulobacterales > Caulobacteraceae > Brevundimonas > Brevundimonas vesicularis. Next base: position 155,226 of record NZ_CP115671.1, on the reverse strand, counting down.
GCGCCTTCAGCTCACGCGCCAGCGCCATGCCGTCGACCGCGAACAGTTGCAGTCCGACCTTATAGAAGCCGATCGCGTCGCCGATCCGCTCGGCCAGAGCGGCCGCCTCGGCCGTCGTCGGGACGTCCAGGGCGCAGATGATCCGCTCGTCGGGCGCACGATCGGAGGGGGTTTGGGGATCGGTCATCGACGGACTCGCGCTGAGCGGCTATGCCGGACACGAGGGCGCGTCGGCAGGGCGGCGTGATGGATTGAGGGCGAGGGCAGGCGATGAACGCAGTCGATTTAGGTGTCAACCTGTTCGTGACCCTGTTCGCCCTGCTGGACCCGATCGGCAATCTGCCGATCTTCGCCGCCGCGACGGCCGGGGCGACCCTGCGTCAGCGGATTTCGGTCTCGGCCCTGATCTGCGCCTTCGCCGCCGTTTTCCTGGCCTTCTTCCTGTTCACGGGTCTGGGCCTGTTGCAGTTCTTCGGCATTTCGCTGGCGGCGTTCCGCATCGCGGGCGGCATACTTCTGCTGTTCCTTGGGCTTGACATGGCGCGCGGCGACTTCCTGGCCATGTTCGCCGACAAGGATGCGCTGGCCGATTCCAAGGACGTGCGAGGCTATGCCCGCCGACGTTTCCAGCGCCTGGTCGTGCCCTTCGCCATCCCGCTGATGATCGGCCCCGGCGCCATCTCGGCGGTCATCATCCAGGCGGGCGAGGCGGCCAAGCTGGGCTACGCCGGGACCATGGGCTCACTGGTGGCGATCGCGGCGGCCTGCGCCGTCTCCTTCGTCTGTTTCGCCCTGACCGGGTCGCTCAGCCGCCTGCTGGGCGAGGTCGGCATGGCGATCATCGTCAAGGTGCTGGGGCTGATCCTGTGCGCCCTGGCAATCCAGTTCATCCTGCTGGGCCTGGGCGAGGCCATTCCCGGCATGATCTCCGGCGCGGTGACGACGCCCTATCCGGCGACCAAATAGGCCGGGTTCAGTCCGCGTCGTCCTCGATGGCGTGGATGTCGTCGTCGGTCAGACCCAGGTGATGGCCGATCTCGTGGATCAGGACGTGGGCGATCAGTTCGCCGATCCCCACGTCGCCGCGCTCGCACCACTCGTCCAGGATGGGACGCCGATAGAGGAAGACCCGCGACGGCTCGGCCGCCGGGCCCAGGCTGTCGCGCCGGCCGATGTCCACGCCATGATACAGGCCCGTCAGCTCGAACGGATCCTCGATCTCCATCTCCGCCAGCGTCGCCTCGTCGGCGAAGTCGTCGATGCGGATGACCACCTCGCCCGCCGCCTGCTTGAACGGTCCGGGCAGGGCGTCGAACGCCTCCTGAGCCAGGCGGGCGAAGTCATCGAGGGAGGGGGCGATCGGGTCGGTCATGCCCGCGATATCGCCGCCCCGACGCCCTGCCGCAACGGGGCGCGATGACGCGATCACGAGACTGCCGCTTTTTCGCGCGCTTGGAGTATGGTTAGCGAATCGGGGCTGAGACTCTTCTCCAGGGACACGAATGGCCGAGGCCGACATCGCCTATGTCGCCACAGCGGGCGCAGCCGGACTGGCCATGGCCGTCAGCGCCTGGGCCTTGCTGCTGCGTGGGCGGTTGCATGAGACCGCCGTCGCCGCCGAGCGCGAGCGGGTCGAGGCCCTGGCCGACCTCAGCCGCCATGACGCCATGCTGCGCGCCTTCGACGACGTCAGCCTGGCCCTGACGCCGGACGGGCAGGCCGCCGGTCTTCCGATCGGTTCGGCCGAACTGATCGCGCGGCTGGCGGGTGAAGACGCAGAGGCCGGCGCCGCCGTCCTGAACAAGCTCCGCATCACCCACGGCGCCCTGATCGACGCCCTGGTTCACGAAGGTCAGGCGTTCGAAGGTCTGGTCGCGCTGGACGATGTGGAGCCCTGGCGGATCGAGGGGCGGGTTGCGGGCGGTTCGGCCTGGCTGCGGCTGTCGCCCGCGTCGCGCTTCACCTTGACCGGGGCGGATGCGACCGAAAGCGGCCTGGCCCTGCTGGGCGACGCCTCGCCGACGCCTACGTGGGTCGTGGACGGGACCGGCAAACTGGCCTGGGCCAACCGCGCCTGGCTGAACGAAACCAATGCCGAAAGCATCGACGACGCCGTCGAAAAGGGCGCGTCCTTCGACCGGGGCGCCGACGCCCTGGTCGCCGAGGCCGCGCGGCTGGGCGTGCGACAGGAGGGCTTCCGCTGGACGACCGGCGGGGGCGCGCGGCGCGCCTGGCGCATCATCGCCGAGCCAGCGGGCGGCGGCGCCGTCACCGCCTTCGCCATCGAGGTGACCGAGGCGGAAGAGACGCGCGACACCCTGCGCCGCCACGTCGACGCCCATGACGAGACGCTGAACCACCTGGCCGACGCCGTGGCCATCTTCGGTCCGCAGAAGCGGCTGGCCTTCCACAACACCGCCTTCCAGACCCTGTTCGACATCGACGCGGCCTGGCTGGACGAACGTCCGACCCATGCCGAGCTGCTGGATCGTCTGCGCCAGCGTCGCAGCCTGCCCGAGGTCGTCGACTACGCCGGCTGGAAGGCGCGCGAGCTTGAGTTCTATGGCGCGTCGGAGGCCTCGCCGGACGACAGCTGGTCCCTGCCGGACGGGCGCACTTTGCGCGTCGTGCGCCAGCCGCACCCGCTGGGCGGCATTCTGCTGATCTTCTCGGACATCACCGACGAGCTGAAGCTGCGCAGCCGCTTCAACGCCCAGATCCAGGTCCAGCGCGCGACGCTGGACAAGCTGAACGACGCGGTCGCGGTGTTCGGCTCGGACGGCCGACTGCGGCTGCACAATGAGGCGTTCGAGACCTTCTGGAACCTGTCAGCGGACAAGATCGCGACGGCCTCGGACTTCGACGCCCTGGCCGAACTGTGCAAGGCCGTGCTGCCTGATCCCGCCCTGTGGCTGGGGCTGAAGGCGCGCGTCGCCGATCCCGACCCCGAAAGCCGCGTCGCCATTTCCGGCGAGGGCCGGACGGTAGACGGTCGCGTCGCCGCCTGGCAGACCCGCCCCCTGCCGGACGGCGCGACCCTGGTCGCCTTCTCGGACGTGACCGCGCGACGCGGGCTGGAGCAGGCATTGGTGCAGCGCGAACAGGCCCTCGCCGAAAGCCAGGCGCTGAAGCGCGAGTTCGTGGGCAGCGTCTCTTATGAGCTGCGCACGCCGCTGACGACCATCGTCGGCTATTCCGAACTGCTGGAGACGATGGGCGAGCTGCCGGAGCGCAGCCGCCAGCACGCAGGCGCCATCCGCATCGCCGCCAGCCAGCTGGCCCGCTCCATCGACGACGTGTTGGATATGGCCCAGATCGACGCCGGCGAGATGGAGCTGTCGCTGGGCGATCTGCGGGTCTGCGACCTGCTGAGCCAGGCCGCCGAAAAGGTCCGGGCGCGGGTCGAGGGACGCGGCGCCACCCTGACCGTGTCCTGTCCCGCCGATCTCAAACCCATCCGCGCCGACGAACACCGCATCGGCCAGGCGCTGGATCATCTGCTGGAGAATGCGGCGCGCGCCGTGTCCGAAGGTGGGGCGGTGGAGCTGAAGGCGGAGACGGGCCCGTCCGAAATCCGCCTGACGGTGTCCGACACCGGGCGCGGAATCCCCTATCACCTGCAGGCCCACGTCTTCGACCGCTTCGTGCGGCGCGAGAGGGGCGGTCCGGGCGTCGGTCTGGCCCTGGTCAAGGCCCTGGTCGAACTGCACGGCGGCTGGGCCGAGGTCGAAAGCGAACCGGGCAAGGGCGCCGCCTTCATCCTGCATCTGCCGCTGGGCGCCGCGACCACCGCCGCCGCGCCCGAGCTTCAGCTGGAACTCTAGCGCCGCGACGCTCTCGAGGTATCGCGCGCCGGGCCGAACTCGGCGCCCGCGTTCCACTCCGGCCACTGATCGCCGTCCGCCAGCTCGCGACCAACGGCGTAGATCAGGGCGACATCGGCGGCGGCGGCGTCCATCGTCCAGGTCGAATCCCATTCGTCCGTGGGCTGATGATAACGGTTCTGGACGTAGTCACGGCTGGACGCGCTGGCGCCGGTGAAGCCCGCCGCCGGGAACAGGGCTGGCACACCCTTCAGCGCTAGGGGGAAGTGGTCGGAGCGATAGAAGGCGCCGGCCTGGGGCGCCGGATCGGCGATCAGGGTGCGGCCGGCCTGGGTCGCGTGGCGCGCTAGCACGTCGTCCAGCTGGTTCTTGCCCTTGCCGATGACGACGACGTTGGGGTCGATCTCCGTGCCCGGCAGCAGGCTGTCGACGTTGATGTTCGCGACCGTGGTCTCCAGCGGCCAGACGGGATTGGCGGCGTAATAGGTTGAGCCCAAGAGGCCCGCCTCCTCTCCCGACCAGGCGGCGAAGACGACCGATCGTTTCGGAGGTGGACCCTCGGCGAAGGCGTGGGCCAGTTCCAGCAGGGCCGCGACGCCGGTCGCATTGTCCACCGCCGCATTATAGATCTTGTCGCCCTGGGCGTTCGGCGTGCCGACGCCGTAGCCGTCCCAGTGGGCGCCGTACATGACGGTCTCGTCCGGGCGTTCGGAGCCGGGTACGCGGGCGATGACGTTCTTGGTCTCCACCTTGTCGGCGATCTGGCCGAAATCGACGCTCATCGTCAGGCCGGGCAGGACGAAGGGCTTGAAATCGGCGCTGCGCGCGCTGTCCTTCAGGGCGGCGAAATCCAGGCCGGCGGCGGTGAACAGCTCTTCCACCTTGGCGCGCTGGATCCAGCCCTGGAACGCCGCGCGCTCGGCGTCGGGGTTGGCGCGCACGATGTCGAACTTGGGCGCGGCCGATGAGTTCTGTAGCGTGGACCAAGGATAGCCGGCTCCGGCTGTCTCATGCACCACCAGCACCCCCGCCGCGCCGCGACGACCCGCCTCCTGGAACTTGTAGGTCCAGCGGCCATAGAAGGTCATGGCGTTTCCGTCGAACTTGCCCGCGACCGGATCGCCGTCGGGCGCCTGGAAGTCGGGATCGTTGACCAGGACGACGATGACCTTGCCGCGCACGTCCACGTCCTTGAAATCGTCTCACTGGCGCTCGGGCGCCGTGGCGCCGTAGCCGACGAAGACCACGGGCGCGGCGGTCACCGTGATGTGGTTGGTCGGACGGTCGCTGGACACCAGAACGTCGGGACCGCGCTCCAGGCTGATGGTCTTGCCGCCGACGGTCGCGGCGACGGTCGCCGGACCGTCCTGGCGCGTGCGTGACAGATGGGCGACCTGGACGAAGGCGCCGTCCGGCCCGCCGCCCTCGGCCCCCGCGGCCTTGAACTGTTCGACGAGCCAGGCGACGGTCTTTTCCTCGCCGGCCGAGGCGGGGGCGCGGCCTTCGAAATCGTCCGACGCCAGAACCCTGACCGACTCATTCATCCGCGAGGCGTCGATGTTCGGCGCCGTCTCCTGCGCCAGGGCGGGCGAGGAGGCCATCATCAGGGCCAGGATGGAAACAGCGGGGAGGGCGTGGAGCATCGGATATTCCTGATTGAACCGCGCGACCCTGCCTTTCTCAGTCCCGGCTGTCGAGCCAGTCGATGACGCCTTGGGCCGCGACGACGCCGGAGGCAAAGCTGGCCTGAAGCAGATAGCCTCCGGTCGGCGCCTCCCAATCCAGCATCTCGCCCGCGACGAAGACGCCCGGTCGCGCGACCAGCATCAGCCGTTCGTCCACGCCGTCCAGTATGACGCCGCCCGCCGAGGAAATCGCCCGTTCCAGTCCTTGAACGCCGGTAAGGGTCAGGGGCATGGCCTTGATCCGCTCGGCCAAGGCCCGAGGCGAGGCGGGCAGGGGACCAGCCTCATACAGCAGGGCGACGGCGGCCGACTCCAGTCCGACCACCTTGCGCAGATGGTTCGACAGGCTGGCCTTGCCGCGCGGCTTCGACAGACGGTCGGTCAGTTTTCCGATCGCCACATCGGGCTTCAGGTCGATCTGGATCTCGGCGCGCCCCACTGTCTCTACCGTCGTCCTCAGCGCGGTGGACAGCGCATAGATGGCGCCGCCCTCGATGCCGTAGCGGGCGATCATCGCCTCGCCCCGCGCCGTCCGGTCGCCATGGGTGACAGCGACGCCTTTCAGCGGCTGGCCCGCGAACCGATCACGGAACAGCGCCGACCAGGCCACATCGAAGCCGACATTGGCCGGTCGGAAAGGCGACACGGACGCGCCCTGCGCTTCCAGCCAAGGCGCCCAGGCCCCGTCCGAACCCAGACGCGGCCAGCTGGCGCCGCCCAAAGCCAGGACCACGGCGTCGGGCCGTTCCAGTCGTTCCCCGTCCGGCGTCTCAAACACCAGCGCGCCGTCGCGCCAGCCGGTCCAGCGCGAGCGCGTGCGGACGTCGACGCCCTGCGCTTCCAGCCGCGCGAGCCAGGCCCGCACCAGGGGTGACGCCTTCATGGCCTTCGGAAACACCCGCCCGCTTGAGCCGACGAAGGTTTCCTGCCCCAGGGCCTCGACCCAGGCGGTCAGGTCGGCAGGCGTGAACCGGTCGATCCAGGCGGCGGCCGTCGGCTGGGCCGGGCCATAGCGGGTCATGAACCGGTCCAGCGGTTCCGAATGGGTCAGGTTCAGCCCGCCCCGTCCGGCCATCAGCAGCTTGCGGGCCACAGACGGCATGCGGTCGTGCACCACGACCGCCGCCCCTGCCTGCGCCAGCCGTTCGGCCGCCATCAATCCGGCAGGACCGGCGCCGATCACGTGAACGGTGCGAGAGGTCGTAAGACTGGGGGACTGTTGCATGGCGTGGCTTTGCGCGCTTGCGGCCGCGCTGGCTATAGGCGTCGTCGTCGCTATGTTCCGTGTCATGAGCGTTGCCTTCACCCGCGAAGAAGATCTGGAAGCCACCGCCGCCGACCTGGCGGACCGCCCGATCTCGCCCCATCCCAATCTGGTCACGCCTCAAGGTCTGGCGATGATCGAGGCCGAACTGGCCTCGGCCCGCGCCGCCTATACGGCCGCCCAGGTGCAAGGCTCGATCGAGAGCGACCGCACCGCCATGGCGCGCGCGACGCGGGACCTCCGCTACTGGTCCGCACGGCGCGCCTCGGCCCAACTGATCGCGCCGACCGAGGACGATGGGGCCGTGCGGTTCGGGGGTTCGGTATCCATCGAGCGCGAGGATGGGCGCGCCCAGACCTGGCGCATCGTCGGCGAAGACGAGGCCGATCCCGCCGCAGGCTCGGTCAGCCATGTCTCGCCCCTAGCGCGCGCCGTCATGGGCAAGAGGGTCGGCGACGAGGTGACGGTGGCCGGTCAGTCGGCCGAGATCGTCGCGGTCGGCTAGACTCAGTTCTGGGCGTCTTCGTCGCCCAGCATATCCCGCATCATGTCCAGGATCAGCTTCTGCTTGCGCGCGGGCAGGCGCGGTGCCAGGCGCGTGATCTCGACGCTGGTCTTGGTCGGGCGGTGTTCGTGGTCGAAGGCGGGCGCCTCTTCGGCGACGCCGACCGTCGCGCTGCTGTAGCCGTCGAAGAAGAAGGGGATGCCGACCTTCATGAACTCGGCCATTTCGAAGAGTTTCGAGGCCGAGACGCGGTTCGTGCCCTTTTCGTACTTCTGTACCTGCTGGAAGCTGACGCCGACGGCCTTGGCCAAGGCGGTCTGGGTCAGGCCAAGGTCGAGACGCTTTTCCTGAACGCGACGGCCGACATGGCGATCGACGGGATGCGGATCCTCGTCCTTTTCACGCGCCATCGCCGTCACCCTTCACCTAGATCGCTGCTTGATTCCCCTGGACCCTAGATCGCCGGCTCGACGGCCACAAGGACAGGATGAACGCTGTTAGCACTGAGAAAAAGAACAGGAAATCGCCAAATCGACCGTAGGGCGTGACGCCCGTCGGACGGGGCAGGGGGGCGTCGATGACGCCCATGACGCCCGGCTCCAGCCGTTGGCCCTCGACGATCCGGCCCCACGGTTCGATCATGGCCGAAATGCCGGTCGGGGTGGCCCGCGCGATGGGCAGGCCGGTCTCTATGGCGCGATAGCTGGCCAGGTTCAGGTGCTGGCGCGGGCCCGAGGTCGCGCCAAACCAGGCGTCGTTGGACGCATTGACGATCCACTCGGGCCGCCCGGCTGCGCCCGGGGTGAAGCCGGGATACAGGCTCTCGTAGCAGATCAGCACCTGCACCGGCGGGGCCCCCGGAACCGAAATCGGCGCCGGTGTCGGCCCGGCGGAAAAGTCACTGGGCATATGCACCAGGCTGCGCAGGCCGATGGAGGTCATGATCGACCCCAAGGGCAGGTATTCGCCGAACGGCACCAGCCGGTGCTTGTCATAGACGGCGGCGACCCTCAGGCCCGCCCCGCCCTCGTCGGCCAGGGCGAACAGGCTGTTGTAATAGCGCGCGCCCTCGGGCGCGGTCAGGTCCGGCTCGCCGCGCGCCAGGCCCATCAGCAAGGTCTGTCCGGGACGCAGGGCGCCCGCGATGGCCTGGGCGTCGGCTGAGGCGAAAACGTCGTTGGCCGAGGCGGGCAGGGCGCCTTCAGGCCAGACCACGACGTTGGGCGTCCGCGCCGCCGCCTGACCCGTCAGGGCGACATAGCGATCGACGATGGAGCGATAGGCCTCGGGCGACCATTTGGTTTCCTGCTTCACATCAGCCTGAACCAGGCGCACAACTGTGTCTGTGAACTGAAGATCGGACTGCGCCAATCTGACGGCGCCGAAGCCGCCGACGGCGATCAGGGCCAGGGCGCCCAAGCCCGCCGAGATCAACCGGCTGCGCCTGTCGCCAGGCCCGATCAAAGGCGCGAAAGCCGCCGTCGCCGCGACCGTCACCAGGCTCAGCCCATAGACGCCGACGACCGAGGCGAATTGAGACATGCCGCCGCCCGCGCGCCAGGTCGCGCCGGCCGGGTTCCACGGAAAGCCCGTCAGCACATGCCCCCGCGACCATTCGGCGGCGCAGAAGAGGGCGGCGAACAGCAGCACCCGCACGGCGCCAAGCGGCGCGAACCGACGATAGAGGGCGCAGGCCGTCCCCCAGAACAGCCCCAGGCCCGCCGGCAGCAGGCTGGCCGCGAACGGCGCCATCCACGCCTGTTCGGGATTGACGAAAAACGCCTCGGCCACCCACCAGCAGCCGACGAAGAAATAGGCGAACCCCGCCAGCCACCCCATCCAAAAGGCGCCGCGCGTCGTGTCGGACCGCTCAGACAGGATCATCAGCAGCGGATAGCCCAAAAGCCCGATCAGCACGCCGAACGGCGGATGGGCGAAGGCCGTCCCGGCGCCGGCCAGCAGCGCCAGAACGATGCGGATCAGTCGCCACATCAGGGCGCGCTTCCTGTCGGGCAGGGCGCGGATCGGGGCCGCGAAACGGTCCAGCAGGGCGTCGGGGAACATCGGGTCAGTCCTGCTCGGCGAGATAGGGGTCGGCGACGCCGATCTGGGCCAGGATTTCGCGCTCCTCGGCCTCCATCTCCTCGGCCTCGGCGTCATCTTCGTGGTCGCGGCCCAAGAGGTGCAGCACGCCGTGGACGACCAGATGGCTCAGATGATCGGCCAAGGTCTTGCCCTGCGCCTCGGCCTCGGTCGCGCAGACGCCGTAAGCCAGGACGATGTCGCCCAGATGCGGAAAGGCGTTCTCCGGCGCAGGGAAGGATAGGACATTGGTCGGCTTGTCCTTGTCGCGAAACCGGCCGTTGAGTTCGCGCACGGCATCGTCGTCGGTCAGCAAGACGACGATGTCGCCATCCACGGCGCCCAGCGCGGCCTGCGCCGCGCGCTCGACTACGGCCTCGGCGTCCGGCAGGGCGCCGGACCAGGCCTCGGCCTCGACTTCAATCTCGATCATGCGGGGTCTTCGAGGTCCGGGGCGGGGCGTCCTCGCGCCGCGTCGGCGTCATAGGCGCGCACGATCCGCTCGACCATGGCGTGACGCACCACGTCGGACGCCTCAAACTTCAGGATGCCGACGCCCTGGACCCCGTCCAGAATTCGCAGGGCATGGGCCAGGCCGGAATCGCGCGGGTTCAGCAGGTCGATCTGCGACGGGTCGCCCGTCACCACCATCCGCGCACCCTCGCCCAGGCGCGTCAGCACCATCTTCATCTGCAGGCGGCTGGTGTTCTGGGCTTCATCGACGATGACGAAGGCGTGGCTGAGCGTGCGGCCGCGCATGAAGGCGATCGGGGCGGCTTCGATCTCGCCCTTGTCGCGGCGACGCTGCACGTCCTCGGCGCCCAGAATATCGTTCAGCGCCTCCCAGATCGGCGCCAGATAGGGATCGACCTTCTCGTTCAGATCGCCGGGCAGGAAGCCCAGCTTCTCGCCCGCCTCGACCGCCGGGCGGGTGATGACCAGCCGGTCCACCTGCCCCCGCCGCAGCAGCGATGCGCCATAGGCCGCCGCCAAAAAGGTCTTGCCGGTGCCCGCTGGGCCGACGCCGAAGCTCAGTTCGCACCGGCCCAGCATGTCCAGATAGGCGGCCTGCGCCTTGGTCTTGGGCACGATGGCGCCGCGCTTGCCGCCTGGCAGCGACACGCCTGTCGCGGCCATGCCCGGCGTGCCGCGACCGCCGCGCGCCTGTCCCAGGGCTGCGCGCACGTCGGCCTCGGTGACTTCGGCGCCCAGGGCCGCGCGCTTGGCCAAGTCCTCGATCACCTGGCGGGCGTCCGTGCGGTCGCGGGCGCCGCCGTTGACGGAGACCCCGCCGCCCGGGGCCTCGACCAGCACCTTGAAGGCGTCCTCGATCAGGGCGACGTGGCGACTGTTCGGCCCGATGACCGCCCGCAGCTCGGCATCGTTCAAGGGGACGAATTCAGACTCACGCGCCATCAAGCGGCCTTTTCTTTTTGGGCTGTCGCCGAGCCTGCGGGACCCGGCTGCTTGAGCCCGTCTGCTATGAGCCGGCCTGACAGACTGTTCTGCTGGCCGGCGATGATCTCGACCGGAACGATCTGCCCGATCAGATGATCCGCGTCATCGACGTGGACCGATTGAAGATATGGGGATCGACCGATCGCTTGGCGACGGTGGCCGTGCCGTCCCGGCTTGTCGAACAGCACGTTCAGCGTCCGGCCCGCCTGCGCCGCGTTGAAGGCGGTCTGCTGTTCCGTCAGCAGGGCGATCAGGCGATGCAGTCGGTCCTTGACGATTTCCGGCTCGACCTGTTTGCCCATGCCCGCCGCCGGCGTGCCCGGTCGCGGCGAATAGGCGAAGGCGAAGGCCCCGGCGTAGTTCACGCGACGCACCAGATCCAGCGTGTCCTCGAACTCCCGATCCGTCTCGCCGGGGAAGCCGACGATGAAGTCGCCGGCGATGGCGATATCCGGCCGCGCGACGCGGATCCGGTCGATCAGATCGAAATATTTCTGACGCCCGTGCTTGCGGTTCATCGCCCGCAAAATGCGATCCGACCCCGCCTGAACCGGAAGGTGCAGATAGGGCATCAGGGCGTCCAGATCGCCATGCGCGGCGATCAACTCATCGGCCATGTCGTTGGGATGGCTGGTCGTGTAGCGGATCCGGTCCAGGCCGGGGATCTCGGCCAGGGCATAGGCCAATTCGGCCAGGGTCGCCTTCCGCCCGTCCGGCCGCTCGCCGTCATAGGCGTTGACGTTCTGGCCCAGCAGGGTGACCTCGCGCACGCCCCGATCCGCCAGTTGTCTCGCCTCTTCCAGCACCGCCGCCATCGGCCGCGACCATTCGGCGCCGCGCGTATAGGGCACCACGCAGAAGGTGCAGAACTTGTCGCAACCCTCCTGCACCGTCAGGAAGGCTGTCGGCCCCTCGGTGAAGCGGGCTGCAGGCAGGGCGTCGAACTTGTCGTCAGGAGCGAAGTCCGCGCCGATCCGCTCGCCCCGCGCCCGCGCCGTGCGAGTCAGAAGCTCGGGCAGCTGGTGATAGGCCTGAGGGCCGACGACGATATCGACGGCCGGCTGGCGACGCATGATCTCCTCGCCCTCGGCCTGGGCGACGCAGCCGGCGACGGCGATGGTCAGGTCCCCGCCGGTCTCGCGCCGGATGTCGCGCATCTCGCGCAGCTTACCGAGCTCGGAATAGATCTTCTCGGCCGCCTTCTCGCGGATGTGGCAGGTGTTCAGGATGACGAAGTCGGCGGCCTTGACGTCGTCGGTGACGCCATAACCCAACGGGCGCAGCACATCGGCCATGCGCTCGGAGTCATAGACGTTCATCTGACAGCCGTAGGTCTTGATGAACAGACGCTTTTCGGGCGCCGTCTCGACTTGAGGAACCAGGGTCTCGGTCATCGTGGGCTTATGATCGCCCGCAAGCGCCGCGACAAGCCGAGCGTCAGCCCGCATCCACATCGGCGGGATCGACCCGCGCCGCATGGCGGGTGAAGATCAGGCCTTCGCGCTTGGACGGCTCGGCGCCCTCGATCGCAACGCCGTAGAGCTCCAGCTTGTGGCCGATCAGCTGGAAGCCCAGCCGTTCCGCGATCTCGTTCTTCAGCCGCTCGATCTCGGCGTCGAAGAATTCGATCACCTCGCCCGACTTGGTGTCGATCAGGTGGTCGTGGTGATCGTCGCCGGCCTCTTCATAGCGGCTGCGGCCGTCTCCGAAATCATGCTTCTCGACCACGCCCGCCTCTTCGAACAGGCGCACGGTGCGATAGACGGTGGCGATGGAGATGTGCGGATCGATGGCCGAGGCGCGGCGATACAGCTCTTCCACATCCGGGTGGTCCGCGGCGTTGGACAGCACCCGGGCGATCACCCGGCGCTGTTCGGTCATACGCATGCCGCGCTCGGCGCAGAGTTTTTCGATCCGGTCCATGCGCCTAGAATAGGGGCTTGGATCGCATCAGGGAAGCGTCAGGTTGGCGTGAGGCGCACAGAGGTCGCGGCTCATCACCAGCGCATCGGTCCGCGATCCGTCGGCGCCCGCATAATAGGCTTTGCGGCGACCGATCGGGTCGAACCCGGCGCCCTCATACAGGCTGCGCGCGGCGACATTGTCGTCGGCGACCTCCAGAAACAGCCGCGTCGCGCCGGCCTGGACTGCAGCGACGGCCGCCTCCTCGACCAGACGTCGCCCCAGTCCGTGGCGGCGCGCGGACGGGACCACAGCCAGGGTCAGGATTTCCGCCTCGTCGACGACGGTCCGGATCAGGGTGAAGCCGTCGGGCTCGCTGACCGCCAGCACGCCCGGTTGCGACAGCAGATCGGCGAAGGTGTCGGCGCTCCACGGCGCGGCAAAGGCCTGGGCGTGCAGGGCGGCGAGTGAGGCGGGGTCCGCCGCCGTCATGACGCAGGCTGGCGCGGCTGGCCCGGCAGGCGGCTTGGCGGCGTGGCGTCGGGCGCGCGCAGATAGAGCGGACGGGGCGGCTGGATCGCCGGATCGGCGACGGCGGCCAGGCGCGCCAGCGCCTCCGGCGACGGTGCGACCCGGTCGTCCAGATGGCCGAAGGGCAGATCGGGGAAGGCCTGAGTCACGACCGCCGTGCCATTGCCGACCAGGGCGACACCCGGTCCGATGTCGGCGATCCGCCGCCCGGCCTCTTCCAGCGACAACGCTTCCTCGGGGCCAAGGGGCCCACCGTCGGCTAAGAGCCGCGCATAAACCTGACCGCGCCGCGCATCGATCAGGGCCGCGATGGGGCCGTCGTGATTGGCGAGCGAGGCGGCGAGCGCGTCCAGCGCCGACAGACCGACGACCGGCCGATCCAGCGCCGCGCCCAGACCCTGAGCAAAGGCCAGACCGACGCGCAGACCAGTGAACGAGCCCGGTCCGACCGTGACGCCGATCCGGTCAAGGCTGTCGAAACCGCCGCCCGCCTCAACCATGACGTCGCGCACCAGGCCGCCGATCCGTTCCTGATGTCCCTTGGTCATCGGCTCAAAGCGCACGGCGAGCGCGCGATCGTCCTCGAACACCGCCGCCGTGCAGGCGCCGAGCGCCGTATCGATCACCAGAAGTCTCATGGGCGTCTTCTAGGCGGCGCGTTGCAGAACCGCCACCGCGTCCGGATCAGAGGGTCTGCTCGACCCGCGTAACCTCGGGCACATAGTGGCGCATCATCTGCTCGACCCCGGCCTTCAAGGTCGCCGACGACGACGGACAGCCGGCGCAGGCGCCGCGCATCCGCAGGTTCAGAACGCCGGTCGCCTCATCAAAGGAATCGAACAGGATGTCGCCGCCGTCCTGGGCCACGGCGGGGCGAATGCGGCTGTCCAGCAGGGCCTTGATCTCGGCGACGATCTCGCTGTCGTCCTCGCCATGGCCGTCGGTTTCGCCGCCAGCGCCGCGCGTCAGCGGCTGACCCGAGACGAAGTGATCCATCACGACGCCCAGGATCGGCGCCTTCATCTCGGACCACTCCGGACCCTGCGGCTGGCGGGTCACCGAAACATAGTCCGCGCCGAAGAAGACGCCGTCGACGCCTTCCAGCTCGAACAAGGCCTCCGCCAGCGGAGAGGCCGTCGCCTCGTCGATGGTGCGGTATTCCAGCGCGGCGGTCGGCGACACGTCGCGGCCGGGCAGAAACTTCAGCACGTTCGGATTGGGCGTGGGTTCGGTCTGGATGAACATGGGCGGGAGATGCGCTCGCCCCCGCCCCGTTGCAAGACCCGAGCGGAACCTAGCGCCGCTTCAGCCCGCCCAGCAGACCGCGCATCAGTTCGCGGGTCAGGGTCGATCCGGCCGTGCGCAGGACCGATTTGGTCAGGGCCTCGACCGGCGTTTCGCGGGTGGACCGGCGCGCAGGCTTTGCGGCTTCGCGCGCCGCCCGCGCTTCGGCCTGAGCTTGAGCCTTCGCCCGCGCTTCGGCAGCCTTCTGATCAGCCTTGGCCTGAGCGGCGGCGGCCTTGTCGGCCTCGGCCTGCGCCTTGGCCTGGATTTGGGCCTGAACTTCAGCCTGATCGGCGGCGCTGTGGCGATTGGCCAAGATTTCCGCGGCGGATTCGCGGTTCAGCACCTGCTCGTAAAGGCCCCGCACCGGACTGGCGGCCATGACGGCGGCGCGCTCGGTATCGGTCGCCGGACCCAGGCGCGAGGCCGGCGGGCGAATCTTGGTGCGGGCCACGATGGTCGGCGCGCCCTTTTCGTCCAGCACCGACACCAGGGCCTCGCCCACGCCCAGAGCCTGAATGGCCTCGGCCGTGTCGAAGGCGGCGTTGGCGCGGAAACTCTGCGAGGCGGCCTTCAGCCCCTTCTGTTCCGATGGCGTATAGGCGCGAAGCGCGTGCTGAATGCGGTTGCCCAGCTGGGCCAGGACGCTGTCGGGAATATCGGCCGGGTTTTGCGTCACGAAATAGACCCCGACCCCCTTGGATCGGATCAGGCGCACGACCTGTTCGACCTTTTCCAGCAGGGCGCGCGGGGCGTCGTTGAACAGCAGGTGCGCCTCGTCGAAGAAGAAGACCAAGCGCGGCTTTTCCGGATCGCCCACCTCGGGAAGCTGTTCGAACAGTTCCGACAGCAGCCACAGCAGGAAGGCGGCGTACAGGCGCGGACTGTTCATCAGACGGGTCGAGTCCAGCACATTGACCTGGCCCCGGCCGTCCAGGCCGACGCGGATCATGTCTTCCAGCTTCAGAGCCGGCTCGCCGAAGAAGGCGTCGCCGCCCTGCTGCTCGACCTGCAATAGTGCACGCTGGATGGCGGCGATGGAGGCGGGGGCGACGTTGCCGACCTCGCGCCCGATCCGCTCGGCGTTCTCACCGACATAGACCAGCAGGCTTCTCAGATCGTCGAGGTCCAGCAGCAGCAGACCTTCCTTGTCCGCGACGTGGAAGACGACGGTCAGCACGCCTTCCTGCACGTCGTTCAGGTTCAGCATCCGCGCCATCAGCACCGGACCGATCTCGGACACCGTGGTGCGGATCGGATGTCCTTTCTGCCCGTACAGGTCCCAGAAGACGGTGGGGGCGGCACGCGGCGTCAGGGTCAGGCCCATCTCCGTCGCGCGGGCGATCAGCTTCTCGTTGGGCGCACCGACCTGGGAGATGCCCGACAGGTCGCCCTTCACATCGGCGCAGAAGACCGGCACCCCGGCGTCGGAAAAGCCCTGGGCCATGATCTGCAGCGTGACCGTCTTGCCTGTGCCGGTCGCGCCAGCGACGACGCCGTGACGGTTGGCGCGGTTGAAGAGCAGGTTTTCCGGCTGGGCGGCGTCGGACTGGCCGAGGAACAGGCCGGGCAGGGCGTCGGGCATTGGGGTCTCCGATGGCGTCTCCGGCAAAGGTCTAGCGCGTTCCCCGCGCGCTCGGAACAGCGATTGACGGCGACGGCGGGCGGTTCGACAACACGATCATGAAAAACCCCATCGCCACGCCGTCTTCGGTCGCCGCTCGCAATGCTCTCGGCGTCATCGCCACGGTGGCGGCCGGGGCGGCGATCTATTGGCTACGGGACATCCTGACGCCGCTGGCGATGGCCATCTTCCTCTTGATCATGATCGACGGAGTGAAGCGGTCGGTCGAGGCGCGCACGCCATTGAACAGCCGCATGGCCGGGATCGCGGCCCTGACGCTGGTGGTGCTGGCCTTCTTCGCCTCTATCGCTATCATCGTGAACGGGGCGGCGGGATTTTTCGGCGAGGCGTCCGGCGTGTCCCAGAACATCGGCCCGCGCATCGATCAGATCATTCGCGACGCCTACGGGCTGGTGCGCCTGGCCAATCCGCCCACGGCGCAGGATCTGATCAACGGCGTCGATGTGCGCGGCTGGCTGACCTCCATGGCTTTCCAGGTGCAGGGCATCGCCTCGGGCGCCTTCTTCGTCCTGATCTATCTGGGCTTTCTCCTGGCCTCCCAAGTCGGCTTCCGGCGCAAGATCGTCGCCATGTTCCCGTCGGAGGCCCAGCGCGACGAGGCGGTCGCGGTGTTCCAGCGCGTGCGCGGCGGGGTCGAGGGCTATATCTGGGTGCAGTCGGTGACCGGCGCGATGATCTGCGTCGTCGCCTGGATCCTGATGCGGGCCGTCGGGCTTCAGAACGCCGAGTTCTGGACCTTCGTCATCTTCATCGTCGGCTTCATCCCCGTGCTGGGCGGGGCGGTGGCCGGTCTGGCCCCGCCGCTGTTCGCCCTGGTCCAGTTCGAAAGTTACTGGCCCGCCGCCATCCTGCTGGTTGGGTTGCAGGTCATCCTGTTCGTCGTCGGCAACTTCATCCAGCCGCGCATGCAGGGCGACAACCAGAACATCGACCCGGTCGTGGTGCTGCTGGCTCTGGCCTTCTGGGGCAAGCTGTGGGGCGTGGTCGGCATGTTCCTTTCGACGCCGCTGGCGGTCATGGCCATGGCGATCTTGGCCGAGTTCAAGGGCTCGCGCTGGATGGCGATCCTGCTGTCGGGCGACGGCGAGCCCTATGCCAACGAGGGCAAGACGACCGACGAGCCGAAATCGACCCGTCGCAAACCCAAACCGGAGCCCGCAGCGGAGGCCTGATCAGGGCTGCCAGCCGCTGATCTGATCCGCGTCGCCATCGCCGGCCAGGGCGCCGCGCGTCTTCTTCACCTCGGCCCAGGCGGCGCGCAGCAGGGCGGACACGCCCTCGCCCGACACCCCGGACACCAGCATGGGACGGCGACCGGCGACGGCCTCCAGCTCGGCGGCCTTCTCCTCGCGCGCCTCGGGCGTCAGGGCGTCGATCTTGTTCAGGGCCAGGATCTCGGCCTTGTCCGCCAGACCCTCGCCATAGGCTTCCAGTTCGCCCCGAATGATGCGGTAGGCCTCGACGACATCGTCCTGGGTGCCGTCGATCAGGTGAATCAGGCTGGCCGAGCGTTCGACGTGACCCAGAAACCGCGTGCCCAGGCCCGCGCCCTCGCTGGCGCCCTCGATCAGGCCGGGAATGTCGGCGATGACGAACCGCTCGGACGGGGACAGGTCCACCATCCCCAGGTTCGGCGCCAGGGTGGTGAAGGGATAGTCGGCGATCTTGGGCTTGGCGGCGCTGGCGGCCGACAGAAAGGTCGACTTTCCGGCATTGGGCAGGCCCGCCAGACCGATGTCGGCGATCAGCTTCAGCCGCAGCCAGATCCAGCGCTCCTGACCGTCCTGACCAGGATTGGCGTAGGTCGGCGCCTGGTTGGTCGGCCCCTTGAAGCGCACATTGCCCCAGCCGCCGTTGCCGCCCTTCAGCAGCAGCTCCATCTTGCCGGGCGTGTCCATGTCCAGCAGGACCGTTTCCTTGTCCTCATCAAGCACCTGGGTGCCGACGGGCACCTTGAGATGCACGTCTTCGCCCTTGCCGCCGTGCATCTGGCGCCCTTGGCCGTGGTGGCCGGTCTGGGCCTTGAAATGCTGCTGATAGCGATAGTCGATCAGGGTATTCAGCCCGTCGACCGCCTCGATCCAGACATCCCCGCCCTTGCCGCCGTCGCCGCCGTCCGGCCCGCCGTTCGGGATGAATTTCTCGCGTCGAAACGACACGGAGCCCGCGCCGCCGTTGCCGGAGCGGATATAGATCTTGGCCTGGTCGAGGAACTTCATCGCGGGCTTATGCCGCAGAAGCGCGGCGAATTACAGGCCCGGCGACCCGGCGCTATTTCAGCGCCAGCGTCACCGTCTTGACGTCCACATATTCGTCGATGCCGTGGATCGAGCCTTCGCGGCCATAGCCCGACTGCTTGACCCCGCCGAACGGGGCGACAGCGGTGGAGATCAGGCCGGTGTTGACCCCGCACATACCCGCCTCGATCCGGCGGCTGAATCGCATCGCCCGGTCCAGATCGCGTGTGAACAGATACGACGCCAGTCCGTAGTCGCTGGCGTTGGCCTTCTCCAGCGCCTCCTTTTCGGTGTCGAAGGCGAAGACGGGGATCATGGGGCCGAACGTCTCTTCCTCACGGAACAGTTCATCATTTCCGCCCAAGGTGACGGTCGGCTGGAAGAAGCGGCCGCCCAACTCATGGCGCGATCCGCCGGTCAGCACCCGGCCGCCGTCAGCCTTGATCGCCGCCACATGCTTTTCGACCTTGTCGATGGCCTTGTCCTCGATCAGAGGCCCGACCTTCACGCCGTCTTCGAAGGCGGGACCGACCACGATCTTGGCCACCTCGGCGGCCAGTTTCTCGGCATAGGTCTCGGCGACCGACCGCTCGACATAGACGCGGTTCGGACAGACGCAGGTCTGGCCTGAGTTCCTGAATTTGCCCTTGATGGTCTCGGCGACGGCCAGATTCAAATCGGCGTCGGCGAAGACGATCAGGGGGGCGGCGCCACCCAGCTCCATCGACACCCGCTTCAGCGTCGGGGCGCACTGTTCCGCCAGCTTGCGGCCCACGCCGGTCGAGCCGGTGAAGGACAGTTTGCGGATCACGGGGCTGTCGGTCAGCGCCTTGCCGATAGTGGCGGCATCCCCGGTGACGATCGACAGGGCGCCCTTCGGCAGGCCGGCTTCATAGGCCAGTTCGGCTAGGGCGATGGCGGTGAAGGGCGTCTGGCTGGCCGGCTTGACCACGGCGGTGCAGCCTGCCGCGAACGCCGGCCCAAGCTTTCGCGTCAGCATGGCGGCGGGGAAGTTCCAGGGCGTGATCAGGGCGCAGGGTCCGACCGCCTCGCGATAGGTCAGGATCAGATGGCCCAGCGGACTGTCCTGGGTCTCGCCGATCAACCGTTCGGCTTGGCCGGCGAACCATTTCAGGAAACCGTTGGCGTAGGTGACCTCGCCCTTGGCCTCCTCGAACGGCTTGCCGTTTTCCAGCGCCATCAGGGCACCCAGACCCTCCAGATTGTCGTCGATCAGCGCCGCCCATTTGCGCAGGAAGGCCGCACGCGCGTGCGGATCGGATCGCGACCAGGTCTTGAACGTCTCGCTCGCCGCCGCGATGGCCTGTTCGGTCTCGGCGGCGCCGAGATCGGGGACATGGCCGATCACATCACCTGTCGCTGGATCATCGACGGCGATGCCGCCGCCGTTGGCCGGAATGGCCTTGCCGGCGATCAGGGCGTGCTGGCGCAAGAGTTTGAGGCCGGCGTCGCGGGCGGTGTGGTTCACGGGATGGCTCCTATCGCGGTCCTGAAACGAACAAGGCCCCGACGATGCGGGGCCTTGCCGGTCGAATGCTGCAGCCTGGGCTGCGGCCGTCGATCAGTTCTTGGCGTCTTGGGCGGCGCCGGTAACGGCCTGGCCGGCGGCCTGGGTGTCGCGGCCCACGCCTTCGACGGTGTTGCAGGCGGCGGTGGTCAGGGCGGCGGCGGCGGCGACCAGAACGAAAATCTTGCGCATAGGGGAAGCTCCAGGGTTGGCCGGGGTGAAACTCCGCCGGTCTCGCCTCATCAACGCGACGCCAGCGCTGCGGTTCCGGGCGTCTTGTCCGCCGGATCAACGGGCGCGAGGGCTTCGGGGGTGGCGAAGATCATGCGAGCGATGGTGCCGCCGCCGGGCGGGGTGGTGAACTCGGTCTCGCCGCGCAACTGTTTGGCGAAGGCGCTCATCAGGGTGCGGCCCACCCCGACCTCGGCGCCGGGCTGGGCGCCGGGCCCGTTGTCCTCGACTTCCAGAACCGATTTCTCGCCCTGGACGCGGAAGCGCACCTTCAGCTCCCCGCCGCTGCCGGCGAAGGCGTGTTTCTGGGCGTTTGTCACCGCCTCGACCAGCCACAGCGCCAGGGGCGCCAGCTTGTCGGGATCGACGTGCAGGGAATCGGCGTCCACCGAGCTGATGACCACCGGTCCGCGCCCGGCCTCGCTGGCGACCAGTTGCCCCACCAATTCGTTCAGGAACTCGCGCGCGTCGGCGTGGCGGATGTCGTTACTCTGATACAGGGTGCGGTAGATCAGGGCCAAGGCCGAGATGCGTTGCCGCGTATCGCCCAGCGCCGCCTTGGCCGGCGCATCGGTCAATGCGCGCTGCTGCATCGACAACAGCGACGAGATGATCTGAAGGTTGTTCTTCACCCGGTGGTGGATCTCGCGCATCAGCGCATCCTTTTCCACCAAGGCATCTGTCAGCTCGCGGTCGCGCAGGGTGATGGCCTCGGCCATCTCATCCAGGGTGCGCGCCATGGTGCGGATTTCGGACGGGGCGTTCATCGCCTGCAGCGGACGCACCGAGAACCGGCCCTTGGCGTAGATGGCCGCGACCCGCTCCAGATAATCCAGCCAGCGAATGAAGATGCGTTCGGACAGCAGCATCACCGCCGCGAACGCCGTCAACCAGGCCCCCAGCGGCAGCAACAGTGTGCCGATAGGATTCAGGCGAGCCCAAGACAGCCACCCGGGCGCCGGGGCCGACAGCAAGGCATAAAGATCGCCGCCGGCCAGGGCCGCGCCCGCATAGTCGCGGCGCTGGTTCTGCGCATCCTTGGCCTCGAACACCGCAGACCCCTGGTCGCGCGCCCGGTCGACCCAGCCCGCGATGTCGTCGCCGGCCGACAGTTTGAACACGTCGGGATCGCTGGCCGTCAGAATACGACCCGCGCCGTCGGTCAGGGCGGCTTGAGCGCCCGAGGGCAGGGCGGGGTCGGCCACATCGGGTTGCAGGGCGGAGAAGGGGATCACCGCAACCATGGCGCCGTCGAACCGGCCCATCGGCCGCTCGGCGCGGGTGGCCACGATCAGCGCTCCTTCATAGCCGGCGCCATCGGGGGCGCGCATGACGACCAGTTCTTCGCCATTGCGCAGTCGCTGGAACCACGTCGCCTGGGCGGCGGGCGCCACGCCGGATCTGACGCCGTCCGCGCGGCCCGAGGCGCAGACCGCCTCGCCCGTCGGGCTGATGCGATAGAGGCCCTCATAGCCTTCCAGACGTCCGACAAGCGCCGTCAGGCGCGGTGCGCAATAGGGGCCGACCGCATCGGGGCTGAGCGCGCGCAACAGCACCTGGGCGCTGTCCAGCTGCGCCTTTGCGCTGGAGGCGCTGCGTTCGGCGGCCAGTTGCAGATCGACCTGTCGGTCGTCGGCCTGTCTTTGGAAGTCCGCCTGGGTCTGGATCAGGCTGAGGACGAAGATCGGCAAGAGGGCCATGGCCATGGCCGCGCCCAGTCGAAACCGGATGCCCTGAAAGCGATCCGATTTCCAAGTGCGACCGAGCCGCGACCTTGAGGCCTCCCTGGTCGTCTCATTCACCGCAGATCAGCTCCGGGCGCCGGCCAGCCTGTCGGCCTCGCCGAGAATCGAGCGCATGGCGTCGCCCGCCGCCTTGCCGTCGCGTCCGTAGCCGCCCCGTTCCAGGGTGGCTTGCAGCGCACGCCGCGCGCGGCTGACGCGGCTCTTCACCGTGCCGACAGCGCAGCCGCAGATTTCGGCCGCTTCTTCATAGGCGAAGCCGCCGGCGCCGACCAGGATCAGGGCCTCGCGCTGTTCTTCGGGCAGTGTCTTCAAGGCTTGACGCAGCTCGTCCAGAGCAACGGGCGCCTCGGGATCGTCCACAGCCACCAGGGTCCGCTCGGCGGCCTCCTGATCCAGCTGCGACTGACGCCATGAGCGGCGTTTTTCGGAATAGAACTGATTGCGCAGGATCATGAAGGTCCAGGCCTTCATGTTCGTGCCCATCTGATAGCTGGCGCGCGCGTCCCAGGCCTTCATCATGGCGTCCTGCGCCAGATCGTCTGCTGCGGTCGGGTCGCCGGTCAGGGTCCGGGCGAAGGCGCGCAGGTGCGGAATCAGCAGAACCAGTTCGCGCTTGAAGCCCTCGTCGTCGGCCGACGCGGGTTTGGGGGCGGCCCCAAGGCGTGAGGTGCTCATGCGGCGCTGTCCGAAGACTTGGCGTCGGCGCGTTTCAGGATATCGAGAAACTCATCGGGCACGGGTTCGTTGACGACCTCGTCGAACATGTGACGCAGCTTAACGCCAATGGCCTGCTGGCGAAGGCGAGCTTCTTCAAGCCCTGCCTCCCCCTTCTGGTCGCCTTTGGGACGAGAGGAGTCCGGAGAATCGATCATAGACAGAGCCAAGCCCACCCAACTGTCATCGCGAAGAGATGTCGGTCTCAAACGTCATCAGACCGGCGGGGTTCCTGCATGAACGGCTTTTAATGCTAAAGCTTGGTCGCAGCGGCGGAACCGTGATGCGAATGTGACGTTTAAGCTGGCTATAACGCCCTGCCTTGACGGTCGGGCTGTGATTTGTCGGGGACTATCTGAATGAGCCTTCTGGCCAGACTCGCGCCGCATCTTCCTTATGTGCGCCGTTACGCACGCGCCCTGACCGGCGATCAATCCACGGGCGACAACTATGTCCGTGTCGCTCTGGAGGCCTTGGCGGCCGGCGAACAGCAACTGTCGGCTGATATGACGCCGCGGGTCGCCCTTTATCATGTCTTCCACGCCATCTGGTCCTCGACCGGCGCGCAGCTGGAAACCGGAACGCTGGAAACCACGGGCAGCGACGCCTCGCAGCGTCTGCTGCGCATCGCGCCGCGTTCGCGTCAGGCCTTCCTGCTGACGGCCCTTGAAGGCTTCACTCCTTCGGAAGCCGCGCAGATCCTGTCCGCCGATCCGCGCGACGTGGAGCGTCTGATCGCCGACGCCCAGGCCGACATCGACGCCGAACTGGCCACCGATGTTCTGGTCATCGAAGACGAGGCCATCATCTCTGCCGATATCCAGAGCCTGGTCACGGAACTGGGTCACCGCGTCACCGGCACCGCCACGACGCACGACGAGGCGATCGACGCCGTCGCCCGCCACAAGCCGGGTCTGGTTCTGGCCGACATCCAGCTGGCCGATGGCTCGTCGGGCATCGATGCGGTCAAGGATATCCTGAAGACCATGGACGTGCCGGTGATCTTCATCACCGCCTTCCCGGAACGCCTGCTGACCGGCGAGCGTCCTGAGCCGACCTTCCTGATCACCAAGCCCTTCCAGCCGGAAACGGTGAAGGCGGCGATCAGCCAGGCGCTGTTCTTCCACCCGTCGCGCCAGAAGGAAGCCGCTTAAAACGCAGGCTTTCGCTGACGACAAGATCGGCCTCGGTCCCTCGGGATCGAGGCCTTTTCTTTGGTTTGCGCCCACAGTGGTGGGCCAAAGTACGAAAGCGCAAAAAAAGCGATCCAGGTCGGGAACCGGCTTCGGGCGCCGTCGTTATCGGTCCGTGGAGGCGGCGACGCCCCCCGACTTGATCTGCGAAAGCCGATCATGCCGCCTCCGCGCCTCATTCTCGATGATGCCACTTCAAAGCGATCCGAAAGGGTCGCTTTTTTCTTGGCGCACACCTCGACCGAAGCCGCCGTCGCGGCCAAGATGGTGGCCAAAGAAAACGCACGGAGAGACGCCAATGGCTTCGACAAGCGGCAAGACGAACCGTCAATGGGTGCTGCGCCAGCGCCCCAAGGGCCTGATCCAGCCCGGCGATCTGGAACTGGTCGAGACGGCCCTACCTGATCTGAAGGAGAACGAGGTGTTGGTCCGCACCGTCTATCTGTCGCTGGACCCGACCAATCGCACCTGGATGAACGATTCCGAGGGTTATCTGCCGCCGGTCGGCCTGGGCGAGGTCATGCGCGGCCTGACGCTGGGCGTGGTCGAAGCCTCGCGATCCAGCCGCTTCAAGGCCGGCGATGTCGTCATGCCGACGTCGGGCGGCTGGGCCGACTATGCGGTCGTGCCGGAAGGCGGCCTGCGCCCGGTCCACCGCGCGCCTGGCTTGCCGTTGACGGCCAATATGTCCGTGCTCGGCATGACCGGCCTGACCGCCTATTTCGGCGTCACCGATGTGTTGAAGGCCAAGGAAGGCGAGACCATCGTCATCTCGGCGGCCGCCGGCGCGGTCGGCTCCATCGCGGGGCAGATCGCCAAACAGCGCGGGTGTCGCGTCATCGGCATCGCGGGCGGCCCGCAGAAGTGCGCCTGGCTGACCGACGAACTCGGCTTCGACGCGGCAATCGATTACAAGAACGAGGATGTCGGTGAGGCGCTGGACCGTCTGGCCCCCGACGGCGTCGATCTGAACTTCGAGAATGTCGGCGGCGACATCATGATCGCGGTCTTCAACCGGCTGAAGGTCCACGGGCGGATGGCGGTCTGCGGCCTGGTGTCCTCCTACAATGCGACCAAGGCGCCGCCGTCGCCGAACTTCGCGCGCATCATCACCCATCGCCTGCACGTCCAGGGCTTCCTGGTCCTGGACTACGCCCCGCGCGCCCGCGAGATGGTGGCGGAAATGGGCCCGTGGTTGGCGGACGGCCGGGTGAAATGGAAGGTTCACGTCGACGACGGGCTGGAAGGCGCGGTGGGATCGTTGAATCGCTTGTTCACCGGCGATCACGACGGCAAGCTGCTGGTTCGCGTTTCCGAAGAACCCGCCTGAACCCAAGGTCTGCGCATGAGTGATCCGCTGCACATCCATTTCGAAGACCTGGAGGTGGGGCAGGTCGTGCCGCTGGGCGCCTGTGCGGTCGATCAGGGCGCGCTGGACGTTTTCATTGAGCGGTTCTCGCCGGGCTGGGACGTGGCCTACGGCGCGCCGGACGCCATGGTCTATGTGCTGTGGAGCCGACTGGCGGCCGACAAATCCGGCGGCTGGGCCCAAACGAAGGTCCTGGCCGTCGATGGGCTGCGTTACATGCGCAATCCCCCGGCGGGCGAACTGCTGCGGGGTCGCATGACGGTGATGGGCAAGGATCCGGTCGGAGACGACAAGGGAATCGTCATCGCCTCGCATGACCTTCTGGACGAGGCCGGGCGTCTGGTCTTTTCCTGCCTGACCCGGGCGCTGTTCTCGCGCCGCTGAAACGAAAAACGCCCCGCCGGCGAACCGGCGGGGCGTTGATCGATCGTCGACAGATGAGGTTTTAGTTGACCGAGGTCGGGGCCTGGGCCTGACGCATCACGGCCATCGCGATCAGGCGATCCCAACCGACCAGCGACACCAGGTGGGCATAGATCTGGCCCAAGGCGCCGTTGTCGCGCAGCTCGACCAGCTTCTCGGCGGGCAGGGCGCGCAGCTTGTCTTCCGACACCGCATAGTATTCGGCCAGCTTCTGCGGCTGACCCGGCGTGCCGTCGGGATTGCGCGGCGTGAAGTGGGCTTCGCGGATGTCCAGCAGGTCCAGATCCTTGACCAGGGCGACGAAGCCCTCGGTGCGCTGGCGCTCCTGTTCGAAGTTGTTGCAGAACTCCATCGCCATGTTCGTGTAGTCGCTGGGCTGGCCGTCGACGAACAGCGGGTTCTGGCCGCCTTCGGCGACGATCGAGGCACCGCGGTCGATGCACAGGATCAGGCGCTGGTTCTGCTTGTCGTCGGCGAAGACGAACGGATAGCGGCGCACATAGGCTGGCACATAGGCGTCGGCGCGGAACTCGCCGTCGGGCGCGACGAACAGGTTCTCGTTGGAGCTCAGGCCCATCACGGCGACCGGCTGGCGGTTATCGCCGGTGAAGATGATCGGATAGGACAGGGCGGCGGCCGAGAATTCGGTGACAGTCAGCGGCACGATATTGGTCTGGGCCACGAAGGCGTAGGGCTTGTCGCTCGGGTTCACGCCCAGGCCGCCATGGACGCTCTGATCCAGCGGTTCGGGGTTGGCGTAGAAGAGGACGTTGCCTTCAAGCGGCGAATTGTTCGTGTCGGTCATGAAGCGAGGACGCTCTGGTTAAAGATCGGAGGCGCGCCTTCTAGCCCAACGCCGCGCAACCGGCAAACCCGCGATGCGTCGGTTGCAGTGGGGGTCGCCAGCCATTAGCTGTGGCGTATGGGTTCCGCCTGCGATCATGACCATGACCACTCCGGCCTGAACGGCGGGGCGCTGGACCGCGCCCTGGCGGCGGCCGAGGCGCGCGCGGTCCAGCAGGGCGAGCGGATGACCGCCCAGCGCCGGCGCGTCCTGGCTCTGCTGCTGGAAAGCGGCGAGCCGGTGAAGGCCTACGATCTGATCGCGCGTTTTGGCGAAGACGGCCAGGCCGCCAAGCCGCCGACCGTCTATCGCGCGCTGGAGTTCCTGGAACGGCTGGGCATGGTCCACCGCATCGCCTCCATCAGCGCCTATGTCGCCTGCACCGACGATGGCGAGGCCGCCCACGCGGCCGCCTTCTTGATCTGCGACTGCTGCGGCGCGACGCGCGAGGTCAGCGGCCCGGACCAGAGCGCCATGAACGCCGCCGCCTCAGCCGCCGGTTACGCCATCGTCCGCACGACGATCGAGGCGCACGGTCGCTGCGCCGCCTGTCGCGACGTCGCATGACCATGGATGCGGCGTTGATGTCC
Organism: Brevundimonas vesicularis; assembly: GCF_027886425.1. Lineage (NCBI taxonomy): Bacteria > Pseudomonadati > Pseudomonadota > Alphaproteobacteria > Caulobacterales > Caulobacteraceae > Brevundimonas > Brevundimonas vesicularis. Next base: position 128,172 of record NZ_CP115671.1, on the reverse strand, counting down.
CCACCGCGTCGCCTGTCCGTGCCGATCGACAATCGCTGGGGCGCCGGCGAGATGGCCGTACTGGATTTCGGCGATCCGAACCGGGCGGTCGATCTGATCTTCTCCCACGCCAACGGCTTCAACGCCGCCACCTATCGCAGCCTCTTGTCGCCGCTGTCGGCGTCCTTGCGGATCTGGGCGCCGGATCTGCGCGGCCATGGCCGGTCTGCACTGCCGACCTTCGCGCGACCCAAGACCAGCTGGCTGGACCACCGCGACGACCTGCTGGCGCTGCTGGAGGCCATCGACGGCCCGCCCGTGGTCATGGCCGGCCATTCGATGGGCGGCACGGCCTCGCTTCTGGCGGCCGCCGTCCGGCCGGATCGGGTGTCCAGCCTGGTGCTGTTCGATCCGGTGATCTGGAAACGCTCGGCGGTCTTCGCCTTCAACCTGCCCTTCGCCCACAAGCTGATGAAGGCGATCCCCATCGCCAAGGCCACCCTGCGCCGTCGCAGCCAGTTCGACAGCCGCGAACAGGCCATGGCCGCCTATCGCGGGCGCGGCGCCTTCAAGGGTTGGCCCGACATGGTTCTGGCCGACTATCTTTCCGAAGGCCTGAGCGAAGGCGACGGCGGGTTCAGCCTGACCGCCGCGCCGGCTTGGGAAGCGGCCAACTATGCAGCCCAGGCGCACGATCCGTGGCGGGCCATGAAACGCTATCCCGGCCCGGTTCGCATCCTGAAGGCCGAACACGGCGCCCTGACCCATGTGCCGGTTCAGCCCCCAGGGCTGCCCAATGTTTCGGTCGAGGTCGTGTCCGGCGGCGGGCACCTGTTCCCCATGACCCATGCCGACGTGGCGCGCGACGCCCTGTTCGACGCCGCCGTCTGAGAACGAATTCTGTAGGCGGAGCATGGGCGCGCGCTATAAGGGCGCCGCTGAGCATAACGCCCGCCGCCCGAGACGCCGCTTGTCCTTCTTCCACGCCGGTCCCGCGCCCAAAGGCGCCGGCCCCCGCTCCGGGGCGCTGCGCGACGGTTTGATCCTCGCTCCAGGCATGAAGGTCGGTCTGTTCGGCGGCTCCTTTAATCCCGCCCACGACGGTCACGCCCATGTCGCCGAGACCGCCATGCGCCGTCTGGATCTCGACCGGGTCGTCTGGCTGGTCTCTCCGCAGAACCCCTTGAAGGACGCTCGTCACAGCGCGCCGCTGGACGACCGCATGGCCTCGGCGCGCCAGCATGCGCGTGGTCCGTCGATGATCGTCTCGGATTTCGAGAGCCGCGCCGGCGTCGCCTGGACGGTCGACACTCTACGCCTTCTGGTCGCGCGGCATCCCGGCGTGCATTTCGTCTGGCTGATGGGATCGGACAATCTGGCCAGCTTCCACCGCTGGCGCGGTTGGACCGACATCATGCGGCTGATGCCGGTGGCGGTCATCGCCCGGCCGGGTTCGCTGCTGGACAGCCGCACGGCGCCGGCCGCCGCCCGCTTCGCCGGTTTCCGCATTCCGGCTCAGCAGGCGGGGCTTCTGCCGACGCTCCAGGCCCCCGCCTGGACCTATCTGACGGCGCCGCTAAACCCCCTGTCGTCCACGGCGATTAGGACCGGCGGAGGCGTGCGCGCGACCTCGTGATCGCCGGATGATTCGGGCGGCGGTTCACGTTGCGGCCCATCCGTGCTAGAGGGCTTCTTTAGTCAACGCTCCCGGAGCCCTCCGCTGACCCCCTCGCCCGCGTATGATACGCAAGACGCCGCCGTCTCGAATACGGCGCACGAGATGGACCCTATCGAACCTCTCCATTCCGAAGACGGCTTTGAATCCGACGCCTCCCCGCGCGGCTTCGATGATTCCGCTCCCCGCCCCGTCGGCTCCACGCCGCTGGAAGAAGCCCTGCTGAGCCGCCTCGACGAGGACAAGGCCCAGGACATGGTCCTGATCGACCTGAAGGGCAAAAGCGCCATGGCCGACACCATGATCGTGGCGTCCGGTCGTTCGCACCGTCACGTCGGCGCCATCGCCGACCACCTGCTGCGCACGCTCAAGGAACAGGGCCTCGGCAAGGCCAAAGTCGAGGGCCTGCCGCACTGCGACTGGGTTCTGATCGACGCCGGCGATGTGATCGTGCACCTGTTCCGCCCGGAAGTGCGCACCTTCTACAACATCGAAAAGATCTGGGCGGTTGATTCCGCCCACCGCATGGTCCGCGACTGACACCATGAAGCTGAGCATCGTCGCCATCGGCCGACCGGGCCGGGGGCCTGAAGCGACGCTCGCCGACGACTACGCCAAGCGCGCCACCCTGTCGGGACGCGCGCTTGGCCTCGGTCCCCTCGAACTGGTCGATCTGGAGGCTCGCAGACCCGGCAAGACGCCGGAGGCTGAGCTGATCTTGGCTGCCGCAGAGGGCGCGCACCTGATCGCCTGCGACGAGCGCGGCAAGACCTATTCCTCGCGCGCCTTCGCCGACCACATCGCCAAACTGCGGGATCAGGGCGAGCGTCGCCTCGTCTTCGCTATCGGCGGGGCGGACGGGCTGGACGCCAGCGTGCGCGACGCTGCGTCCTCGACCCTGGCCTTCGGTCCCCAGACCTGGCCCCACGCCCTGGCGCGCGCCATGCTGGCCGAACAGTTGTATCGGGTCGTGACCATCCTGGCCGGATCGCCCTATCATCGCGACTGACATGCGTCGCGCCATACCCTTATCGCTGGCCCTGCTGACGGGTTTCGTCTGCGCTGCCCCGGCGATGAGCAACCAGGCGCCCGAGAGCGAACTGTCGCGCATCCAGGCCGAATACCGCGACGAGACGGTGCGCGCCCGTCGGCTTCGCGCCGACGCCGACGCCGCCAAGACCGAACTGGCCCAGTTGGAGCGCCGCCTGGCCTCGCTGCGGGCCGACGAACAGACCGGCGACCGTCAGATCGACGATCAGCGCGCGCGCCTCCAGCAACTGACCGAACGCGAGGCCGAACTGGTCACGGATCTGGCGCGTGAGCGCGGCGCCCAGGGCCGTCTGCTCAGCGCGCTGCAGATGATGAGCCGCCGGCCGCCGCCGCCCCTGCTGGTGCCCGCCGACAAGGCCATCGACACGGTGCGCGCCTCCATCCTGCTCAAGGCCATGACGCCGGATCTAGAAGGCCGCGCCAAGGTGCTGGCCGCTCGTCAAGCCGAGATCATGCGCATCCGCCGCCTCGCCGTCCTATCCTCGGAGCGACTGCTGACGACCGAGAGCGAGCAGGGCGACCGGCGCGGCGAGATCGAGGGGCTGACGGCGCGCAAGACCGCACTGACCGCCGTCCTGAACGCCGAGGCCCGCGCCGCCGAACGCGCCGCCGCCGTGCTGGAACGCCGCATCCGCGAACTGGGCGGCGCGGTCCCGACCACCCAGGCCGAAGAGACGCCGACCGCTCGCCTTCCGGCCGGACGCGGTCGCCTCAGTTCGCCCGTCGCCGGCGCGCCCAGCCAGACTTGGGGCGCCGGAACCTCCGGCTGGCGCTGGCGGGCTGACCGCGCGGCCGTCACCGCGCCCGCCGACGCCAAGGTCGCCTACGCCGGGCCGCTGACGGGGTGGGGCAATGTCGTGGTGCTGGATCTCGGCCCCGGCTGGCGCGCCGTCATCGCCGGCCTGGAAAGCGTCGATGTCGGTCCGGACGCCCGGGTCTCGGACGGCCAGACCCTGGGGCGCAGCGGCCCGGACGGCGATGTCTATTTCGAACTGCGCCGCGACGAACGGCCGATCGATCCGGGACCGTGGTTGCGTTGAACCCGCAATAGTCCTTTGCATTCTCGTCTGACGCTGATTTTATCGGCGGGACGCCGCGTCGCCACGATTTGGTCGTGACGACGGGGCCTTAACCTTCCCACGGGCGCCCACAGTGATCGGCCCGACCGAAAGAGACCGAATGCGTAAACTGCTCCTCGTCGGCTGCGCCGCTCTGGTGCTCGGCGGATCCGCCGCTGCTGTCAGCAGCCAGACCCCGCGAAACGAAACCTTCCGCATGCTGGAGCTGTTCGGCGACGTGGTGGGCATCGTCGAGCAGGCCTACGTCGTCCCGGTCGACAACAAGAAGCTGATCGAGGCCGCGCTGGCCGGCATGATGACGGCGCTGGACCCGCACTCCAACTATCTGCCGCCCTCCAACTACGACGATCTGCGCGAACGCACCGAGGGCCAGTATTCGGGCGTCGGCCTGACCATCAGTGCGGACGGCGGCATGGTGAAGGTCATCTCGCCGATGGACGACAGTCCCGCCGCCAAGGCCGGGGTCCAGGCGGGCGACGTGATCTCTTCGATCGAGGGCCAGAACGCGGCGGGCCTGACGGTCAGCCAGGTGTCCGAAAAGCTGCGCGGCGCCGTGGGCACCAGCGTCAAGGTGACCTTCCTGCGCGACGGTTCAGACCCGCTGGAAGTGACCCTGACCCGCGAGGTCATCAAGGTTCAGTCGGTCACAGGCCGTGTCGAGGGCGACTTCGGCTATCTGCGCGTCTCGACCTTCAACGAGAACACCGGCCGCGAGCTGAACGAGGCCATCGCCAAGATCAAGGCCGAGAAGCCGGGGGTGAAGGGCTATGTCCTGGACCTGCGCAATAACGGCGGCGGCCTGCTGAACGCCGCCATCGACGTGTCCGACGCCTTCCTGGAACGCGGCGAGATCGTCAGCCAGCGGGGCAGGAAGCCCGAGCAGATTCAGCGCTATTCCGCCAAGCCCGGCGACGTCACGGGCGGCCTGCCGCTGGTCGTCCTAGTCAACTACGGCTCGGCCTCGGCGTCGGAAATCGTTGCGGGCGCCCTGAAGGATCATCAGCGCGCGACCATCGTGGGTCTGACCAGCTTCGGCAAGGGTTCGGTGCAGACCGTGATCCCGCTGCGTCAGGGCCAGGACGGCGCCTTGTCGATCACGACCGCGCGCTACTACACCCCCTCGGGCGCCTCGATCCAGAAGATCGGCATCGAGCCGGATCTGGAAGTCGCCCGCAACGAGGCCGAGGCCCGCATCGTCTCGCGCTCCAGCTTCATCTATTCCGAGGCCGCCTACGCTACGGCCCTGGACGCCTCCATCGGCGCCGAGCGCAAGGGTCCGCACACCCCGCGCGAAGCTCCGGGCGACAAGTTCGACAAGGAAAAGGACTATCAGCTTCAGCGCGCGCTGGACGTGCTGCGCGCCGGCGGCGACCTGTCGAAACTGCCGCCCCCGCCCGAAGGCATCGTCGTCACCGAGCCGGGCTCGACGCCCAAGCCCGACGCCGAACCGGCGGCGGACGAACCGAAAGACGAATAGATTGGGAAAGAGCGGCGCGAGCCGCCCTTTTTCTTGCGTCTAAGACAGGCGGTCGCGGAAGGCCGAATAGTCGAAGTCGCGCACCGTCGTCAGCGCATCCGTCTGGGAGTTCCACAGCACGATGGACGGCAGCGGCACGCCGTTGAAGGTGTTGGTCTTCACCATCGAATAATGGGCCTGGTCCAGAAACGCGATGCGCGTCCCCGGCGTCGGCCGTTCGGCGAAGACGTAGTCGCCGATGATGTCTCCGGCCAGGCACGACGGCCCGCCCAGCCGCACCGTCACCCCATGTTCGGCCTCTTTCAGCAGCGCGGGGCGATAGGGCGCCTCGATCACATCGGGCATATGGCAGGTGGCCGAGATGTCGGTGATGCCGATGGGCATGCCGTTTTCGAACACGTCCAGCACCTCGCCGATCAGGATGCCGGCGTCCAGCGCCACGGCCTCGCCCGGCTCCAGATAGACCTGAACCCCGTGCCGGGCCTGCAGATCGCGCACAAAGGCGATCAGATCCTCGGTCTGATAGTCGGCGCGGGTGATGTGGTGCCCCCCGCCCAGGTTCAACCATTTGATCCCGCCCAGCAGCGGCGCCAGCTTCGGCTCCACCGCCGCCCAGATGCGCGACAGCGGCTGGAAATCCTGCTCGCACAGCGCATGGATATGCAGACCATCGACGCCGACCAGATGGTCGGCCGTCAGTTGCGACACCGGAAAGCCCAGGCGCGAGCAGGGCTGGGCCGGGTCGTATTTGGCGACCTCGCCTTCGGAATGTTCGGGGTTCAGCCGCAGGCCGATCTCGAACGCCTGCCCGTCAGCCCGGGCCTTGGCGATCAGATCGGCGAAACGGGCGATCTGGGCCGGGTTGTTGAAGATGACGTGGTCCGACAAACGCAGGATCTCAGGCAGGTCCTGCGCCGTATAGGCCGGCGAATAGGTGGTCAGCTCGCCCGTGTAGAACTCGCGCGCCAGCCGCGCCTCCCACAGACCCGACGCGCAGACCCCGTCGAGGTATTCGCCGACCACATCGGCCAGCGACCACATCGAAAACGCCTTCAGCGCCAGAAGCACGCGCGCCTCCGCTCCGTCGCGCACGCCCTTCAGCACGGACAGATTGCGACGGATGGCCGCCTCGTCCACCACGAAGGCGGGCGAGGCGACGCGGTTCAGGTCGAAATGCGCAAAGGCGCCCGGATCGCCGGCCTGGGTCTGCATTCAGTCGGTCCGATCAGAAGTCCAGAGGGGCGTCCAGGTCCTGAACCTTCCACGGCAGGCCGTGCTGGTTCAGCATGTCCATGAAGGGGTCGGGGTCCAGCTGCTCCATGTTGAACACGCCGTCGCCCTTCCACTGGCCCGTCACCATCAGGGCCGCGCCGATCATGGCCGGCACGCCGGTGGTGTAGCTGACGGCCTGGTTGCCGGTTTCGGCATAGGCCTCTTCGTGGTCGCAGATGTTGTTGACGTAGACCGTCTTCTTGACCCCGTCCTTCAGGCCGGTGGCGATGACGCCGATATTGGTCTTGCCCTTGGTGATCGGACCCAGCGAGGCCGGCTCGGGCAGCAGGGCCTTCAGGAACTCGATCGGAATGATCTCGCGGCCCTGGAACTGCATCGGCTCGATCGAGGTCATGCCGATGTTTTCCAGCACTTCGAGGTGCTTCAGATAGCTGTCGCCGAACGTCATCCAGAAGCGGATGCGCTTGATCTCGGGATAGAATTTCGCCAGCGATTCCAGCTCCTCATGGTACATGAGGTACATGTTCTTCTGACCCACGCCCTCGAAGTCGAAGGTCTGTTTGTGGCTCAGGGCCGGGCCTTCGACCCACTGGCCGTTCTCCCAGTGACGCGAGTTCGCCGTCACTTCACGCAGGTTGATCTCGGGGTTGAAGTTGGTCGCGAAGGGCAGGCCGGTGTCGCCGCCGTTGCAGTCCAGGATGTCCAGCGTCTCGATGGAATCCAGCAGGTGCTTCTTGATGTAGGTGGTGAAGACCGAGGTCACGCCGGGGTCGAAGCCCGAACCCAGCAGAGCCATCAGGCCGGCGTCCTTGAAACGGTCCTGATAGGCCCACTGCCACTTGTATTCGAACTTGGCCTCGTCGCGCGGCTCGTAGTTGGCGGTGTCCAGATAGTCGACGTCGGCGGCCAGGCAGGCGTCCATGATCGACAGGTCCTGATAGGGCAGGGCCAGGTTCACGACCAGTTCGGGCTGGACCTTCTGGATCAGCGCCGTGGTCGCCGCCACGTCGTCGGCGTCGATGGCCGCCGTGTCGATGTCGACGCCGAAGCGCGACTTCACGGACTGGGCGATCGCGTCGCACTTGGACTTAGTGCGGCTCGCCAGGGTGATATGCGAGAAGATGTCCGCGTTCATCGCCATCTTGTGGACGGCCACCGAACTGACGCCGCCTGCGCCGATAACCAGCACCTTGCTCATCTGTGCTTCTCCCGAAGTCTGAAACCCTGGCGACAGCGCCGCCCCTATAAAGGGCGCGGCTCTTAGCACGATGATGACAATCCGCTAAATCCCTGCGCCGATATTGGCTCTTATAGCGTGACCGGATCGCTCCGGTTGCCTTTGTAAGGTTTTTCCGCCATAAGCCGCCGCTTCCGACGCAAGTGAACCTGCGTCTCCACCGGGACGACCCTCATTTCGATGAGACGAGCCCGGCGAGAACCCTCCGCCGACGTGATCGTCGCCGGGGGCCGTTGTCGTATGGAGCCGTTTCACCTGCGCCACACGAGGTAGTGAATGTTCGAGGCTCTGAACGAGCGGCTGACAGGCGTCTTTGACCGGATCACCGGGCGCGGCGCCCTGTCCGAAAAGGATGTCGCCGAGGCGATGCGCGAAGTGCGCGTGGCGCTGCTCGAGGCCGACGTCGCCCTTCCGGTCGTCAAGGAATTCATCGCCTTCGCTACCGAGCGCGCGACGGGCGAAGAAGTCATCCGTTCGGTCAAGCCGGCCGATCAGGTGGTCAAGATCGTCTATGACGGCCTGATCGAGATGCTGGGCGGCGAAGAGCCGGTCCCGCTGAACACCAACGCCAATCCGCCCGCCGTGGTGCTGATGGCCGGCCTTCAGGGCTCGGGCAAGACCACGACCTCGGCCAAGCTGGCGCTGCGCCTGACCAAGTTCGATCGCAAGAAGGTCATGATGGCCTCGCTGGACACGCGCCGTCCGGCCGCGATGGAACAGCTGGCCACCCTGGGCAAGCAGATCGAGGTCGCCACCCTGCCGATCGTGGCGGGCGAGAGCGCGGTCCAGATCACGCGCCGGGCGCTGCAATCGGCCAAGCTTCAGGGCTTCGACGTCCTGATCCTCGACACCGCCGGCCGCATCACCCTGGACGAGGGGCTGATGAATGAGGTGGCCGAGGTCGCCGACATCGCCAAGCCCGTCGAGACCCTGCTGGTCGCCGACAGCCTGACCGGCCAAGACGCGGTGCGCACCGCCAAGGCCTTCCACGAGCGCCTGCCCCTGACCGGCCTCGTCTTGACCCGCGCCGACGGCGACGGTCGCGGCGGCGCCATGCTGTCGATGCGCGCCGTCACCGGCCTGCCGATCAAATATCTGGGCGCCGGCGAAAAGGTCGATGCGCTGGACGTGTTCGACGCCCGTCGCGTCGCCGGCCGCATCCTGGGCCAGGGCGATATCGTCGCCCTGGTCGAAAAGGCCAGCCAGGATCTGGACCAGGCCAAGGCCGAGAAGATGGCCCGCAAACTGGCCAAGGGTCAGTTCGATCTGGACGACCTGGCCGGTCAGCTTCAGCAGATGAAGCGGATGGGCGGGCTTCAAGGCATCATGGGCATGCTGCCCGGCGTGGCAAAGATGAAGGGTCAGATGGCCGAGAGCGGCATCGACGACCGCATGATCCTGCGTCAGGAAGCCATCATCTCCTCGATGACCAAGGCCGAGCGCAAGAAGCCCGACCTGCTGAACGCCTCGCGCAAGAAGCGGATCGCCGCCGGCGCCGGCGTCGATGTGCAGGACGTGAACCGAGTTCTGAAACAGCACCGCCAGATGGCCGACGTGGTCAAGTCGATGGCGCGTGGCGGACCCAAGAAGATGCAGCAGATGGCCGCCATGTTGGGCGGTCTCGGCGGCGGCGGCATGCCCGGAATGGGCGGCGGCGGCCCCGACATGGCCCGCCTCAAGGCGCTGGGCGGCGGCAAGATGGCCGAACCCTCCGCCGACGATCTGAAAGCCATCCAGGACCGGCTCGCCGGACTGGGCGGCGGACAACTTCCGGGAGGTCTTCCTGGCCTGCCGGGCTTCCCTCCCAAGAAATAACGACTTCCTAGAAAGAGACCTGAAATGCTGAAGATTCGTCTGGCCCGCGGCGGCGCCAAGAAGCGCCCCTACTACCACATCGTCATCGCCGACTCGCACTCGCCGCGCGACGGCAAGTTCATCGAGAAGGTCGGCAGCTACAACCCGATGCTGCCCAAGGACGGTGCCCAACCGCGCGTCGCCCTGAAGGTCGAGCGCATCGCCGAATGGCTCGGCAAGGGCGCCCAGCCGACCGACCGCGTCGCCCGCTTCCTGTCGCAGGACGAAACCCTGGGCCAGAAGGTCAAGTGGACGCAGTCGAACAACCCGAACAAGGGCGCTCCGGGCAAGAAGGCGCAAGAGCGCGCCGCTGAACGCGCCCAGCGCGAAGCCGACCGCCTGGAAGCCGAAGCCGCCGCCAAGGTCGAGGCCGCTGAAGCCGCCGCCCGCGCCAAGGAAGAGGCCGCCGCCGCCGCCGAAGCCGCCAAGAACGCTCCCGCTGCTGAAGAAGCGCCTGCCGAAGAGGCTCCGGCCGCTGACGCCGCCGCAGAGGAAGCCCCGGCTGCTGAAGCGACCGAGGAAAAGGCCGAAGGCTAAGCCTTTCGGTTTGACGATGATCAGGGCGGCGTCTTTCGACGCCGCCTTTTTCATGGGTTAAGAGCACGCATGACCACGGACACCAGATTGATCCTCGTCGGCCAGGTCGGCGGCGGCTTCGGCGTGCGGGGCGAGGTGCGGGTGACCGCCTTCACCGCCGATCCCCTGGCCCTGACCGCCTATGGCCCTCTGCTGCGCGCCGATGGGACCGTGGCCCTGACCCTGACCTCGACGCGGCCCGACAAGAACGGCGTCGTCGGCCGGGCCAAGGAGATCGCCACAAAGGAACAGGCCGACGCCCTGCGCGGCCTGAAGCTGCACGTCCCCCGCGACCGGTTCCCCGAGCCGGATGAAGACGAGTTCTACCTCGCCGACCTCTTGGGCGTTCAGGTCCGCGACACGGCGGGCGCCGTCATGGGCACGGTGAAATCGGTCCAGAACTTCGGCGCCGACGACATGCTGGAGATCGAGCCCGCCGCGGGCGGCCCGACCTGGTATCTGCCCTTCACCAAGGAAGCGACGCCGGAACTGCACCTGGCCGACGGCTGGCTTCTGGCCGTGCCGCCGACCGAGGTGGGCGAGCGCGAGCCGGACTAGCTGTTGTCCTCGATTTCGGCGGTCGGGCCGTTCTTGATGATCGACTCGATGGCGTTTTTGGCGGACGCCTTGGACGCGTAGTTCTCGGTCCAGAAGATCACTTCACTGTTGTATTTGAAGCGGGCGCGGAACTCGCCCTTGTCGTTTTTGACGATTTCGAACTTGTGCGCCATCGGGCGTCTCCATTCCTGAGACCTGTGATCGGTCACGGCCAAGCTGACATCGTCCCCCGTACGGTTCCAGACACAAGCCCGCGATCAAATCGTGCCGACGACAGTTGCGAACCTCACAAACGTCCCCGACATGGTTGTCATCACCCAGTCGAGGCCGCACCCATGACCGACCTGTCCGCCTTCCCGATCACGCAACGCTGGCCGGCCCAGCATCCCGACTGGATCCAGCTCTATTCGCTGCCGACGCCGAACGGTGTGAAGGTCTCGATCATGCTGGAGGAGGTCGGCCTGGCCTACGAGCCGCACCTCGTCGACATCACCAAGAACGAGACCTGGGGGCCGGAGTTTCTGTCGCTGAACCCCAACGGCAAGATCCCCGCCATCCTCGATCCGAACGGCCCGAACGGACAGCCGCTGGCCCTGTTCGAATCCGGCGCCATCCTGATCTATCTGGCGGAGAAGACCGGCAAACTGCTCTCGGCCGATCCGGCGACCCGCTACGAGACGATCCAGTGGGTCATGTTCCAGATGGGCGCGATCGGTCCGATGTTCGGCCAACTGGGCTTCTTCCACCGCTTCGCCGGCAAGGAATACGAGGATAAGCGCCCGCGCGACCGCTACGTCGCCGAAAGCCGCCGCCTGCTGGGCGTGCTGGAGACGCGGCTTGCCAATGACGGGGGAGACCCCCGCGACTGGCTTGTCGGCGACTATTCCATCGCCGATGTCGCCACCCTGGGCTGGGTCCGCAACCTGATCGGCTTCTACGAAGCGGGCGAGATCGTAGGCTTCGCCGACTTCCCGCGCGTCGCCGCCTGGCTGGAGCGCGGCCTAGCGCGCCCCGCCGTGCAGCGCGGACTGGAGATTCCGGCGCGTCACTGAACCGTCGCCGCCCACGGGCATTATCTGACGGCATCAACTGGAGCGCGACCTATGGGTATCTTCTCTTCGATCTGGAACAAGATCACGGGCCACAAGCCCAAGGCGGCGCCTCAGCCGACCCCGGCGCCCAGCGCCCAACCCGCGCCGGGCGCCGCCCCCGCCCCGACGCCGGCCCTGCCGCCCGTCGATGTCGAGGCGGTCCTCAGCGATCTGGCGGCGTCCAAGGGCGGCGGCGGCAACTGGCGCACCTCGATCGTCGACCTGCTGAAGCTGCTGGACCTGGATTCCAGCCTGGCGGCCCGCAAGGAATTGGCCGAGGAACTGAACGTCCACGCCGGCGAGCACGGCTCGGCCGAACAGAACATCGCTCTGTCCAAGGCGGTCTGGAAGAAGCTGGCCGAAAACGGCGGTCAGGTCCCGGCTTCGCTGCGGGATTAATCCCTCTCGCTGGATCAGGCCCGCGGTCTGATCCAGCGCATCGCGGCCAGCGCCGCAAACCCAACGACCAGACCCCAGAAGGCCGATCCGACGCCGAACAGGGTCAGGCCCGAAGCCGTCGCCGCAAACGTCAGCACGGCCGCCTCGCGCGATCCGACATCCATCATCATGTTGTGCAGCGCGCCGGTCAGCGGCGCGATCAGCGCCAGACCCGTCACCGCCGCCAGCACGGCTGGCGGCATGGCGATGAACAGCCCGGCCAGCGGCGCGGCGAACAGAGCCACGACCAGATAAAGACCGCCGTAGATAACGCCTACGATCCAGCGCTTGGCGAAGTCGGGGTGCGCGTCCGGCCCGGTGCAGATCGCCGCCGTGATCGCCGCCAGATTGACCCCATGCCCGCCGAACGGCGCGATCAGCAGGCTGGCGACGCCGGTGGACAGGATCAGTCGGTTCGCGGGCGGCGGATAGCCGGCGCTCTGCAGCACCACCAGCCCCGGCAGGTTCTGCGCCGCAAGCGTCACCAAGAACAACGGAAAGCCCAGGCTGACCGCCGCCTTCCAGTCGAACACGGGCGCGACCGGCTCCAGATGGCCGAACAGGCCGGTCCCTGCGGGCAGCGCCAGCTGCCCTCGCATCGCCAGCACCGCAAAGGCCGCCGCCAGCACGGCGGGCAAGGCCCAGGTCGGCCACAGCCGTCTGAAGATCAGGAACACCGCGATCAGCCCGATGAACAGGGCCGTCTCGTCCGGCACGACCTTGAACAGTCTCAGCACGAAGGGCAGCAACACCCCCGCCAGCATGGCCGTGGCGATGGTGGCTGGTATCCGCGCGGCCAACCGCCCCAGCGCCGGGATCAGGCCGGTCAGGATCATCAGCAGGGCGGCGAAGACGAAGGCGCCGATCGCCGTCGGCCAGGACAGCCCCAGGGTCGAGGCCGCCAGCAGGGCCGCCCCCGGCGTGGACCAGGCCAGAACGACGGGGATCTTCAGCCGCCAGCTCAGAAAGGCGCCCGGCGCCCCGATGCCCAGGCACAGGGCGGTAACCATTGACCCGATCTGGCCCGCGTCCGCGCCCAGCGCCTGACCCGCCTGGACCACCAGGGCGACCGTCCCGCCGAACCCGATCACCGTCGCGACGGCGGCGGACGAAAAGGCCGAGGCGGGCAGGGTGCGCATGGAAAAGGCCGGAGCAGTCATGCCCCGGCCTTAAACCGTCGTCTTGGATGGCGGAAGGCTGGGATCCAGCCCTCCTTGATCAGCCCTCGATGTCTTCCGGCAGGCCCACGGCGTGGAAGCCGGCATCGACGTGGACGACTTCGCCAGTGGTCGAACGCCCCAGGTCCGAACACAGCCACAGGGCCGCGCCCGCGACGCCCTCCATCGAGGTCTCTTCCTTGATCAGCGAGAACTGGGCCGACTTGGAGTGCAGGCCGCGCCCGCCCGAGATGCCGGCCAGCGACAGGGTGCGCATGGCCCCGGCCGAGATGGCGTTGACGCGAATGTTCTTGGGACCCAGGTCACGCGCGATATAGCGGGTCGCGGCTTCCAGCGCGGCCTTGGCCACGCCCATGGTGTTGTAGTTCGGAATGACCCGCTCGGACCCCAGGTAGGTCAGGGTGATCAGGCTGCCGCCGTTCGGCATCAGCTTGGCGGCGCGCTTGGACACGTCCACGAAGCTGAAGGCCGAGATATTCATGGCCAGGAGGAAGCTGTCGCGCGTGGTGTTGTCGACGAAGCTGCCCTTCAACTCGTCCTTGTTGGCGAAGGCCACCGAATGGACGACGAAATCGATCGTGCCGAAGGTCTTTTCCAGCTCGGCGAAGGCCGCATCCATCGAGGCGTCGTCAGTGACGTCGGCCGGGATCAGCAGCTTGGCGCCGACGCTTTCCGCCAGCGGACGCACGCGGCGCTCCAGGCTCTCGCCCAGATAGGTGAAGGCCAGCTCGGCGCCCTGGGCGGCCAGCTGCGAGGCGATGCCCCAGGCGATGGAGCTGGAGTTGGCCACGCCCATGATCAGGCCCTTCTTGCCCTTCATGAGGTCGCCGGTCGGCATGTCCCAGCCTTCGGAAGTCGCCATGGTTCGTCTCCTGATGATTTGCGCGGAGGGTTAGCAGGGGCGGGCGTAAACCGGAACCCCCGCCGCCTTCCCTTGCGTTACAGCAGGCCCGCGATCGCCTGGCGCGCCGCGTCGCCCAGGTCGGGGCGTTTCAGGGCCAGGGCGACGTTGGCGCGCAACAGGCCGATCTTGTCGCCGCAGTCGTGGGTGACGCCTTCGTATTCAACGGCGGTGAAGCTCTGGTCCGCCATCAGTCGCGCCATGGCGTCGGTCAGTTGGATCTCGCCGCCCGCGCCCTTTTCCTGCGTCGCCAGCAGGTCGAAGATTTCCGGCTGCAGGATGTAACGGCCCGAGATCGACAGGTTGGACGGCGCGGTTCCGGCGGCGGGCTTCTCGACCATGCCCTTCATGACGATGCGCGCACCGTCGCGGCTGACCGGATCGACGATGCCGTATTTGTGGGTCTGATCTTCCGGGACGGATTCCACGCCGATGATGTTGCCGCCGGTCTCGGCATAGACCTCGGCCAACTGTTTCAGGGCGCCGGGCTGAGAATCCACGATGACGTCGGGCAGGATGACGGCGAACGGCTCGTGGCCGATGATGTCGCGCGCGCACCAGACGGCGTGGCCCAGGCCCTTGGGCTGCATCTGGCGGGTGAAGCTCATCTCCCCGGCCGAGGCCAGTTCGGCGTTCATCATCTCCAGGATGTCAGTCTTGCCCTTGGCCAGAAGCTGGGCTTCCAGCTCGATCTGGTGATCGAAATAGTCCTCGATGGCGCCCTTGGAGCGACCGGTGACGAAGACGATGTGCTCGATCCCCGCTTCGCGCGCCTCTTCGACGATGTAGGACAGGATCGGCCGGTCGACGACGTTCAGCAGTTCCTTGGGGGTCGTCTTGGTGCCGGGCAGGACCCGGGTGCCGAGGCCCGCGACGGGCAGTACGGCCTTGCGCAGGCGCGCGGGCGTGGTGGTCATCAAATCATCCTGACAGCTATCCCGCCCCTTCTACGGCCTCGTGCGCTTGAGTTGAAGCGCTTCGCGCTTCAACGGGGCGAACCGGTGAAAGAAGGGGCGGAACGGCGGTCGGGTTCCGCCTTATTTGGCGGGGCGGGCCATCGGGGTCATGGCGGCGATGGTCGCGCGCTGAGCAAGCAGTTGGTCTTCCGGCAGCGGGATCAAGCCGCGGTCGGCCAGATAGCCGCCCTTGCCGGCGGCGCCTTCCGACAGGAACTCCTGCACGAACTGCTGCAGGCCCGGAATGACGCCGATATGGGCCTTCTTCACATAGATGTAGAGGCTGCGCGACAGCGGGTATTCACCGCTGGCGATGGTGTCAGCGGTCGGGGCGACGCCGTCGATGGTCTCGGCCTTCACCGTATCCAGGTTCTGCTCCAGGAACGAATAGCCGAACACCCCCAGCGAGCCTGGCGTGCGGGTCAGGGTCTGGACGATGGCGTTGTCGTTCTCGCCGGAATCGATCCAGGCGCCGTCCTCGCGCAGGGTGTGGGCGATGGCTTCGAACCGGTCCTTGTCGCCTTCGATCGCCTTGACCGCCGGCACCAGCTTGGCGCCCGGCGTCATGCCCAGCTCCAGGAAGGCATCGCGCGTGCCCGAGGTGGGCGGCGGGCCATAGACTTGGATGCGCTGGTTCGGCAGGCCGGCGTTGACCTGGTTCCAGGTCTTGGCCGGATTGGCGACGAACTGACCGTTGGCGCCCGGCACTTCCTTGGCCAGGCCCTCGTACAGGTCGTTCAGTTCGAAGTTGAAGCCGTTGCCGTTACGGGCCGTGGCGATGACGATGCCGTCGAAGCCGATCTTGATCTCGACGATGTCGGTGACGCCGTTCTTGGCGCACAGGTCGAACTCGGACTGCTTCATCTGACGCGAGGCGTTGGCGATGTCCGGGGTGGTCGGGCCGACGCCCTGGCAGAAGGCCTGGATGCCGCCGCCGGTGCCCAGCGATTCGACGCGCGGCGCCGCGCCGCCCGAACCGCGCGCGAAGGTCTCGGCGACCCGCGTGGCGAAGGGGAAGACGGTCGACGAACCCGCCGCCCAGATGCCGGAGCGCGCGCCGGAGGCGGAGCCGCCCCCGCCGTTGTCGCCACAGGCCGCCAGGGCCAGAAGGGCGGCGGCCGAAGCCGCCAGTTTCAGTGTGCGGATCATCCAAGGCTCTCCCTGAGCATCGATTTCGCGATGCTTAGAGCAGAGGATTATGACAGTCCCGAGAATGGGCCTGCGAAAGGGACCGCCGCCGCTACAGCAGGCGGCGGCGCATCACCTGCGACAGGGTGTCGATCAGGGTCACGGCGACCACGACGACGATGACGATGGCCGAGACGGCGCGGAAATCGAAGGCGTTCATGCTGTCGAACAGCACCTGGCCGATGCCGCCCGCGCCGATCAGACCCAGAACGGTTGCGGACCGGCTGTTGGATTCGAAGCGATACAAAGCGAACGAGGTCCACAGCGGCGCGACCTGAGGCAGGACGCCCCAGACGATCTCGTGCAGCTTGCCCGCGCCGGTGGCGCGCACGCCCTCGACCGGACCTTTGTCGATCGACTCGACCGCTTCGGAGAACAGCTTGGCCAGAACCCCGGCCGTATTCAGGGTGATGGCCAGGACGCCCGCCAGAGGCCCCAGGCCCACGGCGGTGACGAACAGCAGGCCGATCACCAGATCCGGCACAGAACGCAGCAGGTTCATGATCCAGCGCACCGGCGTCACGACCCAGACGGGCGCGATGTTGCGCGCCGCCGCCAGACCCAGCGGAATACCCAGGATCACGGCCAGGAAGGTGCCCCATAGGGCGATCTGCACCGTCTCCCACATCTTGGCGACGAACATCTTCCAGTCGCTGAAGTCGGGACGCAGCAGGTCGTGGACGAACAGCTGGGTGCTGTCGTTGCCCGCGAACAGACGCGAGATGTTGCCCAGATCGACGGCGTCGATGCTGTACAGCAGGACGGCGGCGACGCCGCCCCAGACGAGGACGTCGGCGACCCAGGCGAGGGCGGACTTCTTGGGCGCCGCCGGAATCGCGACGGCGGGAGACGCGACTGCGGTCAAGGCCGGACCTCACGCAGGCTGCGCAGGCGTTGAAGCTCGCGCTCGGCGGCGGCGGCGGCGGCCGTATCGCCCTTGGCGCGGGCCTCGCCCAGTTTCTGGTCGGCGATCATTTCGCGGATCGGGTCCAGATAGCTGTCGTCGGCGGCGGTGAAGCGGGAATATTCCAGGTCCGCCAGAACCTTGCGCTGCCGCTCGGCCTCGGCGCCTTCGCCCTGGCCATAGGTCAGGAAGAAGCTGCGGATCTTTTCCTTCAGCGCAGGATCCAGGTCCTCGCGCACGACGATGCCGCTCTCGGGGATGGGCGGCGAGGTCCAGATTTCCTCGATCTGGCCGGCCAGCTGCGGGTTTTCCTTGCGCATGAAGATGGTGTTCACGCTGTTGGAGGTCGCCACGTCGATCACGCCGGTCGCCACGCCGAAGGCGTTGGCCTGGTGGTTGGCCGAGCGCACGGTCTTGAAGCACTGGCTGGGGACCACGCCGCGCGGATTGAACAGGAAGGTCAGCGGGGCCAGGGTGCCCGACGTCGACTGGGCGTCGCCGATGCCGAAGTTGTACTTCTTGCCGCACGCCATGACCTGATCCAGCGTGATGCCCGATCCCTTCTTGACGATCAGGGTCGACTGATAGCTGTCCAGACCCTCGCGGTTGACGGTGCGGGCGATGACTTCGGCCTTGGCGCGATCGATGGCCTCGACCTCAGGCTTGGCCGAGAACCAGCCTACCTGGGTGTGGTTGCCGCGCATGGCCTCGACCAGGACGGTGTAGTTCGAACCGAAATAGGGCTTCACCGGCACGCCGATGGCCTTGGACATGTCGTCCAGCAGCGGCTGCCACAGCGGGCCGGCCGAGGCCTGGCCTTCGGCGGACAGGATGGAGAAAGTGATCTCGCTGGGCGCGCCGCCCGCAGCCTTCTTGTCCTCGCCGCCGCCGCAGGCCGCCAGGCCCAGGATCATGACGGCGGCGCCGGCCGCAGCGATTAGACGGCGGGTGGGGGAAATGCGCGACAGGCTCATGCCTTGGTCTCCCAGAACGCGTCCTCGAACTCGGGACCGTAGATTTCGATCAGGCGCTTTTGGTCCAGCGCCGTGGACGGGCCGTCATAGACGATCTTGCCGCCTTGCAGGGCGATGACGCGGTCGCAGTAGCGGATGGCGTAGTCGACCTGGTGCAGGGTGACGATCACACCCATGCCGTCGCGTTTGTTCAACTCGACCAGCAATTCCATGACCTTGCGGGCGGACACCGGGTCTAGCGAGGCGACGGGTTCGTCGGCCAGAATGGCCTTTGCGCCCTGCACGATGGCGCGGGCGATGGCGCCGCGCTGCTGTTGGCCGCCGGACAGGGTGTTGGCGCGCTGAGCGGCGTAGTCGCTGACGCCGACGCGGTGCAGGGCCGCCATGGCCTTGTCCTTGTCCGCCTGGGGCCACAGGCCCAGCAGACCCTTCCATCCAGGCAGACGCCCCAGCGCGCCCAGCATGACGTTAGAGAACAGGCTCAGTCGCCCGACCAGATTGAACTGCTGGAAGATCATGCCCAGCTTGCCGCGCGCCTTGCGCACGGCGCCGGTGACCCGGCCGTCCTTCTGCACGGTCTCGCCGAACACCTGGATCGTGCCGGCGCCGGCGTCGATCGACTGCAGGCCGGTGATGGAGCGGAGCAGGGTGGACTTGCCCGAACCGGACGGACCGATCAGGGCAACCATTTCGCCGGAGGCCACGGAAATCGAGACGCCGTCCAGCGCCTTTCGCGATCCGAAGGTCTTCGACACGTCACGCGCCAGGACTAGCCCAGGGGCGGCGGCGGCTGCGGATGAACTCATGAACTCGCTAGGAGGCTATGGCGAAGGGGCGCCGCAATAAGCTGAAATCGCGCTCGGGCAAGTCCTAATCGCACGTCGGGCGCAATCTCGTCCAGACCCGAGCCGTTCAGGAGCGTTCCGCCGCACCCTTCACCCGGGCGTAGTCCGCCGGAATCGGCATGGCGACGCGCGACCGCTCCAGCGCCTGATCGGCCATCGTCCGGACTGGTGCGGCCAGACAAGGGATCGAGGCCAGCGCCCTCAAGCCTTTTTGCAGTCTGATGGCGACCGCAACGTCGCCGGCCCCGTAACGGGCGATCGGGCCGAACAGATCGTCGAGCAGATCGTCTTCGGAGACGCCCGGCATCATCAGGCGATCGCGCAGGGTCCGCTTCTCGTCTTCCTCGCGCTCGCGGGCCCAGATGTCCATCAGCCTCACGCCGGTCGACACCACCTGAATGGCCGTTCCGGGATCGTTGATACCAGGCGACAGAGCCTTGGCGGCGATCTCGCCCAGAACGATCAGGCCGAAACGCGGGTCTTGATCATAGGAGCGCGAGTCTCCGATCGCGAAGGCGGAGCAGAAGGCGTCCTGGGCCTCTTTGTCGCAGGCCGGCAGGCTGATCCGGGCGAGGACCTCGCCGCGTCGTACGAAGGCGCCGGGCGCACCGACCACCTCAACTTGGCAGTCTCGTTTCTCGGCCATGGCCTGCAGGCGGTCGGGATCGACATTCTGGACATAGCCGGTTTCCGGCGCTGTGACGTCCGCGCCGTTTTGCAGGTGGCCCCCGCGCCCGCCCAGAAACGGATTGTCGCGACGCTGTTCCAGCGCCTCGCGAGCCCGGGCCTCCACCAGATCGATCATGTGACCGACCCGCGCCAGGCTGGACAGACGGTTGATCCAGGCCAGGAGGCGAAACGCCACCAGCCCCACCATGGCCAGGCTGATCAGGAACAGGATCGCCCGGCCGTTCTGGCCGTAATAATGGGCGTTGATCGCGGTGACGGCGACGATGGCGTAGAGAAAGGCGCCGACGAAGGTCGCCAGCGACTTCTGGGTCTCGTCATCGCTGGTGACCAGGGCCGCGACACGCGGACTGGCCGCCGACGACACGGACGTATAGGCCGTGACCATCGCGCCGACCGAAAAGGTCGCCACGCCCAGCAGGCTGGACGCCAGAATCGTCAGGATCGATTCCACAGACTCGCCGCCCAGACGCTCGGCCATCTCCTGCGGCACCCAAGGGGCCAGGGCGGCGGCCAGCAAGGCTGCGGCGACGCCCGCGACGGCATAGGCCGTGGCGCGCACCCACAGCTGACGCCGCATCTTGCGCCAAAAGAACAGCCATCGGTTCATGAAACCCTCCGATCATCGCAACGGCGCAGAACGGTCAAGGTTGCCGCTGGACCGTGTAGTGGAGGGCGCAGAGCGGATTTGTGACAGTCAAACCTAAGCCCCGCCACGAAAAAACCTCTTTACATGACAGTCGCGCGTCCCCATATCGCGCTCTCCGGCGGACCCCGTAGGTCCTGTCTGCGCCGCTAACGCCGGTCTGGGTTTAACAATTAGCAGGGGGTTACGTGAATTGCGCACGTATCAGCTTCCCCTGGACCTGGTCCGTGAGCGGTCCCCTGAACGTCCCGTCGCCCTCGTGCGGCCGCGTTCGGTTTCCGTAGCGGCGCGCTGGTTCCAGGATAATCTAAAGGCCGACGTCTTCTACGCTGTGAAGGCTAACCCTTCGCGCTGGGTCGTCGAAACCCTGATCGAGGCCGGCGTTCGCGGCTTCGACGTGGCGTCCATCGCCGAGATCGAGCTGGTTCGCTCGGTCAGCCATGACGTGCGCCTGGCCTTCATGCACCCGGTCAAGAGCCGGTCTGCGATCACCAAGGCTTATTTCGATCACGGCGTGCGCACCTTCTCGCTCGACTGCATCGACGAGCTGAACAAGATTCTCGACGCCACCAGTGGCGCGGACGACCTGAACCTGATCGTGCGCATGGCCGTCTCGGCCGACGGCGCCGCCTATACGCTGTCGGGCAAGTTCGGCGTCTCGTCGGATCAGGCGCCGGCCCTGCTGATGGCGACGCGCCAGGCGGTCAAGGATGGCCTGATGGGTGTCTCCTTCCACGTCGGCAGCCAGTGCATGCGCCCGACCGCCTATCAGGCCGCCATGGCCCAGGTCGGCCGGTCGATCAGCCGTGCGGGCGTGATCGTCGATATCGTCGATGTCGGCGGCGGCTTCCCGTCCGTCTATCCGGGCATGGTCCCGCCGGACATGAGCGAATACGCCGACGCCATCCATCGCGGCTTCAACGAGATGCCGGTGTCGGAAACGACCGAGCTGTGGTGCGAGCCCGGCCGGGCGCTGGTCGCCGAAAGCTCGTCGATCCTGGCCCGCGTCGATCTGCGCAAGGGCGACGCTCTGTATCTGAACGACGGCTCCTACGGCTCGCTGTTCGACGCGACCCATTCGCGCTGGCCCTTCCCGACCAAGCTGGTTCGGGACGGCGAAAGCGCGGGCGAGCTGAAGGCGTTCCAGTTCTACGGCCCGACCTGCGATTCCATCGACCATATGCCGGGACCCTTCTGGCTGCCGGCCGATGTGCGCGAAGGCGACTTCATCGAGATCGGCATGCTGGGCGCCTATGGCGTGGCCATGTCGACGGGCTTCAACGGCTATGGCGAACATGACATCGCGGCAGTCGAGGACGCTCCGATGGCCTCGCTCTACGGTCTGGCTCCGCGTTCCATCCCCACCGTGCGCACCACGGCGGAAGAGAACGCCCGCAAGGTCGTGCGCCTGTCACGCCCCAAGGGTAAGGCCGGTCAGCGCAAGTCGCGCCGGAAGTAGGACGCCCGCACCTGTAATCGTCATCCTCGGGCTCAACCCGAGGATCGGCCCCCTCTGCGTCTTCCTTGCGAGGAACGCGCGGCGGAACGTCCGACCCTCGGATCAAGTCCGAGGGTGACGGCCGATGGTTGGGCGTCTATCGGTCCTGTCGGTCGCTCCGTCCCGGCACGTCTGCTTGTTCGACGGGCGCTCAAATCACAGGGAAACCGCCGAAATGAACGCTCCCGTTCAATCGAACACCAAGGCCAAGCTGCTGCAGAATGTCGTCGAGCACGTCGACATCACCAGCTTCGATGCGCGCCCGATCATCGACTCGATGCGCAAGATGTCCTTCTCGTCGCGCGACACCGCCCGCGCCGCCGACATCTTCTCGATGGCCATCGAGGACAAGGACTGCTCGCCCTGGCTGATCCTGGCCGGATCGACCTCGGCTGGAGGCTGCATGCACGTCTACCGCGACATGGTGAAGTTCGGCATGGTTGACGCCGTGGTCGCCACCGGCGCCTCGATCGTCGACATGGATTTCTTCGAGGCCCTGGGTTTCAAACACTACCAGGCGGCCGGCGAGGTGGACGACAACGTCCTGCGCGACAACTACATCGACCGAATCTACGACACCTATATCGACGAGGAAGAACTCCAGGCCTGCGATCACACCATCCTGGAGATCGCCAACCGGCTGGAGCCGCGCGGCTATTCCAGCCGCGAGTTCATCTGGGAGATGGGCAAGTGGCTGAGCGAGGGCAATGCCAAAAAGCCCGGCTCGCTGATCCAGATCGCCTATGAAGAGGGCGTGCCGATTTTCTGCCCGGCCTTCGTCGATAGCTCGGCCGGCTTTGGTCTGGTGAAACACCAGAAGGAACGCGCCGCCGCCGGCCAGCCCTATCTGATGCTGGACGCCATCGCCGACTTCCGCGAACTGACCGACATCAAGATCGCCGCCGGCGTGACCGGCCTGTTCATGGTCGGCGGCGGCGTGCCCAAGAACTTTGCCCAGGACACGGTCGTCTGCGCTGAAATCCTGGGTGTCGAGGCCGAGATGCACCGCTATGCGGTCCAGATCACCGTCGCTGACGTCCGCGACGGCGCCTGCTCGTCCTCGACGCTGAAGGAGGCGGCTTCGTGGGGCAAGGTCCAGACCACCCACGAACAGATGGTCTTCGCCGAGGCCACCACGGTCGTCCCCCTGATCGGCTCCGACGCCTACCACCGCGGCGCTTGGAAAAGCCGCGACAAGCGCCGCTGGAACAAGTTGTTCGAGCAGGGTTGATCAAAAAAGGCCGGGGGATCGCTCCGCCGGCCTTTTGTCTGTCAGTCCACGTTTGAGATCAGGCGGCGCAGGCCTCAAAGCCGGCCTTCAGCGCGGCTTCGTCCAGATCGCGGCCGATGAACACGGCGCGGCTCCAGCGGCGTTCGGCGGCGCCCCATTCGCGTTGCAGGTCGCCCTCAAGGATCATGTGCACGGCCTGGAAGACCAGACGGCGGTTTTCGCCCTTCACGTCGATGATGCCCTTGGCGCGCAGGATGTTCTGACCCTGCTCGCCCAGCAACCGGTCCAGCCAGGCGGTGAACTTGGTCCCGTCCAGCGGCCGGTCCAGTGACAGGGAGATGCCCTTGATGTCGTCCTGGTGGGCGTGACCGCGCGCACCGTGGCCGTGATCATGCGCATGGTTGTGGTGATCATGGTCATGATGATGGTGGTCGTGCCCGCAGTGCTCGTCATGCACATGGCCGTCCGCGCCGTGCGGCGGGTTCACGAAGTCCGGCCTGACCTCGAGAATGCGCTCCAGGTCGAAGGCGCCCAAGCCCAGCACCTGATCGAGCGGCACGTTCGACCGCTCGGCCCGCACGATGGGCGCCAGCGGGTTCAGCGCCCGCAGCCGGGCCTCGATAGCGTCCAACTCCTCCCGCGTGGCCAGATCGACCTTGTTCAGGATGATGCGGTCGGCGAAGGCCACCTGTTCGCGGGCCTCCTTGGAGTCGTCCAGCCGCGCCATCACATGTTTGGCGTCGACCAGGGTGGTGACGCTGTCCAGTTGGGTCTTGGCTTTGACGTCCTCGTCCACGAAGAAGGTCTGGGCCACCGGACCGGGGTCGGCCAGGCCCGTCGTCTCCACGATGATGGCGTCGAAGGCCGGCTTGCCGGGACGCTGCCGCTTCATCAGGCCGGCGACCACGCGGATCAGGTCGCCCCGCACCGTGCAGCAGACGCAGCCGTTGTTCATCTCGAACACGTCCTCGTCGGCGCCGACCACCAGGTCGTTGTCGATGCCGATCTCGCCGAACTCGTTGACGATGACGGCGTAGCGCTTGCCGTGATCCTCGGTCAGGATCCGGTTCAGCAGCGTCGTCTTGCCCGCGCCGAGATAGCCGGTCAGGACGGTGACGGGGATCTTGCCGTTTGTTGCAGCGGTCGAGGCGGGGGCGGCGAGGGTGTCGGTCATAGGCCGCTAGATGGCGGCTGCACCGGCGCTTGAAAAGGGGGCCGATGAAAAGGGGGCTTATGCCTTCTTCACGAACTCGGTGCGCAGGACCAGGCCGCGCACCTTCTCGACGTTGGCCTCGATCTCGTCCGTGTCGCCGGTCAGGCGGATGTTCTTGACCAGGGTCCCGCGCTTCAGCGTCACCCCGCCCGAGCCCTTGACCTTCAGATCCTTGATCAGGGTCACGCTGTCGCCGTCAGCCAGGATGTTGCCGTTGGAATCTTTGGTCACGTCGTCGGTCATGGCCAAGCTTCTAGTGCCGCGTCTCCTCCCCATGCAATGGGGAGGGGGACCACGAAGTGGTGGAGGGGTTCTTCTACCCACACAGCCAAGAGCCCCTCCGTCTCTCCGCTACGCTTCGAGCTCCTCCCCGCAAAGCGGGGAGGAGACGGTCAGTCCGGCACGTTTGCGTTCAGCTCGTCCAGCCACACCCGCGCAGTGCCGTCCGACGGCGCGCGCCAGTCGCCGCGCGGCGACAGCGATCCGCCGGTGACCACCTTTGGACCGTTCGGCAGGGCCGAGCGCTTGAACTGGGCGGTCTGGAAGAAGCGGATCAGGAACTTCCGCAGCCAGCCCTTGATCGTCGCTAGGTCGTATTCGACCTTTTCGTCGTCCGGCGTATTTGCTGGCCAATGCCCTGCGCCCGCATCGCCCCAGGCCTGGTGCGCCAGGAAGGCGACCTTGGACGGCGCCATCCCGAACCGGCTGATGTAGAACAGGAAGAAGTCGTTCAGCGCATAGGGGCCGACGGTGCCTTCCGTCGACTGGATCACCCCATCCTTGGCCGGCACCAGCTCGGGCGAAATCTCGGTGTTCAGAATGGCGTGCAGCGTGTCACGCGCGCCCGCGCCGATCAGGTCGCCCGCCGCCACCCAGCGGATCAGGTGACGGATCAACGTCTTCGCCACCCCGCCGTTGACGTTGTAGTGGCTCATATGGTCGCCGACGCCGTATGTGGCCCAACCCAGCGCCAGTTCCGACAGATCCCCGGTCCCCAGGACGAAGGCCCTGTGCTGGTTCGCCAGCCGGAACAGATAGTCAGTCCTCAGACCCGCCTGCACGTTCTCGAAGGTGATGTCGTGCACCGGCTGACCCTCGGCATAGGGGTGGCCGATGTCCTTGAACATCTGTTCGGCGGCGGGGCGGATGTCGATCTCTGCGCCCGTGACGCCCAACGCGGTCATCAGCGCCCAGGCGTTGGACTTGGTCCCGTCCGAGGTGGCGAACCCCGGCATGGTGAAGCCCAGAATACTGGTCCGCGGTAGATCCAGCCGGTCGAAGGCGCGGCACGCGACCAGCAGGGCCTGGGTCGAGTCCAGCCCGCCGGACACGCCGATCACCAGCGACCTGGCGCCTGTCGCGGTCATCCGGCGCATCAGCCCCTGAACCTGGATATTGAACGCCTCATAGCAGTCCTGATCCAGCCGCCCGGCGTCGTCCGGCACGAAGGGGAACCGGTCCAGCGGCCGGATCAGCTCGCTGGCCTCATGATCCTCGCGCGCCATGAAGGGCACGACCGTCGCCGGCTCGCCTTCGTTTCTCGCACATTCGGCGAAGGTGCCGTTGCGCAGACGATCCAGCCCGATCCGGTCCACGTCCACGTCGGCGATCGTCAGGTGGCTGTCCAAGGCGAACCGCTCGCCCTCGGCCAGTTTGGACCCCAGTTCGTGGATCGTCGCCTGCCCGTCCCAGGCCAGGTCAGTGGTGCTCTCGCCCCAGCCAGAGGCGGCGAAGACATAGGCCGACAGCGTTCGCGCCGAATGGCTGGCGCTCAGCATCGCCCGCTCGTCCGCCTTGCCGATGACGATGTTGGACGCCGACAGGTTCAGCAGGATCCGCGCGCCCGCCAATGCGGCCCGCGTCGAGGGCGGCAGCGGCGCCCAATAGTCCTCGCAGATCTCGACCGAGAAGACGAAGCCCGGCCGATTGACCGCTTCGAACAACAGACCCGGCGCGAAGTCCACCGTTTCGCCGTTCAGCGCGATCACGTCCTCGGCGCGCGCCGTCGCCGGCGCGAACCAGCGTTTCTCGTAATACTCCCGGTAGTTGGGCAGATAGGTCTTGGGCACGACGCCCAGAACCTCGCCGGCCCCAATCACTACGGCGCAGTTGTACAGCGCGTCGCCGTTGCGGATCGGCGCCCCGACCACCGCCACGACATCCGCCTCGGCCGTCGCCTCCGCCACCACGGCGATCTGCCGCTCGACCTCGTCCAGCAGCGCCGCCTGCATATGCAGATCGTCGATGGCGTAGGCCGAAAGCGACAGCTCGGGGAACACCATCAGGTCCACGCCCTGCTCGCCCGCCTGACGGATCAGCGCGACGTGCTCTTGCCCGTTCGCCCTGGGGTCGCCCACGTGGCTGACCGGCGTCGCCGCCGCCACGCGCACGAAACCGTGGGTCTTGGGAGAATGGAACAGAACATCAGCCATCGGATCGTCCGCATCACCCGGCCCGCGCCGGTCGTCGGCCTTCATATAGGCGCGAATGATGAAGGGACGGAAACTCTCCTTCGCGCGCCTATGCGTCCCGCTTCTCGTCCGGCCTCAGGGTCAGGACCCGCACACCGTCCTTTGTCACAGCGACCGTATGTTCGAACTGGGCCGACAGTTTTCCGTCGGAGGTGACCACGGTCCAGCCGTCGTCCTCGGTCAGGACCGTGCGCACGCCCTGGTTCAGCATCGGTTCGATGGTGAAGGTCATGCCTTCGCGCAGGGTCGCGCCGGTCCCGGCCTTGCCGAAATGCAGCACCTGCGGCTCTTCATGCATCTCGCGCCCGATGCCGTGCCCGCAATAGTCGCGCACCACCGAATAGCCGGCCTGCTTGGCGTGTTTTTCGATGGCGAAACCGATGTCGCCCAGTTTCGCGCCGGGGCGCACGGCCTGAATGCCCTTCCACAGGGTTTCATATGTGGTGCGCACCAGCCGCCGGGCCTGCGGTCCCACCGATCCGATAAGATAGGTCTTGGAGGAATCGGCGATGAAGCCGTCCTTCTCCAGCGTGATGTCCAGATTGACGATGTCGCCACTCTTCAGGATGTCGTTCGCCGAGGGCACGCCGTGGCAGACGACTTGGTTGATCGAGCTGTTCAATACAAAGCCATAGCCATACTGACCCTTGCTGGCCGGCCGCGCCTCCAGTTCGTCGACGATGAAGGCTTCGACCCGCCGGTCGATTTCCAGCGTGCTCAACCCCTCCAGGGTCATCGCATTCAGATGGGTGAAGACCGAGGCCAGCAGTCGCCCCGCCTCGGCCATCAGCGCAATCTCGGCCGGCGTCTTGATCATGCGGCGGCGCCCGTCGGCACGGACGCATCGACGCCCGCCGCCCGCAACTCGCGCGCCACCAGTTCCTGGAACGTCACGCCGGGATGCATCTCACACAACATGCCGATCCTGATCCAGAACGCCGCCTGAGCGTTAATCGACCGATAGGACGCCTTCGCAGCGCGCCGCAGCTGCTCGTGCAGTTCGTCCTCGATATTGACGATGCCCATGATACTCTCGCTCTATATGAAACGTATGCGCAGCGCATATTCTTTGTTGATCGGCTCCACAAGCGCAAGCGCCGCTCGATGATCTTCGCCGCTGCCGTCTGCGCCGCCAGAGGCTTGCACAGGATGACGGAAGAAAATGATCGACAGCCATCCAAACTGGCGGCTCCAACCCTTGCGCTTTCAACGGTTTGCCGATTTCTCGCGGCCTTCTGCCATCGTCGATTTTGCGCGGGCCTATAATCCTCGCCTTCGCACTCACGCTAACAGTGAGGTTTCGATTTCAGATCAATTAGACGAATTAGACGGTGTTTTTGTCGCCGACCGTCTGAAACGTCGCGGACGACCTTCGCGAATGCGGATGACGTTGGCCTTCGCCCCCGCTAAAGCCACTGCATGAACGACACGCCGAAAAAGGGCTGGTTCCAGCGCCTGTCCGCTGGGCTCTCGCGCTCCTCCAAACAGATGACCGATCAGGTCGTCGCCACCTTCGTCAAGGAGCCTCTGTCCGAGGCGTCTCTGGAGCAGCTGGAAGAGCATCTTCTGGAGAGCGATCTCGGCCCTGCCGCCTCGGCCCGGATCGTCGAACGCTTTCGCGGGCTGAAGTTCGGCAAGGACGCGCCCGAGCGCGAGGTCAAGGAGGCCCTGGCCGAGGCGGTCGCCGCCGAACTGTCGCCGCGCCAGGCGACCTTCGACCCCCTGTCCGGCCCCAAACCCTATGTCGTTCTGTTCGTCGGGGTGAACGGCTCGGGCAAGACCACGACCCTGGGCAAGATCGCCGCCGATCTGACGGGCAAGGGCGCCAAGGTGATGATCGTCGCCGGCGACACCTTCCGCGCCGCCGCGCGCGAACAGCTGAAGGTCTGGGCCGAGCGCGCCGGCGCCGATTTCGAAAGCCGTCGCGACGGCGCCGATGCCGCGGGCCTGGCCTTCGACGCCTATACCAAGGCGCGGGCCGAAGGCTACGACGTCGTCCTGATCGACACCGCCGGCCGGCTTCAGAACAAGTCCGCCCTGATGGACGAACTGCTCAAGATCGTCCGCGTGCTGAAGAAGGTCGATCCCGAGGCGCCGCACGACACCCTGCTGGTG
Organism: Brevundimonas vesicularis; assembly: GCF_027886425.1. Lineage (NCBI taxonomy): Bacteria > Pseudomonadati > Pseudomonadota > Alphaproteobacteria > Caulobacterales > Caulobacteraceae > Brevundimonas > Brevundimonas vesicularis. Next base: position 99,118 of record NZ_CP115671.1, on the reverse strand, counting down.
CTCGACGCCACCGTCGGCCGCAACGCCCTGGCCCAGGAACAGATCTTCGGCCGCACCGCCTTCGTCACCGGCGTGGTCATGACCAAGCTGGACGGCACCGCGCGCGGCGGCGTGCTGGTGCCGGTGGCCCAGGCGTCCGACGCCCCCCTGATGCTGATCGGCGTCGGCGAAGGGGTCGAGGACCTGCAACCGTTCGACGCCCGCGCCTTCTCTCGCTCGCTGGTGGGACTGGAAGACTGACATGACCGAGACGCCGAAAAAGGCTTCCAACATCCGCCAGGCCGTCGATTTCGGCGCCCTCGTGGCCTTCATGGCCGCCTATGCGATCAACCGGTTCGCGCGCGGTCTGGACGGGCAGGAAGCCTTAGTTCAGGCGACGTGGGTCCTGGTCGGCGCCTCGCTGATCGCCCTGATCGTCGGCTATGTGGTCGAGCGTCGTCTGGCGCCCCTGCCGCTGCTGACCGGCGGCTTCGCCCTGATCTTTGGCGTGCTGACCATCGTCTTCCACGATCCGAACCTGTTGAAGATCAAGCTGTCGATCCAGAACGGCCTGCTGGCGGTCGTGCTGCTGGGGTCGCTGCCGCTGAACCGCTATCCGTTCAAATATCTGCTGGGCGAGGCGATCCGCATCACCGACGCAGGCTGGCGCGGGTTGACCCTGCGTTACGGCCTGTATTTCGCGGCCGTCTGCATCGTCAACGAGATCGTCTGGCGCACCCAGTCCGATGACACTTGGGTCGCCTTCCGCGGCGGCCTGTGGATCGCCTCGGCCGTGTTCGGCGTCTGGCAGGTCTTCTTCATCATGAAGCACCTGATCAAGGACGACGAGCCGGCCCCCGTCTCGCCCGACACGGGGCTCTAGGCCGCAAGCGGAACTGTCACGGAACCGACGCGCTTTCCCCGTCAAATCGTAAAGCAGAGCTGATACGTGTTCGGACGAAACTTCAGGGGAGCGGCGCGATGGTGAAGGCGGGAAAAGCGGCGAGGAAGGTCGGGCCCCTGGCCACCTCGCCCAGCCACCTGATGCACCGCGCCTTGCAGCTGGCGCTCGACATCTATGCCGAGGAGACCGGCGCCGACGGCCTGACCCAGCGCCAGTTCGCGGTGCTGGAGGCGGTGTCGCTCAAGGCCGGCCTGACCCAGACCGAACTGGTCCGCATGACCGGCATCGACCGCTCGACACTGGCCGATCTGGTCACGCGCATGACGACCAAGGGCTTGCTGGAGCGGGAACGCTCGACTCTGGACGCGCGCGCCAAGGCGGTGCGTCTGTCGGCTGAGGGCGCCGCCCGTCTGGAGGCCGCGCGGCCGCTGGTCGAGGCCGCCGACAAGCGGATCATGGCCCTGCTGCCCAAGGGGCAGCGCGAGACCTTCCTCAATCAGCTGGCCGATCTGGCCGCCGCCGCCGACGCCGCCCCTGACGCCGCAAAGGCTGAGGCCAAGGCCGCCAAGAAGGCGCTGAAGGCGGTCGAGAAGGAAGCGCGCAAGGCCGAAAAAGCCGCCAAGAAGGCTGACCGTCCGGCCAAGCCCGCAAAGATCAAGAAGCCAAAGTTGAAGCTGGTGGAGCCGGCCTAGCGCGTCTTGCGCAGCCGTTTGGCATTGGCGGTCGCCGTCTTGTGGATCGGGGCCAGAGCCTCGGTCTGGGCCTTCAGAAGTTCGCCGTTCAGGGTCATGGCCTGGGCCGCCGCCCGACTCCACCAGCCCATGGCATAGCTGAACTGGGCCTCGGCCGCTTTGGCCGGGGTGCGGGCCTGGGTGACGGCCGCCGCCGCTCGCAGGGCATGGGCGCCCTCGTCCATCGCCACACGCCCAAGCCGCTGACCGATGGCCCCGGCGCTGGCGGCCAAGGCGTCGGCGGAGGCGGACAGCGCCTCGGTCTTCTCGGAGCTCATCAGTGACAGCTCCTTGAAGTCCTGCCCCTTGGCGCTGGTCAGGCCCTGCGCCATCAGCCCGGTCCGGGCCGCGATCACCTCGGCCGAGGCGGCCAGGATCTCGGCGCCGACGACGGCTGCGCTGGCGGCTGTGGGGGTTTTGCGGGTCAGTGAGGACCTCCAGGTTGGGTCTCTGCGGCGAAGGCCGCGATGTCGCTCAACAGGGCGGGGATCGCCGCGTCGATGATCTGCTGGCCCTTCTCGGGGCTGGCCTGGGCCGGGTCCGACCCGATCCGGCCGTCGGGGAAACGGGCGCGATAGTCCAGGGCGTCGCGGATCGGCCCGTTCGGCGCGATCTGCGGGCTGTAGTCGGCGGTCTTGATCCGCTCGGGATAGGCGGCCTGCGTCACCGCGATCTCGGATGGGGTGGCGTGCATGCCGTGGCCGGTCGGAAACAGGCGGTTGCACAGGCCATTGACGCCGGGCAGGTCCCACCAGTTCTTCAGCTTCAGGATGAAGGGCGGGCTATCCTCGACGAAGCTCCACTCAGCGTAAATCTCCGAGATGGTCGCCTCGATGGTCGCGACGTTCCCGCCGTGCCCATTCAGGAAGTAAATCCGCTCGAACCCGTGACGGCTCAGGGACGACACCCAGTCCGTGATCGCGGCCATGAAGGTCGAGGGGCGCAAGCTGATGGTGCCGGCGAAGGCCAGGTGATGCTGAGCCATGCCGATGTTGAAGGTCGGGGCCACGATCAGGTTGGCGTCGGTCTTCTCGGCAGCATGGGCGATGATCTCCGGGCAAAGCCAGTCGGTGCCCAGCAGCCCCGTCGGCCCGTGCTGCTCGTTGGAGCCGATGGGCACGACCACCGTCCTGGACAGCGGGCCGCCGTCGTTCAGTCGGGCGTCGATTTCGGGCCAGGAGGACAGGTGGATCAGCATGAAGGCGGTCTCAAGCGACAGGGTGGGACGACTGTAGCGCGCCGGGCTCAGGAAGTCTTGGCGGCCGTGGTGGGCGGATGGGCGGCCATGAAGATGCGCGCGGCCTCTCTGGCGCGGCCTGCGCGTTTGTCGGCGTCCAGCTGCGGCACGTCCAGCATGGCGCGCAGATGGCCGTGGCCCAGCACGAGGCCGGCGAACATCTCAGCCGCCTCTTCCGGATCGGCGACGCTCATCCGGCCCAGCCGCGTCTGTTCCGCCAGCCAGGCGCCCAGTTCGCGCAGGCTGCGACGCGGGCCGGCCTCATAGATGGCGTGGGCGATCTCGGGCGCCTCGACCGAGACCAGGGCGACCCCGCGCATCGAGCCGACCTTGTCGCCGCTGCACACCCGGTTCAGCAGGGTGAGGGCCAGGGTCTCCAGCACCGTCTGCGGATCGCCGGCGCCGCGCAGGGGGGCGACGATGTCCTCGACGCGCTTTGACGCCAGGGCCTGGGCGATCTCCAGCTTGGAGGCGAAGCGGTTGTAGACCGTCTGTTTGGAGACTCCGGCCAGTTTGGCGATCTCGTCCATCTTGGCCTGCAGCCCCTTGTCGGCGAACAGGGTCGCGGCGGCGTCCAGGATCGCCTCGCTCTTTCGTTCATCGACCTGTCCCCGACGCCGCGCCATCAGTGGACGTCCGAGGGCGGGGCGCCAGCCTGGGCCTTCACCGGCTGGGCGGCGAGGGTGACGAAGGCCGCGCCTGCGCACAGGATGGCCAGCAGGGCGAAGGCGTCGCCGAACGCTATCGTCGTCGCCTGCTTCTGCAACATCGCATAGATGGCCTTCATCGCCGAGGCGGCCGGGTCGATGGAGCCGGCGAACCGCTGGGCCATGCCGGCCATCATGTTGCGCATCGCCTGATCCCCCTGACCGATGGCGCTGGTCAGTTCGCTCATGTGCAGGGCCGTGTTGGACGTCAGGCTGGTGTTCAGGATCGCCAGGCCGAAGGCGCCGCCGACGTTGCGCGACAGGTTCACCAGCCCCGAGGCGTTCTTGACCATGTGCGGCGGCAGGGTCGCCATCGTCACCTGCTGGGACGCGATCATGGCCAGCATAACGCCGACGCCGCGGAAAGCCTGGACCGAGGCGAAGTTCCAGAAGCCCCAGTCATCGGTGACGACGCGCGCCTCCCACATGCCCCAGGCGCACAGCATGAAGCCGCCGAACATCAGCACCCGCGCATCCAGCTTGCGCACCAGTCGTCCGGCAAAGGGACCAGTGGCGAACATCGCGAGGCCGGACACGACCATGGTGGTGCCGACCTCTGACGACGAATAGCCGAGCACGCGGCCCAGGAAGAGCGGCAGCAGGAAGGTGCCGCCGAACAGGGCGAAACCGACGATGAAGGTCATGATGAAACCGACCAGGAAGTTGCGATTGCCAAAGGCGCGCAGCTCCACGATCGGCTGGCGATAGGTCAGGGACCGCCAGATGAAGATCGGTCCGGCGACCGCCGCCACGACGGTCAGCAACAGGATGTGGGTGTCGTCGAACCAGTCGTTCTTGGCGCCTTCCTCCAGCACGAACTGCATCGACATCAGAAAGGCGGCCATCAGGCCCAGGCCCCACCAATCGAAGCCCTTGGCCAGCGACGGATCGCCCTTGTCGAAGTTGCCGTAGCGACCGACCAGGAACAGCACCAGCAGGCCCGGCCCGACGTTGATGAAGAACAGCCACCGCCAGCTCAGCCACTCCGTCAGGTGCCCGCCCAGCGTGGGTCCGACGGTCGGCGCCAGGGTGACGATCAGGCCCATGACCACGCTGGCGGTGACGCGCTTGTCAGGCGGAAAGGCGGTGAAGGCGACGGCGAAGACGGTCGGGATCATGGCCCCGCCCACAAACCCTTGGATGGCCCTAAACAGGATCATCATGTCGATCGACGACGACAGGCCCGTGGCGATGCTCATCAGCACGAAACCGGCGCAGGAGACCAGAAACAGCCGCTGCGTTCCCCACAGCCGCGAGAGGAAGCCCGACAGGGGGATCATCACAACCTCGGGGATCAGATAGGCGGTCTGGATCCAGCTGATCTCGTCGGCCGAGGCGCCGACCCCCGCCTGGATCTGAGGCAGGGAGGCGGCGACGATCTGGATGTCCAGAATGGCCATGAACTGGCCCACCACCATGCCGGCGAAGCCCAGCAACAGCATGGTCCAGTTGATCTCGGGATGGCCGGCGACGGGGCCCTTTTGAGCGACGGGGGCCCCGCCATTTGCGGCGGGGTTGGCGGCGGTCACTGGCCTGCGGCTCCGGTCGTCGTGGCGGCTTCGGCAAAGCTCTGGCCGCCCTGGCTCTTCAGGTCGATCTTGACGTCCACCGACAGGCCGGGACGCAGAGCCAGGCTGCGGTCTGCGCCGCTGACGACGATGCGGACGGGCACGCGCTGGGTGATCTTGGTGAAGTTGCCCGTGGCGTTCTCGACCGGGATCAGGGCGAACTCCGATCCAGTGGCGGGGGCGAAGCTGTCCACGCGGCCCTCGATCTTGCGGCCGGGGAAAGCGTCGGCGGAAATCTCGACAGTCTGGCCCAGGCGCACCTTGTCCAGCTGCGTTTCCTTGAAGTTGGCGACGATGTAGGTGTTGGTCAGGGGCACGACCGACAGCAGTTGCGTGCCGGCGTTGACATACTGGCCGGGCCGCACGCTGCGGGCGCCGACGACGCCGGCGACCGGAGCGCGGATCACGGTGCGCTCCAGCGCGATGCGAGCCTGATCGACGACGGCGCGGGCCTGTTCGACGGCGGCGACGCTCTGCTGACGGGTCGAGCCCAGCACGCCGGCCGTGCGTTGTTCGGCGACCAGGGCGGCGTGGGCCTGCTGGACGCTGGCGGCGGCGGTGGCGGCCGAGGCGCGCTCGGTCTGGATGCGCTGTTGCGAGACCCAGCCCTGTTCGGCCAGTTTTCCATAACGATCGACCTCGGCGCGGGCCAGGCCGGCCTGGGCGTTGGCCTGGGCGACGGAGGCGGCGCGGGCGGCGATGGTGGCCTGTTCCTGCTCGGCCTGGGCGTCGACATGGCCGACGGCGGCGATGGCGGCGGCCAGATTGGCCTCGGCCTGTGCCAGTTGGGCCTTCTGGTCGGAATCGTCCAGCTTGACCAGGATCTGGCCTGCCGCGACCCGCTGGTTGTCACCCACCAGAACCTCAGTGACCCGGCCGGACAGTTGCGGGCTGACCAGGGTGGTGTCCGCTTGGACGAAGGCGTTGTCGGTGCTCTCCCAACGCTGGCCGTTCACCCACCAGACGATGCCGCCCACGATCAGGGCCAGGCCGACGAGGGCGGCCGCGAATAGCGGCAGGCGTTTCTTGAGTTCAGGCGACATGGAAAATCCGGGGGAGGTGCGGCGTTTTGAAGCGGCGCTAAAATGGACCCCGTCGTCCAAAAATCAATAGGCGATCGGGAAGGCGCCGATCACGACCGGTTTTCGTGTATGTCCTGACGCCATGAACCCCCGCATCTCCGCCTCCCAGCCGCTGCCGTCACAGGTCGATATTGTGGTGATCGGCGCAGGCGCCGCCGGCATCGCCGCCGCGCGTCGTCTGATGCGACCCGGCCTGTCGGTTCTGGTGCTGGAGGCCCGCGACCGGATCGGCGGGCGCGCCTGGACGGTTCGGGCCGAGGGCGAAGGGTTGGACATGGGCTGCGGCTGGCTGCATTCCGCCGATGACAATGTGCTGGCGGGACGGGTCGAGGCCGAGGGGCTGACGCTGGACCAGACCCCGCCGCCCTGGCGCACCCAGGCCTTCGATCACGAGATGACCCGCGCGGATCAGGCCGAGTTCGGCGAGGCCTTCGCCGCCTTCGACCAGCGGGTGACCGAGGCGGCGTCGCTCGTCCGCGCGGGTGTGGGGGAGGATCGTCCGGCGTCGGACTTCTTCGATCCCGACTGTCGCTGGAACCCGCGCATGGACGCCATCTCGGGCGCCCTGAACGGCGCGCGGTTCGCCGAGGTGTCCAGCCTGGATTACGACGCCTATGGCGACACCGGCGTGAACTGGCGGGTGCGCGAGGGCTATGGCCGCCTGATCGCGCGGCTGGGCGAGGCTGTGTCGCCCATCACGGTCACGGACTGCGCCGTCAGCCGCATCGACCGTTCCGGACCTGTGCTGCGCCTGGAGACCAATCGCGGCGAGTTGACCGCGCGGATCGTCATCCTGACCGTGCCCAACAGCCTGATCGCCAGCGAGACGATCCGCATCGATCCCTCGGTTCCGGCCTTGCTCGAGGCGACGGCGGGCGTGCCGCTGGGCCTGGCGTCCAAGGTGCATATGACGGTGCGCGGCGCCGGCGATTTCCAACCTGACACCCAGTTGTGGACCCGAACCGATACGGCCGAGACCGGCGGCTATCACCTGCGGCCCTTCGGGCGGCCGATGATCGAGGCCTATTTTGGCGCCGACCTGGCCTGGGGGCTGGAGGCGCAAGGGCCGGCCGCCCTGTTCGACTTCGCCGTGTTCGAGCTGGTCGCGGCCCTGGGATCGGACATGCGCCGGCGGCTGGAGGCGGTCGCGGTCAGCGGCTGGGGGGTCGATCCCTGGTCGCGCGGCGCCTATTCCCACGCCTTGCCTGGCCATGCGGCGGACCGCGCCAAGCTGCGCTTGTCGGTGGAGGACCGAATCTTCCTGGCCGGCGAGGCGACCGCGCCGGTCTATTACGGCACGGCCCACGGCGCCTGGATGGAGGGCGAGCGCGCCGCCGACGCCGCACTGACTACCCTAGGTCTTGACCCGCGTCGCCCCCGGGACGACAGCGAGGCATGAAGCCCGCCAAGGCCAAGAAGCCCGCCGCCAAGCCTGCCAAACGCCCGGCCGTGATGACCGGGGCGGCTATCCCCGTGCTGCGGTGGCCGCCCGATGAGGATCGTGTCGAGGCGATCTTCGAACGCCTGTCCGGCGTCATGCCGGAGCCCAAGACCGAGCTGAATTTCTCCAATCCTTTCACCCTCGTCGTCGCCGTCGCCCTGTCGGCCCAGGCCACGGATGTCTCGGTCAACAAGGCGACCGAGCGGCTGTTCAAAGTCGCGGACACGTCTGAGAAGATGCTGGCCCTCGGCGAGGAGGGGCTGATCCCCTACATCGCCTCCATCGGCCTATATCGCGGCAAGGCGCGGAACGTCATCGCGCTGAGCCGCATCGTGCTGGAGCAGCATGGCGGCGAGGTCCCGCTGAACCGCGCCGATCTTCAGGCGCTGCCCGGCGTGGGTCGAAAGACGGCCTCGGTGGTCCTGAACGAGCTGGGGATCGAGGCGGCCATCGCCGTGGACACCCACGTCTTTCGCGTCTCGCACCGGTTGGGCTTGGCCAATGCCGGAACGCCGGACAAGGTCGAGGCCCAGCTGTTCAAGGTCGTGCCGGAGGACTGGCTGCCCAAGGCGCACCACTGGCTGATCCTGCACGGCCGCTACACCTGCACGGCGCGAAAGCCCAAATGCCCGTCCTGCATCATCGCCGACCTGTGCCCCTCGCGGGCAGGCCTGATGGCGCTGGGTGAGGCGGCGGGCTAGACCCCCGGAGCGGCGTCGGGGCCGTGGGTCAGCTTCTCGGCCAAGGCCTTCAGCACGCGAAGTGCGGCAGCCATATCCTCGTCCGAAACGCCTTCAAACATTCGTTCGCGCATGGCCGCGGCATGGATCTCGAACGCCTCGATTTCGGCGCGCCCGGCTGGCTCCATCTGGATCAGCCATGACCGGCCGTCTCCAATCATCCGACGCCGGCTGACCATGCCGTCTTTCTCGAGTCTTTGCACCAGACGGGTCAGCGACGCGCCGGACAGCTCCATCCTGTTCGCCAACTCGGAAAGCGTCAGGCCCCTGGGCTCGTCCGCCAGGAAATAAAGCACCACGGTCGGCGCGCCCGTGTGTCCGGACTCTCGGAACAGATCGGCGACACGTAACTTCCATCGCTTGGCCGTCACCATCAGTGTCATGGCGACGTCGAGCTGAAGGGCGCTGCGCTGATCTGACGACAGCAGGTGCGGGCGTTGCGACAAATATGACCTCTTGGAACCAGCGGGCGGCGTAGCGGCTTTAAGGCGACTAAAGCTAGACCGCAGAGGAATATTCTCTCCCAGGTTGAGCCTTTAGCGCGCTAACCATGCTGACACCTGATTTAAAGTGTTGATGTGGCATTAACGTTCATCTCAGCACGAAAGATTTTTGCATTGCGCCTTTTTGCCAAAAACAGAGATGACAAGACGCTCAACGAGCTGCGCAACATGATGGCTGCCGTCAGTCGCTCTCAAGCAGTCATCCAGTTCGATCTGGATGGCGTCATTTTGGAGGCCAATCAGAACTTCCTATCAGTGGTGGGATACGAATTGTCCGAAATCGTCGGACGTCACCACAAGATCTTCGTCGATCCGACTGAGGCGCAGACGCCGGCCTATGCCGAGTTGTGGCGAAAGCTGAACGCCGGTGAGTTCGTGGCGGACAAGTTCGTGCGCTACGGCCGGGGCAGCAAGCGCGTGGTCATCGAGGCCAGCTACAATCCTATCCTGGACAGCGACGGGCGTCCCTACAAGGTGGTCAAGTTCGCCACGGACGTAACCGCCGTCGAGGAAGAGCGCGAGCGCCGCGTCGAGGCCGATCGTCAGGCCGCCCAGGTCCAGGCCGCCGTCGTTGAAGGCACGGCCAGGGGCTTGTCGGCCATGGCCGCCGGCGATCTGTCCTATCGCATCCAGGACGACTTCCCGGGCGACTACGCCGTCCTTCGCGACAACTTCAACCAGGCCCTGGCGACGCTGGATCAGGCGCTGGGCGTAATCGGCGTCAACACCGGGTCGATGCAGTCGGGCGCACACGAGATCGGCAGCGCCGCCGAGGATCTGTCACGCCGCACCGAACAACAGGCCGCCAGCCTGGAGGAAACCGCCGCCGCGCTGGACCAGATCACCGCCACCGTGCGCAAGACGGCTGAGAACGCCCAGGCTGCCGACACTGTTGTGACTCAAGGCCGGACCCAGGCCGAGACCGGCGGCGCGGTGGTCCAGAAGGCCGTCGCGGCCATGGGCGAGATCGAACGTTCGTCCAACGAGATCAGCCAGATCATCGGCGTGATCGACGAGATCGCCTTCCAGACCAACCTTCTGGCGCTAAACGCCGGCGTCGAGGCTGCTCGCGCGGGCGACGCGGGGCGAGGCTTTGCGGTCGTCGCTTCCGAGGTGCGCGCCCTGGCCCAGCGGTCGGCGGAATCGGCCAAGGAGATCAAGACGCTGATCTCGGCCAGTTCCGCCCAGGTCAGGGACGGGGTCGTTCTGGTGCGTCAGTCGGGCGAGGCCCTGACCGGCATCGCCGGCCGCATCGAGGAGATCACGACCCTGATGAGCGAGATCCGCGCCTCGACCCAGGAACAGGCGGTGGGTCTGGCCGAGGTCAACACCGCCGTGAACCAGATGGACCAGGTCACCCAGCAAAACGCCGCCATGGTCGAGCAATCGACCGCCGCCAGCCTGAGCCTGAGCCGCGAGGCCGCCGAACTGGCCGAACTGGTCGGCCGCTTCGAAACCAGCCAGGTCGCGGCGGCTCCGTCGCCGATCCACAAGGCTCCCATCCAGCAGATGAAAGCGCGGGTCGAAAGTTTCGCCCGCGCCCACGCCGCGCCTGCGCGCGCACGGATGGCGGCCGGCGGCGGCGGGCGGGCCGCTGTGGCCACCGTTCAGTCGGACTGGGAAGAGTTCTGAGCTCCAGGCTCGGTTGGGCGCGATTCAGCGCCAGGCGGCCTAGGCCTCCAGCCGCGCCTTGACGGCCTCGGCGAAGCCGGCGCCGTTCGCGGGGTCGTGGTCCAGGTAGAAGTCCGGTTCGATCAATTCGGCCTCCATCAGCACCCATCGGCCGGCGTCGTCGCGGGCCATGTCGATGCGGGCATAGAGCAGCGGTTCGTCGATGGCGGCCAGCACCTGCTCAGCCAAGGCCATCGCCGCCGCGTCCGGCGTCACGGCCTTATACAGGCCGCCGAACTGCATCTGGATGCGGAAGTCGCCGGCCGCCGGGCGCTTGTTGACCGCATGGCTGAACGGGCCGCCGAAGAACAGCAGCGAGGTCTCGCCCTCGGTTTCGATCGATTTCAGATAGGGCTGGATCATCGCCGCGCCCTCGGGCGCATCGCTCAACACCTCGCCTGGCGTCAGGCGCAGGGTGCGAAACGCCCCGGCCGACACCGTCGGTTTGACGATCAGCACCGGCGCGCCTGTCTCGGCGAAGGCTGCGTGCACCTGTTCCTGGGTCACGCCGTCGGTCCAGCGGGTGGGCGGGATCGGCACGCCCTTGTCCGCCAGCCGCGCCAGATAGGCCTTGTCCGAGTTCCAGCGCAGAACCTGCGCCGGATTGGCGATCGCCAGGCCGGCCTCGCTCCACGTCGCGCAAGCCTTCAGCCAGCGCCCATGATCGCGGTGATAGCCCCAGGCGATGACCGGCAGGATCAGGTCATAGGCCTTGAGGCCCGACGCGTCCTCGACATGATCGCTCCAGGGCGTGGCCGTGACCGTCGCGCCCGTGCTCTCCAACGTCGCCTTCAACCGTTCCAGCACCTCTGGCCAGCGCCCGACATAGGTCTTGTCGGCGGGATCGGGGGTCAGGACGGCGATCTGGGTCATGCAGTCCTCATACCGAAGCGACGTGGAGCATATAAGGGCTTCCTTATGTGATTTCGGGTGACGTGCGGGCATTGACCGGCTAAGGCGCGACCATGACCCAGAACACCGCCCAATATGACGTCTGCGCCGTCGGCAACGCCATCGTCGATGTCCTCAGCCCCTGCGACGCCGCCTTCCTGACGGCCCAGGACCTGGCGCCCAACTCAATGCAGTTGGTCGACGCCGAGCGCAGCGCCGCCCTGTATGACGCCATGGCGCCGGGCGTAGAGGCCTCGGGCGGTTCGGCAGGCAACACCGTGGCGGGCGTCGGCTCGTTCGGCGGCCGCGCGGCCTATATCGGCAAGGTCGCCGACGATACGCTGGGCCAGGTCTTCACCCACGACATCCGCGCCGCCGGCGTTCACTTCGACACGCCTGTCCTGACGGCCGGGGCGGATCAGGGCTTCGGCACCGGCCGCTGCCTGATCAATGTGCTGTCGGACGGCGCACGCACCATGGCGACCTTCCTGGGCGCCGCAAACCAGCTGTATGCCGACGACATCGACGAGGCCCTGATCGGCGCCAGCGAGATCGTCTATCTGGAAGGCTATCTGTTCGATCCGGCGCCCGCCCGCGCCGCCTTCGAACGCGCCGCCGCCGCCGCGCACAAGGCCGGCCGCAAGGTGGCCATCACCCTGTCGGACACCTTCGTCGTCGCCCGCTGGCGCGCCGAGCTACTGGATTTCATCACCCAGTCCGCCGACATCGTCCTGGCTAACGAGGCCGAACTGGGCGCCCTGTTCGAGACCGAAGACTTCGACGCCGCCGCCGCGCAACTGGCCGCCATCGTCGAGATCGCCGCCGTCACGCGCGGCGAGCACGGCTCGGTCGTGATCAAGAGCGACGAGCGCGTCGTCGTCGCCGCCTATCCGGTCGACAAGGTGATCGACACCACCGGCGCCGGCGACCAGTACGCCGCCGGCTTCCTGCTGGGCCTCGCGCGCGGCCTGACGCTTGAAGAGGCCGGCAAGCTGGGCTCGCTGGCGGCGTCCGAAGTCATCGCCCACTGGGGCCCGCGCCCGATGGTGAAGCTGGTCGACCTGGCCAAAGAGAACGGGCTGAAGCTGTAAGACCCAGTGTCTCCCCCCACACAGTGGGGAGGAGACGTTCGTCTTCAGCTCTTCCACCTCAGCGTCGTCGGCTGGATCGGGTTCACGAAGGCTCGGTCTTCCGCCCGGCTCTTGGCCCATTCGCGCTTCAGCTGCTGATACCACTTGGCCTGTTTGTCGGCGTCGTCGATCCAGATCAGGGCAGGGTCGTAGCGCAGGCCCTCGTTTTGCAGATTCACCATGCCGCCGTCCTGTTTCAGGAAGGCGACCACCCCCATCCGCAGGAAGGGCTTGGCCAGGCCGAAGACCCAGTGGTCGGACCAGAAGATCTGGGTGATCCGCGTCTTCGTGTCGGTGATCGGGGTCAGGCAGGTTAGGGCCAGGACCTGTTTTTCGCCCACCTGAATGTGCTCCCAGCGGAAGCCGGGCAGGCGGAAGGTGATCTCGGTCGCGGGCGCCCCGCCCAGGATCTTATACAGGCGGCTGTTCGACGAGGGCGCATGGCGCACCATGGCCCAGCCGAACGCGGTCGGGGCGAAGGCCTTGGACTTTTCGTGCATCGAATGTTCGGACCGCCACCACCACTGCTGGTGGACGTACGGGCCGTGGGCGGGGTCCATCAGGCCGACGACGGCGTGGTCGATATGGCTGTCGAAATCCATCGCCTCGACCAGCTTGGCCTCGCCGCCGACCACGCCGGGGAAGACAGGCGGCTCGTGGTCCGGCTCCATCGGATTGCGGGCGTCCGACGCCATCCAGACGAAGACGATCCCTTGGCTCTCGCGCACCGGATAGGACCGCACGCGGATGCGGTTCGCCTCGAACGCCTGATCCTCGACCAGCGAAGGAATGGCGGCGCAGACGCCGTCGGGCCGGAAACGCCAGCCGTGATAGGGGCATTCGACCGTCTCGCCCTCGCCGGGCTTTTCGACCAGCTTGCCGGCCGACAGAGGCGCGGCGCGGTGGGGACAGATGTCGCGCATCGCATAGACCTGGCCTGCGCGGGTGCGGCCGATCAGCACCGGCTCGCCCATGATCTCGTAGCGTTTCAGGCTGGCCGGGGCGACGTCGCGGCCCAGGGCGACGAAATACCAGGCGTCGGTGACGAACCCCTTGCCGAACGGCTGCGCGCCGGCTTTTGAAGGGGCGGCTTCGACCTGGGGGGACTGGACGGGAGCGGCGTCGGCGGGCTTCATGCCGACTGTCTAACAGAGCCGCGCGGCGCCTGTCTCATGTCACCTGACAGAGAACTTTACATATCAAAGTCGGCGCGGCATAAGCGGGCGTCAAAGGGGAGTTTGATCATGACCATCGTATCCATTCTGAACCACACCGTCGGCGCCGCCGCGGCCGCCGCCCTGCTGTGCGCCGCACCGGCCGCCCTGGCGCAGGACGGGCATGGCGCCCATGCTGAGGCGGGTCACGCCCACAGCCACCAGCACGCCGATTTCCAGTCCGACCGCATCCATGTTCGCGTCGACGGAGACATGGATGGACGCGACATCATCCTGATTCCCGGCCTCAGTTCGTCGCCGGAGATCTGGCAGGGAACCGTGGATCATCTGACGGCGCAGGACGGCGTGGGCTGGCGCATACACCGCATCCACGTCCAGGGCTTCGCCGGCGCGCCGGCCGAGGGCAATGCGCAGGGCGCGACCCCGTCGCCCGTCGCCGCGCCGGTCGCCGAAGAGATCGCCCGCTACATCCGTGAAAAGGGCCTGACCAAGCCGGTCGTGGTCGGCCATTCGATGGGCGGCACCATCGGCATGATGCTGGCCGCGCGCCATCCTGATGCGGTCGGCAAGCTGATGGTCGTGGACATGATCCCCTTCATGGGCGCGATGTTCGCCGCGCCGGGCGCCTCGGCCGAAAGCGTGACGCCGGTCGCCGACCAGATCTGGGCCGCCCAGGCCAACAGCCCGCGCGAGGCCTATGTCGCCCAGGCGACCACCAGCATCAACGGCATGATCAACACCGAAAGCCGCCGCGCCGAGGCGTTGGAAGACATGCGCGAAAGCGATCAGAAGGTCTCGGCCGCCGCCTTCCGCGAACTGATCACGACGGACCTGCGTCCCGAACTGTCCAAGATCACGGCCCCGACCGAGGTGGTGTACGCCAAGTTCAACGATCCGCGCATGACGCCCCAGATCACCGACAGCATCTATCGGATGTCGTTCGCCAATCTGAAGGACGCCCAACTGAAGCGGATCGACGACAGCGCCCACTTCATCATGTTCGACCAGCCCCAGGCCTTCTACGCCGACCTGGACGCCTTCCTGGCGAAATAAACGCCGTGACCCACCCGTCCGCAAAACGGATCGTCGACCTCTATCGGGACAAGGCCGACGACTGGGTCCGGGATCGGGGCGCGACCCTGTATTCCGGCGACGGCGGGGTGGACGAAGCGGTCTGGCTGGATCGGTTCGCCGCGGGCCTGCCCGCAGCGGCGAAAATTCTGGACGTGGGCTGCGGTTCGGGCTGGCCGATTGGGGCCGCCCTGCTGGAGCGGGGCCATCAGGTGACGGGCATGGATGCGTCGCCTGGCCTGATCGCCCATGCTCAGGCGACGCTGCCGACAGGCGTGTGGTCGGTGGCGGATATGCGCGATGCGTTTCCGCCAGGTCCGTTCGACGGCGTTCTGGCCTGGCACAGCCTGTTTCATCTCAGCCCCGACGATCAGAATAAGGTGCTGCCGAAGCTGGCCGCGTGCGTCGCCGAGGGCCGGCGGCTGATGTTCACCTCTGGCCAGGCACACGGCGAGACCATCGGACAGTGGCGGGGCGAGCCGCTCTATCACGCCAGTCTTGATCCAGAAGCCTATCGCGCCCTGCTGGCCGACGCCGGATTGCGCGTGGAATACGATGGAGCGGAGACGGGCGTCTGGCTGGCCGGGCGCGCCTTTCTTTCGGCGAAATAGCCGCTCACGATCCCGTGAAGTCGGCGGGACCGTTTCGGCGGGCGTTCATACGCGATACACAGCCGATGAACGAGAACTCGCCCAAGGCGGCATCTGAAGGACGGACATGGCGGGACCGGTGAATGCGGGCGGACCACAGGCGCAGGGCAAGCCCCGCCGGTCGGCTCTGGGACGGTTGTTCTACTGGAGCGCCGTGCTGGCGGTCTGGGGGCTGATCTTCCTGGTCGTCTTCTTCGCCGTCTTCGCGCGCGGCCTGCCAGACACCTCCAGCCTGTATCAGGTCGATCGCCAGCCCTCGATCACCTATCTGGATCGCAATGGGGCGCTCATCGCGACGCGAGGCACCCAGATGGCGCCGCCCGCCGATCTGGACGCCCTGCCGGACTATGTGCCGGCCGCCTTCATCGCGATCGAGGACCGGCGCTTCTATCACCACCCCGGCTTCGACCCCATCGGCATGATGCGGGCGATGGCGACCAACGTCCGCGCTGGCCGGGTGGTGCAGGGCGGTTCGACCCTGACGCAGCAGCTGGCCAAGAACCTGTTCCTGACGCCCGACCAGAACATGCGCCGCAAGGTGCAGGAGCTGATGCTGGCGGTCTGGCTGGAGATGAAATTCTCCAAGAAGGAGATCCTGGCCCTCTATCTCAACCGGGTCTATTTCGGCGCCGGCGCCTACGGAATCGAGGCGGCGTCGCAGCGCTATTTCGACAAGTCGGCCAAGAACCTGACGGTCGGCGAGGCTGCGTTGCTGGCTGGCCTGCTGAAGGCGCCCTCGCGCTATTCGCCGGTGTCCGAGAGCGAACGCGCCGCCGCCCGCGCCACCGTCGTGCTGAACGAGATGGAGGAGGCCGGCGTCATCACCGCCGCCCAGCGCGAACAGGCCGTGACCCAGCCGGTCATCGTCTCGCGGACGCTCGCGACCCAGCACGCCCAGTATTTCATCGACTGGCTGGACAAGTCGATCCGCAGCCTGGTTGGCGAACCGACCGAGGACATGGTGGTCGAGACCACGCTGGACCTGACGCTGCAGACGGCGGCCGAGCGGTCGGTGCGCCGCATCCTCGACCGCGACGCGGGCAAGGGCGTGCAGCAGGCGGCTCTGGTCGCGCTGGACGGCGACGGTCGGGTGCGCGCCATGATCGGCGGCTCCTCCTATGCCAACAGTCAGTTCAACCGCGCCGTCGACGCCAAGCGCCAGGCGGGTTCGGCCTTCAAACCCTTCGTCTATCTGGCGGCGGTCGAGGCCGGCTATACGCCCCAGACCCCGGTGGTCGATCAACCGATCACCATCGGCAACTGGTCGCCCCGCAACTATTCCGGGACGTTCAGCGGAAACATGACCCTGGCGCAGGCCGTGGCCCAGTCGACCAATACGGTGGCGGCCTATGTCGCCGATCAGGTCGGGCGCGACAGCGTGGCCCGCGCCGCGCGGCGTCTGGGCATCGAAAGCCGCATCGGCCTGGAGCCGGCGATGGCGCTGGGCGCGGTCGAGGTCTCGCCGATCGAGATGGCCACCGCCTATGACGCCTTCGCCAATGGCGGGCGCCGCGTCGACGCCTATGGCATCAGCCGCATCCGCACGCCCCAGGGCCGCGTCATCTACCAGCGCCAGTCGGGCCAGAGCGGTCAGGCGATCAATAATCCGTCGCTTTACTATATGAACCAGATGCTGCGCGGCGTGGTGACCAGCGGCTCGGGCCGGTCGGCGGCGATCTCGGGCCGCGACCTGGCGGGCAAGACCGGCACGACCTCGGATTACAAGGACGCCTGGTTCGTCGGCTATACCGGCGGCTTCGTCACCGCCGTCTGGGTGGGCAAGGACGACAACACCGCCATGCGCGGCGTGACCGGCGGCTCGTCGCCCGCCGCCATCTGGAAGGGCTTCATGGAGGCGGCCCTGCCGCGCCTGGACGCCCCCGCCATCCCCAACGGTCCGCCCATGCCCGAGGGCTGGGTCGCGCCCGACCCGGTCGGCGATCTGATGAGCGGCCTGGATCAGAACGGCCTGCCCATCGAACCCGTCGATCCCCTGGCCGGCGAGCCCTATGTCCCGGACGACCAGGCGCCGATACAGCCGCCGTCGCCGCAGCCGTCCAGTCCGGCGTCGCCCAAGGGCGGCTATCGCGATGCGCCGAACCCGCAGCAGCCCGAGGGCCGCCCGGCGCCGGAGCGAAAGGGTGACGCCCTGTTCTTCTGATCGCGACGCCAACAGCGCGTAAAAAAGGGAGGCGACCCGGCGGTCGCCTCCTTTTTCAGCCCTGGGTCAGCGGGGGCAGGACAGGTCGCCTTCCTGACATTGGCTGAGGGTCCGCAACTGGCGTGTCCGCTCTGTCGTCAGACGCGCAAGGCAGGTCGAATGCACCATCGGATAGGCGGAACCGCCCTGAACGCCGGAGGCCTCGAAGCGGCATTGCTGATCGCGGAAGCTGATCCAGGTGCGTTGGGCGGTGCGCAGCAAGGTGCGGCTGGCGGGCGACAGCCGTCCCATCGTCGTCGTGTACTGGCTATTGAGCGCCCGATCGGCGCGCTGAAGTTCCTGAGCGGCGTTGGCGTTCATCGTAGCCTGCGACTGGGCGCTGGCGGACGAGGCGGCGGCAGCGGCTAGACCGAGCGCGATTGACAGGGTGATCATCGTTTTCATGGGGCGTTCCTGAGTGGGCGGGCCATGCTAAACGCGCCCGGCCGCTGGGGTTTCCGCCTAACGCCCCACGGCGTGAAGGGCGGCGCCGTAGTCTTTCAGCCATTTCCGCCAAGGCTTGTGATCCCCGACCAGCCGTTCGACCACGGACCAATAAGCCGGGCTGTGGTCGGCGTGGACCAGGTGGGCGACCTCGTGGGCGGCGAGGTAGTCGATGACCGGGGGCGGGGCCATGATGACGCGCCAGGAGTAGCGGATGGTGCGGTTGTGCGGGCTGCACGAGCCCCAGCGCGACCGGGTGTCGGCGATGCCCATCTTGACCGGGCCCTGGCCCAACGCGCGCAGATGGTGGTCGGTGCGTTCCAGCAGGGTGTCTCGCGCCTCGCGCTTCAGCAGGTTTTCGACGCGGCGGGCGTAGGCCTCGCCCTCGCCGCCCGAGCGGATGATCGTCCCGTCCTCGACCAGACGCGCGGCGCCCGCGCCGGACACGGCCTCAAGCCGCACGGGCCTGCCGCGCAGGGAGATGACCTGGCCCGGTTCCAGGGGGCGGCTCTTGGGGCGGACGGCCAGGCGTTCGCTGATCCAGACGGCCTTGGATCGGGCGAAGGCGACGGCCTGGCTCAGGCCGCGCTCGGTCGGGGCGATGACCACGGCCTCGCCGGCTCGCGCGTCGATCCGCACCGACAGACGTCGCGCACGTGGATTGACCGACAGTCTGAGGACGGGACCGGCGCCGGCCCCGCTTTCGTCAAGCGGCAGCCGCTGACCGTTGCGGTACGCCACCGGCGGCCTCGTTCTGGGCGATGAAATCGCGCACGCGGGGATAGATCTCGTCACGGAAGCGACGGCCGTTGAACACGCCGTAATGGCCCACGCCCGGCTGGACGTAGAGGACGCGGCGATCTTCGGGAATGTTGGGGCACAGGCCGTGCGCGGCCTGGGTCTGGCCGACACCGGAGATGTCGTCCTTCTCGCCCTCGACGGTCATCAGGCCGATGTCGGTGATCCTGGACAGATCGACCTTGCGCCCGCGATGCTCCAACAGGCCCCGCGCCAGCAGATGCTGCTGGAAGACGATGTCGATGGTCTGGAGATAGAACTCTTCGGTCAGGTCCAGCACCGACAGATATTCGTCGTAGAATTCCTCGTGCTTTTCGACCTCGTCGCCGTCGCCGGCGATCAGGCTGGTGAAATAGTTCCAGTGGGCGTCGCGGTGGCGATCCTCGTTCATCGACATGAAGCTGTAGAGCTGGACGAAGCCCGGATAGACGCGCCGCCCGAAGCCCGCATAGGGCAGGGGCACCGTGTGGATCATGTTCGACTTGAACCAGGTGAAGGGCTTTTCCTCGGCCAACTGGTTCGTCACGGTCGGCGACAGGCGCGCGTCGATGGGCGACCCCATGAAGGTCATCGACAGGGGACGGTTTTCGTCCTCGTCCTCGGCCATCACCGCGCCGGCGGCCAGAACGGGCGGGCCGGGCTGGCACACGCCGACGACGTGGGCGCGGCCGCCGATCTCGGCCAGCATCAGCCGGACGTGGTCGATGTAGTCGAAGAAATCGAACCGCCCCTCCAGCATCGGCACCTGGCGGGCGTTGACCCAGTCGGTGACATAGACGTCGTGGTCCTGAAGGAAGGCCTCGACCGTGCCGCGCAGCAGGGTGGCGTAATGGCCCGACAGCGGCGCCACGATCAGGACGGCCGGGCCGGAGGCGGGCTTCTTGGCGCGCTTCAAGTCGCCGATGTTGCGGGCGAAGCGGACAAGGCGGCACCACGGGCTCTGCCAGATCACCTGTTCGGTGGTGCGCACTGGCTTGCCGCCGATGTCGATGGTTTCCAGCTTCCAGGCCGGCTTGCCGTAGCGCCGCGTCACGCTCTCGAACAGTTCGGCCGAGGCGTAGGCGGTGCGGCCGATGGCGGTGTCGGCCGCCGGGTTGAACGGCGAGGTCCAGAAGCTGCGGGCCAGTTGCGCGCCGACCCGGAACGGCAGCGCCGACTGGTAGGCGAGTTCATGAAAGGCGTAGAGCATGACGATCCGATACGGCCGAGCGCCGTTTGTGCAGGGCAACATATAATGCATCACCCTGCAAAAGGATTATGGGGTCGCCGCTAACCCCGCGCCATCGCCTGTTCGATGATCCTGGTCGTCTTGTCCGGCCCCATTCCATAGGCGACGGCGGTGCGGAACTTGCCGTCAGGGCCCATCAGATAGACGGTCAGGGAGTGGTTCATCGTATAGCCCTCGCCCTCGCCGACCTTCTGATAGAAGGCGCGGTAGGCTTTGGCGGCGGTCGCCACCTGTTCGGGCGTGCCCGTCAGGCCGATAGTCCCCTTGGGAAAGCCGTCGGATGACAGATAGTCCTTCAGCGCCTGGGGCGTGTCGCGTTCGGGGTCGACACTGACGAAGACGATTTGCAGATCCTCCGCCTTGTCGCCCAGCCGCTGCTGCACCGCGCCCAGCTCGGCCAGGGTGGTCGGGCAGAACTCGGGGCAGTAGGTGAAGCCGAAGAAGACCAGGCTCCATTTGCCGTTCAGCATCGTCTGATCGACGGATTGTCCATCCTGATTGACCAGTTTGAAGTCGCCGCCGACCAGGGGCTGGCCGGTCGACGTCACCTTGGCGCCGTCCGACGTGGGCGCACGACCGCTGACCACCACTACCGTGATGATGGCCAGCGCCACGGCGATGGCGATGCAGGCGCCCGCGAACAGCAGGATGGAACGACGCGGCATGACGGCCTCTCACGAAACGGATGTGATCGGTCTATAGAAGGCGTGTGACCTCGACAGAAGCCCGCATGGCGCCGCACGGCGCATCGTCTTCGGAGCCGTTGAACGGCTGGAGCGATGCGCCGCGTCGCGGCCGCGGGTTTTCGCTGCGGACCCTGATCGTTCTGCGCTGGCTGACGATCATCGGCCAGAGCGCCGCGATCCTGACGGCGCATCAGGGGCTGCATTTTCCCCTGCCGCTCTGGCCCTGCTTGATCGTGATCGCCATCAGCGCGGCGGTGAACGTGGGGGCCATGGCGCGGGTGCGCCGGCTGGAGGCCAGCCTGCCGGACGGGCGCACGACGGCGATCCACCTGGGCTTCGACATCTTTCAACTGGGGGTGCTGCTGGGTCTGACAGGCGGCTTGGAGAACCCGTTCTGTCTGCTGCTGGTCGCGCCCGTGACGATCGCGGCGGCGGCCCTGCCGGCGCGTCAGGCCCTGATGCTGGGCGTGCTGGCCCTGATCGCGGTCGGGGTGCTGTTCTTCTGGTCCGAGCCTCTGCCGTGGCGACCGCACGAGAACTTCCACCTGCCGACGCTGTATCGTCTCGGCATGGCCATGGCTTTGGTGACCGGCGTGGTCTTCACCGCCGGCTACGCCTGGCGGGTGGCGGCCGATGCGGAGAAGCTGGAGTTGGCCCTGGCGACCACCCAGGACGTGCTGCAACGCGAACAGAGGCTGGCGGCGCTGGGCGGCCTGGCGGCGGCGGCGGCGCACGAACTAGGCACGCCGCTGGCGACCATTCAGGTGGTGGCGAAAGAGCTTCAACGCGCTTCAGCCCCCGACAGCGACGCGGCCGAGGATGCGGCTCTGATCCTGCAACAGGCCGAACGGTGCCGGGGCATACTGACCCAGCTGTCGCAACAGCCCGAGGGCGACGACGCCCTATATGCCGACGTCTCGCTGAAGGCCCTGCTGGAAGAGGTGGTGGAACCGCACCGGGGCTTCGACCTGGCCTTTGATGTGCTGGTCAAGACGCCGCCGGGTCAGCCCGCGCCGCGCGTGCGCCGGATGCCCGAGGTGATCCACGGCCTGTCCACCCTGGTCGAGAACGCCGCCGATTTCGCCAAGACGACGGTGCGGGTCCAGGCGGTGGTGGACGCCGGCTGGATCGAGATCGAGATTCTGGACGATGGCCCGGGCTTTGCGGGGGACATCCTGCCCCGGCTGGGCGAGCCCTATGTGACCAGTCGGCCGCAGGGCAAGGCGCGCCAGGCCCTGGCCGCCCAGATCGCCGCCGCCGCCAGACCCTCCAAGCCTCGCGCAACTGTCGAGCCGCCTATCGCCCCCAGCCAGGGCGGCATGGGGCTGGGCTTCTTCATCGCCCGCACGCTGCTGGAACGGACCGGCGGCTCGGTCAGCGTGGGCCAGGGCCTGCCGCAATCGGACGCCAAGGGTTCGGCACGCGGCGCGCGCGTGGCGGTGCGGTGGGCGCGGCCGGCGCTGGAGGTCGCGGCGTGAAGCGATTGGGTCGAAGCGTCGCAGGCGGAACCTTGGCCTTGACCCGCGCGCTACCCGTCCCGACTTGAAGCGGCAGGAGAGAAACGCATGTCAGAACTCGAAGCCCGCATCGCCGCCCTGCCCGACAAGTCCCTGCTGCTGCTGGATGACGATCAGGCCCTGCGCACCCGGATGGGGCGGGCGCTGGAGGCGCGCGGCTTTCAGGTGACGACCGCTGAATCGGTCGCCGAGGCGATGCAGCTGCTGCGCGACAAGGCCCCGGCCTTCGCCGTGCTGGACATGCGGCTTGAGGACGGCAACGGCCTGAAGATCGTCGAGGCGGTGCGCGAAAAGCGCGAGGACGCCCGCATCGTCATGGTGACCGGCTACGGCGCCATCGCCACGGCGGTCGCGGCGGTCAAGGCCGGCGCTGTCGACTATCTGTCCAAGCCCGCCGATGCCGACGACGTGGTCAAGGCCCTGCTCGCCACCGGCGATTCCCCCGAGCCGCCCGAAAACCCGATGAGCGCAGACCGCGTGCGCTGGGAACATATCCAGCGCGTCTATGAGCTGTGCGACCACAATGTCTCGGAGACGGCGCGCCGCCTGGGCATGCACCGCCGCACCCTGCAACGCATCCTGGCCAAGCGCGCGCCGCGATAGGCCGAACCCTCAATCCTCGTCGTCGTCCTCGACCACGTCGGGGATTTCCGGGGTGACCACGGTCGGGGCGATGGTCTTGATCTCGCCCAGCTTGGCGCCGGGGAAGGCCTGAAGCACCGCCTGGACGAAGGGATTGGCCTCGACCTCGGCGCGTTCGGCGGCGCGGGCCTTTTTCTGGACTTCGATGACCGTCTCGGCCCCGCCCTGGCCGTTGGCGGCGATCAGCCAGGTGCGACCGGTCCATTCGCGCAGGCGGGCCGACAGCTTGCGGGCCAGTTCGATGGGCGCGCCCTGGACGCTTTCATAGACGATGGCGCCGGGCTTGAACGAGACCGGCTTCACATACCGCTCCACATCCATCTGAAGTCCGACCTCGCGCTTCTCGCCGATCAGGGCGACGACCTGTTCGAAGGTCTGCGGATCGGGCAGGGCGGGGGCCATCACCGGCCGCGCGGCCATCTGCGCCGAAGTTCCGCCGCCGCCTCCACCACCGCCACCACGCGGGGCCGAGCCGCCGCCCATCGGTTCACCGGACTGCAGCCGCTTCAGCGCCTCCTCCGGTCCCGGCAGATCGGCGGCATAGGCCAGGCGCACGATCGCCATTTCCACCGCATCGGCCGGATTGGGCGCGCGCCGCACCTCGTCCAGCGCCTTCAGCAGCATCTGCCAGGTGCGCGACAACGTCGCCGCTGGAATGGCTGCACCCAGGGCCGCCAACTTCTGCGCCTGATCATTGGGCAGGCGCGTCGCATTCGGACCCAGCATCTTGGCGACAGAGGCGGCGTGGCAATGTTCCAACAGGTCGTTGGTCACCTGCACCGGATCGGCGCCGAAGCCGTAGAGGGTGCGGAAACTCTCCAGCGCCTCGGGCGTGCGTCCAGCCATGACGCTTTCGAACAGGGCGATGGTCTGGGTCCGGTCGGCCAGGCCCAGCATGTCGCGCACCGTCTCGGTCTTGACCATCTCGCCGCGCTCGGCCTGAACCAGGGCCTGGTCCAGCAGCGACAGGCCGTCACGCACCGACCCCTCGGCCGCGCGCGAGATCAGGGCCAAGGCGTCGTTCTCGATCTTCATGCCTTCGCGGTCTGCGATCCGGCCCAGATGCTCGACCAGGATTTCCGGCTCGACACGACGCAGGTCGAAGCGCTGACAGCGGCTCAGGATCGTCACCGGCACCTTGCGGATCTCGGTGGTGGCGAAGATGAATTTGGCGTGGGGCGGCGGCTCTTCCAGCGTCTTCAGCAGGGCGTTGAACGCCTGCGTCGACAGCATGTGGACCTCGTCCAGCACATAGACCTTGTAACGCGCCTCGACGGGCGCATAGCGGACGCTTTCGAGAATGTCGCGGATGTCGTTGACGCCGGTGTGCGACGCCGCGTCCATCTCCATCACGTCCATGTGCTGGCCGGCCATGATGGCGGCGTCGTGCCGGCCGTGGGCGGTCAGGGCCAGCGACGGCTTGTCGATGACGTCGGTCTCGTTGTTCAGGGCGCGAGCCAAAAGGCGAGCGGTGGTCGTCTTGCCGACGCCGCGCACGCCCGTCAGCATGAAGGCGTGGGCGATCCGGCCCGTGGCGAAGGCATTGGTCAGGGTGCGCACCATCGCCTCCTGACCGATCAGATCCTCGAAGGTGCGCGGCCGGTATTTGCGCGCCAGCACCTGATAGGCGGCGCCGTCATCGACGTGGGCCTCGACGTCGGCGGGGGCGGGCTTGGCGACGGGGGCGGCAGCGGGCGCCACGACCGGCTCTGGCGCTGCGGCAGGCGCGCCGAACATGTCGTCGGTGTTTTCGTCGCGCGGGGCGACGTCGTCCTCTTCCCAGGGCGGGCCGTCGAGATTCGTGTCGCTGTCCGTCATGGGAGGAAGTCTTACAGCGGGTGAGGTCCGCAGCGAAGCGGCCGTTCACCCAAAAGGCTGGATTATCTCGGATTGGAAACGCGGCGCTACGACTCGGTCATGCAGGCAAGTTCATCAGCCGTACGTGCTGGTACCCTCGCATCCGCAAGTCCTTAAGAATTCCAACGACGTCGGTGTAACGATTGGATGCTTTCGGCTCGACGTAGATCGGGTTCCTGACATCGAGGCCCATTTCGTACAGGCGACGACCGATTTCACTTGCGGAAGTACGTTGAGATTTGTCGCCGTTATACGTCGAAATCTGGACGGTTCCGTCAGGGTTGAGATCGATCTGAGCGCCGTTTGTCTGAAGCGCCGTCTCGTAACAGCCCATCGTCCGGTAGACGCTGAACCCGTCAACTGCGGTCGCGGCTCTGCGGGCGCCGATCCACAGGCGCACAACCCCAACAATCCAAGGAGCCATACGGGTCTCATAGGACGACGTTCGCAGAAGTTGTGGCGTATCACAACCGTCTGCCCTCGCGTTCAAAAAATGGCGCACCAAACGCGCTCGATCAGCGAGCCGCCGTGCGGCGAGCGGTAGCGCAGAAAAAGAGGAAGTAGAGACCGCGACCCGAAGGGGAATTCGTTGTGGCTGCTGCCTTCCGGCCCTGACCAGATTGGCGAAACCTTCGCCCGCGATCTCCAAGCGGAGATATGACGGGTGCGGCGGTTGGAATCAAGAGCTACAAACCCTCATGGCCCATCAGAACACCTTCGCCGGCAATCCGCTCGATCGGGCCGGGGACCTGAGGAATGATCCCGACTGGCTGGCGGAGCAGGCCGCCAAGCCCTACGCCCAGGCCCTGGTGCTCTGGGAGGGGCGGCCGCTGATTGAGGAGACGGGCGAGGGGCCGAGGCTGGCGTGGCTGCAGATGCGCCATGCGCGCACCCTGGTGCGCGATCGCGAGGCGTTTCTGGGCCTGTGGAACGACGAACCCGTCTTCGCCATCGAGTTTGAAGGCTCGATCGATCCGACCGATGGGCCGCTGGCCGGGCTGGGCGCCTTTCAAGAGATGCGCGCGGCGGCGGCGATCCTGCCGGCAGCGGATGCGGCGATCGCGGGCGGGGCCAAGAGCCTGTTCGACTGGCGACGCAAACACGGCTTCTGCGCCAACTGCGGCACCCTGAGCGAGACGGCGTCGGGCGGCTGGAAGCGGATTTGCCCGGCCTGCGGGACCGAGCATTTCCCGCGCGTCGATCCGGTCACCATCATGCTGCCGGTCTATAAAGGCGGGGCCGAACCCATCTGCCTGGTTGGCCGTCAGGCGGCCTGGCCTGCCGGACGGATGTCGGCTCTGGCCGGGTTCCTGGAACCGGGCGAATCCATCGAGGAGGCCTGCGCCCGCGAGGTGAAGGAAGAGGCCGGCCTGACCGTGATCGCCACGGCCTATCACTCCAGCCAACCCTGGCCCTTTCCCTCGCAACTGATGATCGGCCTGATCGCGGAGGTGTCGGACGATCAGGCGCAACCGGACCAGACCGAATTGGAAGCCGTCGCCTGGCTGACGCGGGCCGAGGCGCGCGCCGTGCTGGCGGGCGAGCATCCGAGCATTCAGGCCCCGCCGCCCTTCGCCATCGCCCACAGCCTGATCAAGGCCTGGGTCGAGGAGGTCTAGGCCAGCGCCCGCGCCGCCTCCAGGTCGGCGGGATTGTCGACGGACAGGGGGGCTTCGTCGATGACGGCGGCCCAGATCTGCATGCCCATTTCCAAGGCGCGCAGCTGTTCCAGCTTCTCGCGTTTTTCCAGCGGCGACGGCGGCGCGGCGCAGAAGCGGTTCAGCGCCTCACGGCGATAGCCATAGACGCCGATGTGGCGCCAGACGGGGGCGTCGCCGTACAGGGTCGAGCGCGTGAAATAGAGGGCGCGCGCCTGGCGTTCGCCTTCGCCCAGAGCCAGCACCGCCTTGACCACATCGGGATTGGTCCGGTCCGACCCGTCGGCCTCGGCGGCGACCAGGGTGGCGATGTCGCAGGTCGGCTCGCCGTGTAGGATGGCGGCGCAGGCGACGGCCAGACCGGGGCTGGCGAAGGGCATGTCGCCCTGGACGTTGATGACGGCGTCGAAATCGCCCTCGGGGTCGATGGCGTCCACGGCGGCGCGAATGCGGTCCGAGCCCGACGGCAGGGCCGGGTCGGTCAGGACGGCGCGGCCGCCTGCGGCTTCCACCGCCTCTACGATTTCTGGATCGCCGGCGGCGACCACGACCGGCAGGCCCGAGGCCTCGGCCTGGCGATAGGCGCGCACGATCATCGGCGTGTCGCCGATCAGGGCCAGCGGCTTGTTCGGCAGGCGAGTGGCGGCCATGCGAGCCGGTATCATTATCAACGGATTCATCGACTTCCCTGACGCCTGTCTGGCCCGTCGCGCGTTGGGCCGGTTGCGAAGGCGGCGCTACCGTGCCAGAGACGCCAAAGCAAGATTATGTCCGGGGCATGTTTTCTAAGGGGCCCGGCCGGCAGAGGGAAACGACCAGGCGTATGAGCGGCGATCTTAAGTGGAACAAGATTTTCGGCGCGGCTCTGGGGACGGCGTTCGTCATCCTGGTCGTCCAGCAGGCCTCGGGCCTCGTCTATCATTCGGAAGCGCCCGAAAAGATGGGCTATTTCGTCGATGCGCCGGAAGAAGCCGCCGGCGGTGAAGCCGCCGAACTGGCGCCCGACTGGGGCACGGTCCTGCCGACCGCCGATCTGGCCGCCGGCGAGGCCGCCTTCGCACGTTGCCAGGCCTGCCATGACGCGCACCAGGGCGGCGCCGACAAGATCGGTCCGAACCTGTGGGGCGTGGTCGGCGGGCCGGTCATGCACCGTCCGGGCTTCGCCTATTCCGACGCCATGGCCAAGCACAAGGCCGAGGCGCCGACCTGGGGCTATGACCAGATCAACAGCTTCATCACGGCCCCGGCCAAATACGTGCCCGGCACCAAGATGTCCTTCGCCGGCATCCGCGACACTCAGACGCGCATCAATCTGATCGCCTGGCTGCGCACTCAGGGCTCGGGCGGCTTCGCCATCCCGGCGCCGGATCCCACCCGTCAGCCTGGCGCGGCCGCGCCGGCCGCCGGCGCGCCTGCGACGGGCGAGGCCCCGGTGACCGAGGGCGCCGCGGCGACCGAAGCGACCGGGACCACCCCGGCCGCCGGCGCCCCCGCCGCGTCTCAGGCGACCCCGGCGGCCCCGCCCGCCGCGACGGCGTCTGCGCCGCCCAACACCTGATCGTTCCGGCGATGAACGACAAAAGGGCGGCCCGACGGCCGCCTTTCTTCGTTTCGGGCTGAGCGCTCGGCTCAGAGGATCTTTGCGGCCTCGTCGAACGACAGGCGCGGCGAGCGTGGAAACAGGTTCTCGTCCGAGCCATAGCCGAGGTTGAGGATATAGTTCGGCTCGACATGGCTGTCGGGGAAGAACTGGGCCTTCACGCCGGCGGCGTCGAAGCCGGACATCGGCCCGACATCCAGGCCCAGGGCGCGGGCGGCGATGGTCAGATAGCCGCCTTGCAGCGAGGCATTGCGGAAGGCGGTCTCACGCCGAGCGGCCTCGTCGGCGAACCAGGCCTTGGCGCCCGGAGCGTGGGGGAACAGGGCGTCGAGATGGTCGTGGAAATCCATGTCCTGACCGACGATCACCGTCACCGGGGCCTGCTGCGTCTTGTCGCGATTGCCCTCGCTCATCAGCGGGATCAGGCGGGCCTTGGCCTCCGGAGACGTGACGAAGACGAAGCGGGCGGGCGATCCGTTGACCGCCGTCGGCCCGAACTTGGTCAGGTCATACAGCTTGCGCAGCAGTTCCGGCGCGACGGGGCGGTCAGTCCAGCCGTTGCGCGTGCGCGCCTCGGTGAACAGTTGCGACAGGGCGGCGTCCGACAGCGGGACGTCGCGTTGATGAGTAGCGTCATAGGCCATGGGAATGCGTTCCTGACTTAAATAGCAACGAGTACAGGTGCTAATTAGGGTGTTTCGCAACAGCCGCAAGCGCCAATCCCGAAAGACTGGGTTTCGATATCACGCACCGAGCACAACCCCTCTGTCGCCCGAGCTTTGTTCGCCCTATCTAGAGGGCATGAAAGATCTGACCCAACTGATGCAGCAGGCCCAGGCGATGCAGCAAAAGCTGCAGGACGCCCAAGCCAGGATGGCTGAAACCACAGCCGAGGGTTCGTCCGGCGGCGGCCTCGTCTCGGTGTCCCTCAAGGGGCCTGGCGAGATTACGGCCATCAAGATCGACGACAGTCTGTTGAGCCCGGGCGAGGGCGAGATCCTGGCCGATCTTATCGTCGCCGCCCATGCGGACGCCAAGCGCAAGCTGGATGAGCAAAACAACGCCCTGATGCGCGAGGCCGCAGGCCCCATGGCCGGGATGAACATTCCCGGAATGCCGAAACTGTTCTGATGGCCGTCTCCGCCGGGCCGGAGATCGAACGGCTGATCTCCCTTCTCGCCAAACTGCCGGGCCTGGGTCCGCGCTCGGCGCGGCGCGCGGCGCTGGCGCTGTTGAAGCGGCGCGAGCAGTTGCTGGTGCCGCTGGCGGCGTCGCTGGCCGAGACGGCGGAAAAGGTCGTGTCGTGCTCGGTTTGCGGCGCGCCGGATACGCGCGACCCCTGCGCCATCTGTTCGGACGGATCGCGTGACAATGGCCTGATCTGCGTGGTCGAGGAGGCCGGCGCCCTGTGGGCGATGGAGCGATCCGGCGCCTTTCGCGGAAAATATCATGTGCTGGGCGGACTGCTGTCCGCTCTGGACGGCGTCGGACCCGAGCATCTGCGGGTCACCGAACTGGTCGGGCGCGTAAGGGGCGGGGGCGTGCGCGAGGTCGTGCTGGCCCTGCCGGCCACGGTCGATGGCCAGACGACCGCCCACTATGTCGCTGAGCGGATCGCCGGGCCGGATGTGGAGATCACCTCGCTGGCGCGCGGGGTGCCGGTCGGCGGCGAACTGGATTGGCTGGACGACGGCACCATCGTCCAGGCCCTTCGCGCCCGCCGCCCGGCCTGACCGAGTTAGTTCGAAGGCGCCGTCGGGGCGTTGACGTTCGGCGCTTCGCCCGTCGGTGTGGCGACGGCGCGGCCCGTCGAATCCGTTGGCGCGTCGGCGGCGGGCGGCGTCTGGCTGTCGCCCGCGAACGCCTGGGTCTCGGCGGCGGCGGCTTGCGGCCCCGTCTCAGCGTTCTTGGCGTTGAAAGCGCCGTTGGTCACGAACCACAGTCCCAACAGCAGCACCGCGGCGGCGAGGGTCGAAACCGCTAGGATGACGGCGATGCGCGGGTTCTTGCGTCCGCTGCGCACCAGTTCTGCTTCGACCGGCCGGCCGTCGTGCACCGCATCGGCGGCGGTGTCGTGTCGGTGGGGCTTTTCCGGGGTCATGGGCGGGTCCTTCGTGCAAATGGCTGAGACACCAACGTCATCGCAACGGCGACGTTCCGGACAAGCGGCGCCGGAAGGGCCCCGCTTCTCATTGAAGGCGACTCTCGTTAGGAACGGAGCATGAACATGCTTGTGCTGATCCTCGCTGTCCTGGCCGCCGCGTTCGCGGGCGGTTTTCTGTGGGCCTATATGGGCTGGCAGAGGACGAGCGGCGCGCTGGCGGCGGCGGAGGCCCGCATCGATCTGGTCGAGGAAAGCCGTTTGACCATGGGCGAACTGCTCAAGGCCCAGGCCGCGCAGTCGGCCCAGGTCGTGGCGGATCAGATGGTCAGTCGCGCGACCGAGACCTTCCGCGCTCAGGACCAGCTGGCGCGCGAGCGGATGGCCGCCCAGCTGAAACCTGTCGCCGACACCCTGACCAAGTTCCAGGAGCATGTCGCCGCGCTGGAGAAGACGCGCTCCGAAGAGACCGGGGGGCTGCGTGAACAGCTGGCCCAGCTGATGACGGCCTCCTCCGCCACGCGCGACGAGGCGCGCAAGCTGACCGAGGCCCTGCGCGGCAATACGGGCCGTCGCGGGCGCTGGGGCGAGCAGACCTGTCGCAATGTGCTGGAGGCCGCCGGCATGGCGGGGCGGTTCGACTTCACCGAGCAGACGTCCAGCGCCGACGACGAGGGCCGCCAGAACCGGCCCGACTTCATCGTCCGCCTGCCCGGCGGCGGCATGTTCGTGATCGACGCCAAGGTTCCGCTGGCCTTCGACGACGGGGAGGGCGACGAGGAGGCGCGCGCCCGCTCCGTCGGTCTGCGCACCGCCGCCAGCCTGAAAACCCATGTGCGCCAACTGTCGTCCAAGGCCTATCAGGACCAGTTCAAGCCCAGCCCCGATTTCGTCGTCCTGTTCGTGCCCGGCGACGCCTTCCTGGTAACGGCTCTGGACCATGAGCCAGATTTGATGACCCAGGCCATGGCCTCGCGCGTCGTCATCGTCACGCCCTCGACCCTGTTCGCCCTGTGCAAGGCCGTCGCCTATGGCTGGCGCGCGGAAGAGCAGGCGGCCAACGCCGACAAGGTCGCCGCCTTGGGCCGCGAACTCTACAAGCGGCTGTCGGTCATGGGCGGCCATGCCTCCGCCGTCGGACGCGCGCTGGATACGGCCGTCGGCAAGTACAATCAGTTCGTCGGCTCGCTCGAGAGCCAGGTCATGGTCTCCGCACGCCGGTTCGAGGATCTGCAGGTCGACCATGAGGGCAAGGCCTTGCCGGATCTGACGCCGGTCGAAACCGCACCCCGCGCCATCGCCCGTCCCGAACTGATCGCCGCCGCCAAGGCGGAGTAGGGCCTCTTTCTATGGAAAGGGCGCTTGACAGCGCCGACGCCGTTATGTCAATGTAGCTTGTCAATAGGACAAGGGGTGTTGACTGATGCGCAAGTGGCGGCCGGTAATCAAGGCGATTGCAATCACCTTCGGCGGCGGACTGTTGTTAGCCTTGGTCGGCGGGATCGCGATGGGATACGCCGCCCGCGCCGGCTGGATCGGTTCGGAGATGGGGGAGATGATCTTCACCGCCGTCTTCGCCGCCACCATCATGGCCGGCTCGCTGTGGGTCGGCGCCGAATGGATGCGGGTCATCGACGAAGCCGCACGTGAGGCGCACAAGGCCGCCTGGTACTGGGGCGGAACGGCCGGCATGTGCGTCAGCGGCGTCGGCCTGATCCTGTCCTCGGCGGGGCCGTGGCGCGAGGTGATCGCGCGCGAGATCGGATCGGGCGGCTCGCCCATCGACTATGTGTCCGCCGGCGCCGCCTTGATGATCGCCCCCATGCTGATCGGCTACACCCTCGTCTGGGCCTGGTGGTGGCTGGCGCGGATGCGGGGCTGAGCCATGAACAATCGTCTCAAGGTCCTGCGCGCCGAGCGCGACTGGAGCCAGGCGCAGTTGGCCGAACAACTCGGCGTATCGCGCCAGACCGTGAACGCCCTGGAGACCGGCCGTTACGACCCCTCCCTGCCGCTGGCCTTCAAGATCGCCCGCGTCTTCGGCCAACCCATCGAATCCATCTTTTCAGACGATAAAGCGTGAACTCATGACCTTTACAGCCCATCTCAAATCCTCCGTTTCCACCCTGGTGCGGGGCGCGATCGGCGTCGCCGGAGGCGTGGCGCTGTTCGCCGCCATCGCCGGCGTCCCGGCTGACGTCCTGGCCCAGACCGCCGCGCCTGCTGCGCCCGCGCCCATCCAGGGCGAAGGCCCCGCCCTGTGGGTGGTCAAGGATGCGGATTCGACCCTGTATCTGTTCGGCTCGGTCCATGTGCTTCGCCCGACGACCGGCTGGGCCAGCCCCCGCGTCGAGGCCGCCTTCGACAGCGCCTCGGACATCTGGTTCGAGATCAGCAATCCCGACGACCAGGCCGCCATCATGCCGCTGATTCAGCAGCACGGCCTGTCGCCCGAGACCCCCTTGTCCAGCCGCCTGACGCCGGAAGAAAACGCCGAACTGGATGCGGCAGCCCAAGCCATGGGCGCCTCGGCCGCCCAGCTTCAGCCGATGAAGCCCTGGTTGGCGGCGCTCAGCCTGTCGGTCGCGCCGCTGATCAAGGCCGGCTACGACCCCAAGTCGGGCGTCGAACTGGTGTTGAAGGCGCGCGCCGAGGCGGCGGGCAAGCCGATCCACGGCTTCGAGACCATCGACAAACAGATCGGCATCCTGGCCGGCCTGCCCGACGACGTGCAACTGGTCTTCCTGCGCGAGACGCTGAAGGACTACGAGAACGCCGCCACAAAACTGGATGAAATGGTCGAGGCCTGGGCCCGGGGCGACGTCGCAACGCTGGATCGCGTCACGATCACGGAAATGAAGGAGGCCTCGCCGGCCCTCTATCAGTCCGTTCTGGTGGATCGGAACACCGACTGGGCCAACCAGATCCAGACCCTGCTTGAAGGCTCCGGCACCGCCTTCATCGCCGTCGGCGCCGCTCACCTGACCGGCGACGACAGCGTCCAGGCCATCCTGCAAAAGCGCGGCGTGACGGTCGAAGCGGCGAACTGAGGTCGGAAGGAAGGCGCGGCGGCGACGTCGCGCCTTCGCCGAGAGGCTGGAGCGGGCAGCGGGAATCGAACCCGCACGAAAAGCTTGGGAAGCTTTCAGGCTACCACTACATCATGCCCGCGATGGCCTGAGGCCGGTCTATCTCAAGCGACAGTGGCGCTCAAGGCGCGCGCTTCATTCTCGCGCGCATAGCGCTGGGCGATGATGGTGCAGGCGAACAGCTGGATCTGGTGGAACAGCATGATCGGCAGGACGATCAGCGGCACGGCGTGACCGGCGAACAGGATGCCGGCCAGGGGGATGCCGGTGGCCATGCTCTTCTTGGAGCCGCAGAACAGGATGACGATCCGATCGGGCCGGTCGAACTTCAGCGCGCGGCCGGCGAACAGAGTCAGGGTCAGGACGATGGCCAGCAGGGCGATGTTGAGGCCAATGACCTTGGCCAGATCCAGCGGCGCGACCTGGGACCAGACGCCGGCGACGACGCCCTCGCTGAAGGCGGCGTAGACGATCAGCAGGATGGAGCCGCGGTCGACCAGGCCGGTCAGTTTGGCGTGGCGGGTCAGCCAGTCCTTCAGCAGCGGGCGGCACAGCTGGCCTACGGCGAAGGGGGCCAGGATCTGCAGTCCGATGTCGAAGATGGACTGCAGATGGATGCCGCCATTGGCGCCGCCGATCAGCAGGGCGACCAGCAGCGGCGTCACGATCACGCCCAGCAGGTTCGACAGGCTGGCGCTGGTCAGGGCACCCGCGACATTGCCGCCGGCGATGGAGGTGAAGGCGATGGACGACTGCACCGTGGACGGCAGCAGGCACAGATAGAGCATCCCCGTCAGCAGATCGGGCTGAAGCGACCCTCGCATCAGAAAGACCAGGCCAAGCCCCAGCAGCGGAAACAGCAGGAAGGTCGACAGGAAGACCGTGCCCTGAAGCCGCCAGTGCAGCAGGCC
The DNA here is from genome assembly GCF_027886425.1 of Brevundimonas vesicularis. NCBI lineage: Bacteria > Pseudomonadati > Pseudomonadota > Alphaproteobacteria > Caulobacterales > Caulobacteraceae > Brevundimonas > Brevundimonas vesicularis. The sequence continues at coordinate 64,907 of NZ_CP115671.1, read as the reverse complement.
CGCGCCGATGGCCGCCGGCGACATCCGCGCGCCGTACAGGAAGAACAGCAGGGCGATGGCGGCCTTGACCACCCAGTCCATGACGACGGCCGCCTGTCCGCTGGCGGGAAACAGCGCCGCCAGGATCACCATGCCGATCAGGGCCAGCAGATAGCCGTCGATCGGCAGGCGGGACAGGAAACGAGGCATGGACGGCTCAGGCTGCGGCGGGGTGACGCACAGATAGGCGCATCAGCCCCCGCATTGAACCCGCGTCTTCAGGCCCCGGCGCGGTTCTTGACCAGATCGTCTACGACCGACGGGTCGGCCAGGGTCGAGGTGTCGCCCAGAGCGCCGATCTCGTTCTCGGCGATCTTGCGCAGGATGCGGCGCATGATCTTGCCCGACCGGGTCTTGGGCAGGCCCGGCGCCCACTGGATCACGTCGGGGGCGGCGATAGGGCCGATCTCGTGACGGACGTGAGCGACCAGGGCCTTTCTCAGATCCTCGGTCGCCTCGGCGCCCTTGTTCAGGGTGACATAGGCGTAGATGCCCTGGCCCTTGATGTCGTGCGGATAGCCGACCACCGCCGCCTCGGCGACATCGTCGTGCAGGACCAGCGCGCTCTCGACCTCGGCCGTGCCCATTCGGTGGCCCGAGACATTGATGACGTCGTCCACCCGGCCGGTGATCCAGTAATAGCCGTCCTCGTCCCGGCGGCAGCCGTCGCCGGTGAAGTAGCGGCCGGGATAGGTCGAGAAATAGGTGTCGAAGAAGCGCTGATCGTCGCCATAGACGGTACGCATCTGGCCCGGCCAGCTGTCGGTGATGCACAGATTACCGGAAACGGCGCCCTCCAGGGGCTGGCCCTCGGCATCCACGATCTGAAGCTCGACGCCGGGCAGGGGCAGGGTCGCCGATCCGGGCTTCAGGTCGGTGGCGCCGGGCAGGGGGGTGATCAGATGACCGCCCGTCTCGGTCTGCCACCAGGTGTCCACGATGGGGCAACGGCCGTCGCCGACCACCTCGTGATACCAGCGCCAGGCCTCGGGGTTGATTGGCTCTCCCACCGTGCCGAGCAGCCGCAGCGAGGCGCGCGAAGAGGCCTTCACCGGCGCATCGCCCTCGCGCATCAGGGCGCGCAGGGCCGTCGGCGCGGTGTAGAAGATCTCGACCTTGTGCTTGTCGACCACCTGCCAGAACCGACCGGCGTCGGGATAGTTGGGCACGCCCTCGAACATCAGGGTCGTCGCCGCATTCGCGAGCGGACCATAGACCATGTAGGAGTGGCCCGTGACCCAGCCCACATCGGCGGTGCACCAGAAGACCTCGCCGGGGCGATAGTCGAAGACGATCTCGTGCGTCCAGGCGGCCCAAAACAGATAGCCGCCCGTGGTGTGCAGCACGCCCTTGGGCTTACCCGTCGAGCCGGAGGTGTAGAGGATGAACAGCGGATCCTCGGCGTTCATCGGCTCGGGCGGGCAGTCGGCGTCGACCTTTGCGGCCTCCTGCCCATAGTCGAAGTCGCGACCCTCGATCATCGGCACGTTGGCGCCGGTGCGGCGGATGACCAGGACGGTGTCGACCTTCACCTTCGTCAGGGCCTCGTCGACATTGGCCTTCAGCGGAATGTGCTTGCCGCCGCGCAGACCCTCATCGGCGGTGATGACCAGATTGGAGCCGCAGTCCTCGATCCGGCCGCACAGGCTGTCGGGCGAGAAGCCGCCGAAGACGACCGAATGCACCGCGCCGATCCGCGCACAGGCCAGCATGGCGTAGGCGGCCTCGGGGATCATGGGCAGATACAGGGTGATCCGGTCGCCCTTTTTGGCCCCATGCGCCTTCAGCACATTGGCCATGCGGCACACCTCGGCGTGCAGTTCGCCGAAGGTGATATGGCGGCTGTCGGCGGGATCGTCGCCTTCCCAGATGATCGCCGTCTCGTCCTTGCGGTGGGGCAGGTGACGGTCGATGCAGTTGGCCGAGACGTTCAGGACGCCGTCCTCGAACCAGCGAATACGGAAGTCTTCCTTGTTGAAGGAGACGTCCTTGATCCGGGTCGGCGGGGTGATCCAGTCCAGACGCTTTGCCTGTTCGGCCCAGAAGGCGTCCGGCGTCTCGCGTGCGGCGATCCGCGCCGCCTCATACGCCTCCCGGTCCATATGGGCCTTGGCGGCCCAGTCGGCGGGGACGGGATAGAGGGCGGGATCAGGCACGCGAGACGTCTCCGGCATCAAATCAGAATCCGTATTTGGCGAACAGGATCAGTCGGGTCATGTCGCCGCTGGCGCCGGTTTCGATCTCGCGGTCTGCGAACATCAGTTCGGCGCCGACATCAAACGCCGTAACCGGCGACCAGATCAAGTTGGCGTGGAGGCTCTGGGCCGAACGGTTGGCGGTCAGACCTGTGAAGGCCAGGTCGTTGTCCACCTTCTGCGCCGACCAGATCAGGCTTGAGCGCCAGCCGGGCGCCCAGACGTGACGATAGGCGGCGAAGCCGGCGACCACGCTGATCGCATCCAGATCGCCCGAGCCGTTCAGCACCGCGTCGTTGGAGAAGTTGAGACCAACATAGCGGCCGATGCCCTCGCCGCCCGTCACCATCAGGCGCAGATCGTCCTTGGCGCCGACCTTTATCTTGGTCGAGGCCGACAGCCCCCAGCCGGTCGCAGTGGAATCGATGTTGCTGGCCGGGCTCTGGTATTTCAGCTGACGCAGCAGGCCGGCGAACTGGAAATCGCCCCAGGGCTTGGACACCGCATAGCGGGCGGTGAAGTCCGGCAGGGTGCTGTCGTCGGCGATGATGCGCGCGCCGCCGCCGAATGGGGTCACGGTCGTCTCGGGGTTCTCGACCGAGACCGAGAAGGGACCGCGCGTGTAGCGGACCTGGACCTGACGGGCGAAGACCGTGCCCTCCGCCGCGCCGATGAAGTCGGAGGATTCGGGCAGAACGGCGGTGTTCTGGAAGTTGGTCCATTCCTGGCCGATCAGCCAGTTATCGATGGTGATGAAGGCGCGACGCAGGGCCGGGTTGGCCGGGCTGGTGGTGCGCTGGTCGCCGGCGCCGGGCAGGGTCTGGAAGTCCATTTCCATCCGCGTGCCGATCTTATGGCCGCCGACCATGCCGTCGGTGGTCAGCCAGAACCGGGTCTGACGGGCGTTGAAGTCGGTCGCCGTATCCTCATTGGTCCCACCGATGGGGATGGAGCCGGGAATGTGGAATTCACGCAGCGCGTCGCCGTTTGCCGGGTCGCCGCCCGAGTAGCGGCTGGCGTAGGCGTCGACCTTGACGAAGCCGCCGAACTTGACCGTGTGGTCGCCAATGCGGAACCCTTCGCCGGGCGCGGCTGGCGCCGCGGCCTGTTGGACCGGGGCGGGCGCGGCCGGGCGGGTCTCCAGGCGGATGATGTCCTGCTGTTGCGCCGCCTGCTGGGTTCGCGCGGCGACGACCTCGGACTTCAGGGCGTTCAACTGGGCTTCGAGCTGAGCGATGCGCGCCTCGAGCGCGGCCTGGTCCTGGGCCGAGGCCAGGCTGGGCGTCGCCATCAGCGCGACGGCGGCGGCTCCTGCCATCAGGCTTGTCTTGATCATGATGAACCTCCCGCGCCCGTCTCGCGCGGGCGTCCCTTTGACGACCTTTCCGCCTCCGGCCTCGGGGAGCCATTGGCCATTGGTCTAATTTCGACCAAAGTCGAACCGCGCCATGATGGCGACGACGCGGCCGGTCAGACGCCGCGCACGGAAGGAAGCCCATGGATCGCATCGTCGTCGCCGACGACCATCCCCTGTTTCGCGCCGCCCTGCGCTCGGCCGTCGACAAGGCGGCGCCGGGCGCGGAGGTGGTGGAATGCGCCAGCCTGGCCGAGGCCCGGGCCGCGATGGTCGCGGGGCCCGTCGATCTGTTGCTGCTGGATCTGAAACTGTCGGACAGCGAGGGCATGGCGGGTCTCGCCGCCGTGCGGGCCGAACAGCCGACCGTGCCGGTGGCGGTGGTCTCGGCCAGTGAGGACGCGCCGGTGGTGCGCCACGCCCTGGGTCTGGGCGCCGCCGGCTTTATTCCCAAGTCTTCGTCCCTGCCGCAGATGGTCGAGGCGATCGCCGCCATTCTCGCCGGCGACAGCTGGGCGCCGGATGTGCCCGAGGCCGACGACGATCTGGCGGGCCGCGTGGCCAGCCTGACGCCGTCGCAACTGCGCATCCTGGAAGGGCTGAAGGCCGGCCGGCTGAACAAGCAGATCGCCTTCGACCTCGGCGTCTCCGAAGCCACCATCAAGGCGCATCTGACCAGCGTGTTTCGAAAGCTGGGTGTTCACAACCGGACCCAGGCGGTGATCCTGGCCAAATCGCTGGACCCGGCTTAACTAGACAGGAAGGCCTTCAGCGCCGCCGGCTTGATCGGCTTGGGCAGAAGGACGGCGCCGGCCGCCGTGGCCTGTTCGTTCAGCCCGTCGCGGGTGTCGGCGGTGACCAGGGCGATGCGGCGCACGCCCTGGGGCCTCAGCCAGTCGATGACGGCGAACCCTTCGGGCCCATCGCCCAGATGCAGATCGACCACGGCGGCGTCGAACGGCCCTTGCGCCGCCTTGGCCGCCTCGACGCTGGTGACCAGTGTCGGCCGCGCGCCCCAGCGGGTGAGCAGGGCGTTCAGCGCGTCCAGGATCACCGGCTCATTGTCCACGCACAGCACTCGCAGACCCGCCAGCGGCAGGCGCGCCTCGCGCACCGGCGGCGCCTCGGCGGGCAGGTCGGCCGCGCTGCGCGGCACGGTGATCCGGAAGGTCGTGCCGCGTCCCAAACGTGAACTCAGCTCCAGCGGGTGATCGAGCAGGCTGGACAGGCGGCGCACGATGGCCAGCCCCAGGCCAGCGCCCGGTTCGTCGACAGCGCCCGGCAGACGCACGAACTCGCCGAAGACGGTTTCGTGTTCGGTGTCGGGGATCCCGCGTCCGGTGTCGCAAACGAACAGTTGCACCGTCTCGCCCCGCCGACGCGCCCCGACCAACACCCGGCCGGCATCGGTATAGCGGATCGCGTTGGCCACCAGATTTTGCAGCATGGAGCGCAGCAGATCACGGTCGGACGCGACCCACAGGCCGCTGGACATCACGGTCAGAGCCAGGCCTTTGGCCTCGGCCACGGGCGCGAACTCGCGGCGCAGTTCGTCGAACAGGCCGCCCAGCGACAGCCGCGCGACATTGGTCCGCACGCCGCCGGCCTCCAGCTTGGACAGGTTCAGCAGGGCGGTCAGCAGACGGTGGGCGCTGTCGATGGCGCGGTCCGCGTTGACGGCCAGGGTGCGGCTGGTCGCATCTTCCAGCGCCGGCTCTTCTTTTAGCGCGGCGATGAACAGCCGGGCGGCGTGCAGGGGTTGCAGCAGGTCGTGGCTCGCGGCGGCCAGGAACCGGGTCTTGGACGCCGTGGCGTCTTCGGCCACACGCCGGGCCTCGTCCAGTCGGGCGGTGCGGTCCGCAACACGCGCCTCCAGCCGTTCGTTGGCCTCTTCCAGCTCACGCGCGGCTTGGCGCAGGGCGGTGATGTCGGTGTAGCTGGTGGCGTAGCCGCCGCCCGGAATCGGCGCGCCGGAGGAGCGCAGCACCCGGCCGTCGGGCTGCTGGCGTTCGTGGTCGTGGGGGATGCGGCGGCTCAGCGCCTCCAGCCGCCGCTCGACCCAAGCCTCGATGTCGTCGGGGCTCTCGCCGCGCTCGGCGTTGAGGCGATAGATGACGGCGATGGGCAGGCCGACGTGGACGAATCCGGCCGGCAGGTCGAACATGGCGACATAGCGCCGATTCCAGGCGGTGACCCGCAGATCCTCGTCCACCACGATCACGCCCTGGTCGATGTTGTCGAGCGTGGTCTGCAGCAGGTCGCGGTTGAACTGAACGGCCTGGGACGCCTCGTCCAGCATCCGCACCACGTCCTCGGGCGCGCGCCCTACGCCGGCCAGCGCCGCTGCGATGACCCGCCGGGCCGAGGCCGCCCCGATGGCGCCGGCCAGCATCCGCTCGGCGGCGCGCGCCAGGGCCGCGTCGGCTGGGTCGGCGTCGCGCAGCCTGGTGTCGGTCTCATCGCCCCAGGCGGTGAAGGCGCGCTCGGCCCGTTCGTCGCCGATGAAGCGGGCGACCAGGGCGCGCAGATCGCCGACCGAGGCGCCCGACGGCGCAGGCCGGGCCTCCATCCAGTCCGGTCCCAGCCGATCCACGAAGGCGCGGGCCTGGACCCTGTCGATCAGGCGGGGGTGAGCAAAGCGCGACACGCCGACATAGGCCGCCAGGTTCAACGCCAGGCTGACGAAGACGCCGAGCGCCAGCGGGTCGCCTATCCCCAGCATGACGTGCAGGTGCCAAGGCGCGCCGGGCGACAGCTGGGGAAGCGCCAGCATGACGATCCAGACGCCCATCCCGACCGTCATGCCCGCCAGCGCCCCCTGCGCATGGCCGCCCCGCCACAGGACCGCGCCGAACAGGGCCGGCGCCAGCTGGGCCATCGCCGCGAAGGACACCAGCCCCATGGCCGCCAGGCCGCGCGACTGGTCCGTCGCCTGATAATAGAGCCAAGCCAGCAAGAGGACCGCGACGATGGCCCCCCGCCGGACCTGAAGAATGGTCCCCGCCATGTCTGAGGCGTCGCCGCGCACCCGCCAACGCTCGCGGGCCAGGAAGGGTAGGATCAGGCTGTTGGACACCATGGCCGACAGGGCGACGGCCTCGACGATGACCATGGCGGTGGCGGCCGAGAAGCCGCCGACGAAGACCACGGCCGTCAGCAGGGTCTCGCCCCGCTGGAACGGAAGCGCCAGCACCAGCAGGTCCGGGTTGACAGACGGCGCGAACAGGGCGCCCGCCGCCACGAGCGGCAGCACCGCCAGACTGGTCAGCAGCAGATAGAGCGGAAAGATCCACCGCGCCCGCTTTACGTCCGACGGCTGACCGCCTTCGACGAAGGCGACGTGGAACTGGCGCGGCAGGCAGAAGATCGCCAGGGTCGACAGCAGGGTGATGGCGGTGAAGCGCGGCGTGACCTCGGGCGGCGCGGCCAGGGCGCCCAGGCCCTCGATGATGCGCGGGGGCGAGCCTTCGTTCAGCAGCAGGACCAGGGCGAAGACGGCGACGAACAGCAGGGCGCCCAGCTTGACCATCGACTCCAGGCCTATGGCCTGGATCAGGCCGCGATTGTGCTCGGTCAGGTCGGGACGACGAGCGCCGAACAGAATGGCGAAAAAGGCCAGAACCCCGGCCAGCACCAGGACCGTCAGACCCTCGGACCCCGCCACCGGCGTGCCGGCGGTCAGCAGGGCGCCGGCCATCGACAGCGACTTCAGCTGCAGCGCGATATAGGGCAGCGACCCCAGGATGGCGACGACGGTGACCGCCGCGCCCAGGGTCTGGCTCTTGCCGTAACGCGAGGCGACGAAGTCGGCCATGGAGCCCACGTTCTCGCGCCGGGCGGCCGCCGCGATCCGGCGCCACAGCGGAAACAGCAACGTCAGGCCGATCACCGGGCCGATGTAGATGGGGAGATACTCCCACCCGTCGCGCGCCGCCGTGCCGACCGCGCCATAGTAGGTCCATGAGGTGCAGTAGATGGCCAACGAAAGGGCGTAGACCGACGGCCCCAGCCCCTTGCCGCGCGCGCGCGCCGACGGCCGTTCCTGAGACCAGGCGACGGCGAACAGCACCGCCATATAGGCGGCGACCAGGCCGAGGATCGTCAGGCTGAACATCGGGGCATCTGAACCGGGCACGGGGTGTTTCACAAGTGAAAGGCGGGCCGTCTTGCGACGACCCGCCCCTCATTGCGCCTGAAAGCAGGATCAGGCGTTCAGATCGACGTCCTTGCCTTCCTTGACCAGCAGGAAGCCCAGAACGACCGTCCCCAGAGCCACCACGATCGGGTACCAGAGGCCGGAGTAGATGTTGCCCGTCGCCGCCACGATGGCGAAGGCGGTGGTCGGCAGGAAGCCGCCGAACCAGCCGTTGCCGATGTGATAGGGCAGGGACATGGAGGTGTAGCGGATATTGGTCGGGAACATCTCGACCAGGGCCGCCGCGATCGGTCCGTAGACCATGGTCACATAGAAGCCGAGGATGAACAGGATCAGCACCACCATCGGCTTGTTGACCAGGGCGCTGTCGGCCTTGGCCGGATAGCCGGCGGCGGTCAGGGCCTCGCCCAGGCTCTTGTCCCAGGTCTTCTTCTGGGCGGCGAAGTCGGCCGGGGCCATGGCGTCGCCCCGGAAGGTGGGGATGACGGCCTGATCGCCGATGCGGACCTCGGCGACCGTTCCGGCAGGCGCCGCGACATTGGTGTAGGTCACGCCCGCCTTGGCCAGATAGGACTTGGCCACGTCGCAGGAGTGGTTGAACACCGTCTTGCCCACCGGATCGAACTGGAGATTACAGTCGGCCGGATCGGCGTAGACCGTGACCGGCGCAGAGGCGGCGGCGGCGGCCAGTTTCGGGTTGGCGGCCTGGGTCAGGGCGTTGAACAGTGGGAAATAGGTCAGGGCCGCGATCAGGCAGCCGGCCAGGATGATCGGCTTTCTGCCCACCTTGTCCGACAGCCAGCCCCAGAAGATGAAGAAGGGCGAGGCGGCGACAAGCGCGATGGTCAGCAGCACATAGACCAGGGTGGCGTCGACCTTCATGACCCGTTCCAGGAAGAACAGGGCGTAGAACTGACCGGTGTACCAGATGACGGCCTGGCCGGCGGTCAGGCCCAACAGGGCGATCAGCACGATCTTCAGGTTGGGCCATTTGCCGAAGCTGTCCTTCAGCGGAGTCTTGGAGCCCTTGCCCTCGGCCTTCATCTTCTTGAACGACGGGCTTTCGGCCAGCTTCAGGCGGATCCACAGGGAGACGCCCAAGAGCAGGATCGAGACCAGGAACGGAATGCGCCAGCCCCAGGCGGCGAAGGCCTCTTCGCCGACCGCAAGGCGGACGCTCAGGATCACCACGAGGCTCAGCACCAGGCCGGCGGTCGCCGTGATCTGAATGAAGGAGGTGTAGAAGCCGCGCTTGCCCTGCGGGGCGTGCTCGGCGACGTAGGTGGCGGCGCCGCCGTATTCACCGCCCAGGGCCAGGCCCTGGATCAGGCGCATCAGCACTAGGATGATGGGCGCGGCGATGCCGATGACCGCATAGGGCGGCAACAGGCCGACGACGAAGGTCGACAGACCCATCAGCAGCATGGTGACGAGGAAGGTGTTCTTGCGCCCCCAAAGATCGCCCAGCCGCCCGAAGACGATGGCGCCGAAGGGCCGCACCGCAAAGCCGGCGGCGAAGGCCATCAGGGCGAAGATGTAGCCGGTGGTTTCGTTGACGCCGGAGAAGAACTGGACGGTGATGATCGCCGCCAGTGAGCCGTAGAGATAGAAGTCGTACCACTCGATGACGGTGCCGACCGATGAGGCGAGGATGACCAGACGATCGCTGCGATCGACGGTGTGCTCCTCTCCTCCGGACGCAAGGGGTGCGTCGGTTGCCATGATCCATTTCCTCCCGTGTCGCCGTTATCGGCCGTTCTGCACATCCTTCAGGATGCGTGGACGCCGACATTGACCGAGAGCGGGGCGGGTGGAGAGAGCGACTTTGGTCGAGGATCGTCGGTCGCCAAGGCGACCTTGGGGTCGAGGATCGCTGGCGATCAGCCGTCGATGGAGATGACCGGGCCGAGCTTGGGTTGCGCCTTGCCGCGCCGGGCGCTGCGACGCTTCAGCCAGGCGCGGATGCGGGTCTGGATCGGATTGTCGATCGCGAAGTGGAAGGCGAAGGCGAAGGCGACCGCCGCCATGACGCCCAGGCCCCACAGGCCCCATTGAACGAAGAGGGGCAAGGCGATGCGCGCCTCGACCGCATTGACCACGCCGAACCAGACGATGCGGACCACCTCGTTGGAGATGAACATCGAGAAGGAGACCATGGCGGCGGTTTCGACCCACTTCGAGGGCTTGGTTACAGGCACGGCGCCGGCGGCCAGGATGATGATCGAGATCAGGGTCAGGGCGACGAGGGCGTGCTTGTCGTGAAGTTGAAGCGCGAAGAAGCCGACGGCGGCGAGCACCCCGGCCCAGCCGGCCAGGCGCGGGGCGATCCAAACCTTCTGGGCGAACCAGGCCAGGCACATGCCCAGGAAGAACAGCGGCAAGGCGCGGATGATGCCGTAGCGCATGGGCATCTGATAGACGGGATAGCCTAGGAACGACCAGCACAGCTGGTTGGCGACCAGATAGACGCCGACGCCGACGGCCAGGGCCGACCAAGGACCCAGCCGCATCAGGCCGCGAATGATCCAGGGGAAGGCCAGATAGCAGCCGATCAGGGCCGAGATCGACCAGGTCGGGGCGTTCCAGCCCAGTCCGCCGTGCACGCCATAGGATTGCAGCAGCAGCAGCTGGGCCGGCAGCTGATCCCAGGCGAACCATTCGGGATTGCGGGGCGGCGAGCCGGCGGCGGTGGCCAGCAGCACGAAGGCGACCAGCGACAAACCCATGATCAGGTGGGCGGGCACGACACGCAGGAACCGCTTCAGGAAGAAGTCGCCGGGCGACATCCGACCCTTGTCCACCGCCGCGCCATAGACGCGCATCAGCACATAGCCGCTGTCGATCAGGAAGAAGTTGGTCAGCAGGAAGCCGCCGCGTTCGAAGATCGGATTGATCAGGTGGGCGAGCGGCTCGGGACCGGCGGCCTGGAAGTGATGCAGGATGATCAGGAAGGCCACGATGAAACGCAGCGCGTCCAGCCAGCCGCCGCGCGCGATCTGAACTGTCTCATTGCGGGTCGAAATCAGGGACCAGGGCATCGTCAGCGCCTCCTTTGATCCCTTTACCGCAAGCGTCGGGCCAGTTCGCCTGTCAGGCGAACATCAGCCCCGCACCAGACGCAGAAACTCCTCGCGGGTGCGGGGGTCGTCGCGGACGACGCCGATCAGGTGGCTGGTCGACAGGCTGGCGCCCGGCGCATTGACGCCGCGCAGGGTCATGCAGCTGTGCTCGGCCTCGATTACCACGCCGACGCCGTGCGGCTTCAGCACGGTCTGGATGGCTTCGGCGATCTCGGAGGTCATCTTTTCCTGGATCTGAAGGCGGCGGGCGAAGCCGCGCACGACCCGAGCCAGTTTGGAGATGCCGACGACGCGGTCCGTCGGCAGATAGGCGACGTGCGCCTTGCCCACGACCGGCAGCATATGGTGCTCGCAGAAGCTGACGAAGCGGATGTCCTTCAGCACGACCAACTGGTCGTAGCCTCCCGTCTCTTCGAAGGTCTTCTCCAGATAGGAGAGGGGATCGACCTCATAGCCCTGGAAAAGCTCGCGGTAGCTCTTGGCGACGCGGGCGGGGGTTTCCAGCAGACCTTCGCGGTCCGGGTTGTCGCCGGCCCATTCGATCAGGGTGCGGACGGCGGCTTCGGCGTCGGCCTGGGAGACTTTGGAGGCGGGGGCGTCTGTCATGGCGGCCTAGATAGCGGAGCATTTGAGGGAAGGGGAGGCGAAGATCGGCCCCATTACGAGGCAGGCGCGCGTTCAGACGGCGAAGTCAAAAAAAGAGAGTCTAATTCGTCTAATTCGTCTGAAATCGAATGGATGGCGCTCCCCAAGGCGAAGGCGGGGACGTCGGCATCGAAGCGGCGCCGTTCAAGGCCGCACGCGAGATTTTTCCGCGGGTCAGGTCTAGACGAAGACGCGTGTGGTTAGCGGCCTGTTAACCATCCTGTCGGCATTTTCTGCCCAGTAGTTGCTGGAGTGGGCCGATGAACGGCGCGGAAGTTCTGGACGTCGGGCGCGACGCCATCTGGCTGACGATCCAGCTGTGCCTGCCGGTGCTGCTGGTCGGCCTGGTCGTCGGCGTGGTGATCGGCCTGTTTCAGGCCCTGACGCAGATCCAGGAACAGACCCTGATCTATGCGCCCAAGATCATCGCCATCTTCGTTTCGCTGATCCTGTTCCTGCCGCTGATGGGCGCCCTGTTGGGCGGCTTCATGCGCCAGATCGCGGCCCGCATCGCGGGGATGTAGTGGACGCTTATGCGACCGCTGATCAGGTCTGGGCCGGGGGGCTGATCTTCGCCCGGATCGCGGCGATCCTGATGCTGATCCCCGGCTTTGGCGAGGCCTATGTGCCCCCGCGCGTGCGACTGTCGCTGGCGCTGGTCATCAGTCTGGCGCTGTGGCCGGTGGTGCGCGGTTCGCTGCCGGGCCTGCCGGACAGTATGGGGCTGATGGTCGGGTGGATCATCCGCGAGGTGGTCGTGGGCCTGATGATCGGCCTTTTGCTACGCATGTTCATGAGCGCCCTGGCGACGGCGGGCGAGATCGTGTCGCTGCAGACGACGCTGAGCTTCGCCCAGACCGCCAATCCGATGCAGGCCCAGCCGGGCTCGACCATCGCCGCCTTTCTGGCCCTGCTGGGGGTGACGCTGCTGTTCGCCACCGACACCCACCACTTGTTCATCGCCGGCATGGTGGGATCGTATCGGCTGATCTCGCCGGCCCAGCCGCTGATGATGGCCGACTTCACCCAGATGGCTGTGCGAACCTTGGGCGACAGCTTCCTGTTGGGCGTGCAGTTGTCGGCGCCGGTGCTGGTCTTCGCCTTGATCTTCAACCTGGCGTCCGGCCTGGTGGCGCGGGTCATGCCGTCGTTCCAGGTCTATTTCGCCGCCGCGCCCTTGAGCGTGATCCTGGGCCTGTCGATCTTCGCGCTGAGTCTGGGTGCGCTGGGCACCCTCTTCATCGACCGCTACCGCCGTCTGGCGGAGTATTTCGTGCTGGGAGGCCCTGGTGGCTGAAGGCGCGGATCCCGAGTCGAAAACCGAAGAGGCGACCCCGCGAAAGCTTGAGGACGCCCGAAAGAAGGGCGATGCGGCCAAGTCGCCCGACGTCGCCCAGGTGCTGTCGCTGGCGGGAGCGGCGGCGGTGATCCTGATGGGGGGAGGCTGGTTCGCCTCGTCCATCGCCGAACAGATGCTGCCCTTCATCGCCGCGCCGCACGAGATGCTGGGGGTGCTGAACTCGGGCGCCGGAAACCAGATCATGGTGCGCGCCGTCTGGGCCGTGGCGCCCTTTCTGGGAGCCGTCATGCTGGCGACCATCCTGGGCGGGGTCGGGGGCAATGTCGCCCAGTCCGGCCTGATCTTCACCACCGAAAAGCTGAAGCCCAAATGGTCGGCGGTCAGCCCGATGCAGGGGTTCAAGCGCATCTTCGGCCCCGACGGCCTGGCGCAGTTCGTCAAGACCTTCCTGAAGCTGATCGCCGTCTGCGTCGTGTGCTGGATGGTGTTGAAGCCGCACCTGCGCGAGTTCGAGAACATGGCCTCAATTAGCCCGCTGGCGATCCTGCCGCTGGCGCGCGACATGGCGATCTCGCTGTTCGTGGCCTCGATCATCCTGCTGGGCGCCACGGCCGGAGCCGACTTCATCTGGCAGAAGATGCGCTTCGCCAAGCGGATGCGGATGACCAAGGAAGAGCTGAAGGAAGACTTCAAACAGTCCGAAGGCGACCCGCACATCAAGGCCAAGCTGAAGCAGATCCGCATGCAGCGCAGCCGCCAGCGGATGATGGCCAATGTGCCCAAGGCCACCGTCATCGTGACCAACCCGACCCACTACTCGGTCGCCCTGCGCTATGAGCCGGATCAGGGCGACGGGGCGCCGATCTGCGTGGCCAAGGGCGTCGACGCCCTGGCCCTGCGCATCCGCGAAGTGGCGACCGAGCACGGCGTGCCGATCGTCGAGAACGTGCCGCTGGCGCGCGCCCTGTACGCCACCGTCGAGGTGGACGAGGTCATTCCGCGCGAACATTTCGACGCCGCCGCCAAGATCATCGGCTTCGTCTTCCAGTCCCGTAAGCGCCGGTAAGGCGGCGTCAGGATTTGGGCGTATGATCGCAACACTGATTCGCGAGGCTGTATGACGTCCACCCGCCGCCCTTCGTTCGACCTGTTGTCCGGCGTGATGGCGTTCGGCGTCGTGGCGGCGATTGCGGCGTTGGCCTATCCGGCGTTTCGCGCCAACCCGACCTCGGCGCCGGGACTGGTGCTGATCCTGACCGTGGGCGCGATCGCCCTGATCGGTCTGTTCGGCTTCCGCCGGGCGGCGGACGCCAAGCCGAGCAGCGATGCGGCCATCGAGGTGCTGGACGCCATGGCCGAACCGGCGGCGCTGGTCTGGGATTCAGGACAGATCCTGGCCTTCAACGCCGCCTGGTCCGAGGCCAATGGCGCGACCGGCGCTCTGCCGCGCGGCAAGTCGGCCCAGGCGCTGTACATGGCCTTCGCCCAGGCGCGCAAAGGCGAGCCGGGCCGCGCCATCGTCATGATCGGACAGCGCGAGGTCGAGGTTGTCATCGGCCAGATCGGCGATGGCAAGACGGGCGAGGGACGGTTCCTGATGCGCGCTGCGCCGGACGCCGTCCTGCCCATCGCCGCCGCGCCCGTTCACGCGCCCGCCGCCGCGGCGACCGGCGAGGCGCGAGCCATGGCTGCCGGGGCGCCGTTCGGCTCGGCCGTGATCGGCGGCGACGATCTGTTTTCAGGCCGGGCTGAAGAGGCCAATCCGGCGCTGGCGGTCCTGACCGGACCGGGGGCGGCGCGCGATGCAGCCTTTGGTCATCTGTTCGATCCGGGCGGCATCGCCGAGGCGCGGCTGAAGCTGGCGGGCGGATCGTCGGGACCGATCGAACTGGTCGCGCGGGCCTATCCCGACAAGATGCTGCATCTGTATGTGGCGCCCGAGGGTGATAAGCGGCGCATCTGGCTGTTCGACGTCTCGGGCCAGAAGTCGATGGAGCTGCAGCTCAACCAGGCCCAGAAGATGCAGGCCGTGGGCCAGCTGGCCGGCGGCGTGGCGCACGATTTCAACAATCTGCTGACGGCGATCCAGCTTCAGCTGTCGGGTTTGCTGGAACGGCACCCGGTGGGCGATCCGTCGTACGAGGGCCTGAACGAGATCCGTCAGACGGCCATTCGCGCGGCCGATCTGGTGCGCAAGCTGCTGGCCTTCTCGCGCAAATCGACGGTGCGGCGCGAGCGGCTGGACCTGGGCGAACTGGTCGGCGAGTTCGCCATCCTGCTGCGGCGGCTGCTGCGCGAGGACGTCCGGCTGGAGACCGACTACGGACGCGACCTGCCAGTCGTGCTGGCCGACAAGTCTCAGCTGGAGACGGCGGTGATGAACCTGGCCGTCAATGCGCGCGACGCCATGCGCGGCGTGGTCGAGCCGGGCGCCGGCGTCGTCACCATCGCCACGCGCCGCCTGACGGGCGACGAGGCGCGGGCCCTGGGTTGGGTCGATGCGCCGACGGACGAGGTGGCCCTGATCGAGGTGTCGGACACCGGACCCGGCGTGCCGCCCGAACTGGCGGACAAGATCTTCGAACCCTTCTTCACCACCAAGGCGGTGAACGAGGGCACCGGCATGGGCCTGGCCACCGTTTATGGCATCGTGCAGCAGGCGGGCGGCCATATCACCGTCAGCAATATCGAGGGGGCTGGAGCCGCCTTCCGGATCTTCCTGCCGGCGGCGGGCGAGGCGGAGCTGGCCGAGGTTCAGCCGGTCGAGGTCAAGGCTAAGGCGCCGCGCGACCTGTCGGGCGCCGGCCGCATCCTGTTCGTCGAGGACGAGGACGCCGTGCGCGGCATCGCCGCCCGGCTCCTGCGTCAGCGCGGCTACGAGGTCATCGAGGCCGCCGACGGCGAGGAGGCCCTGTTGCTGGCCGAGGAACATGCCGGCCAGATCGACATGATGATCTCGGACGTCATCATGCCGGGGCTGGACGGGCCGTCCTTGCTGAAGAAGGCGCGCAAATATCTGGGCGACGCGCCGGTCATGTTCATCTCGGGCTATGCCGAGAGCGATTTCTCGGACCTGCTGCAGGACGAGACGGGTGTGTCCTTCCTGCCCAAGCCGCTGGACATCAAGACGCTGGCGGAGCGTGTGAAGCAGGAGCTGCACGCGGGCTGATCGCCCGCATGACGAGCGGGTTCAGGCGGCGCGGCGAAGCGCGGACGGCGCCTTTACATACAGGCCCCGGCGGCCGTTCACGGCGCGGAAGGCGACCGTCTCGCCTTCCAGACTTTCGTCCACGCCCAGAAGCAGGCAGCCGTCATCGACCAGGCGGCGTTCCAGTCCGTCGAGAAGACGCGCGCGTCGTGACGGCTCCATATCGGTCATCACATTGCGGCAGAAGATGACGTCGAAACGTGCGTCATCGGTCGGTTCGTCCAGCAGGTTGGCGCGACCGAAACGCACGGCGTCGGCCAGTTCGGCCTTGACGATCCACTGGTCTTCTCGCGGTTCGAACCAGCGCAGCATGGTCTTGGCCGTAAGCCCGCGCTGGATCTCGAAGCCGGTGTAGAGGCCCGAGCGCGCCTTCTCGATCGCGCGCTGCGACAGGTCGGTGGCGACCAGATCGACATCGACGCCGATCTCCCTGGCCGTCATGGCGATGGACCAGGCCTCCTGGCCGGTCGAGCAGCCGGCCGACCAGATCTTGATCCGCCCGTCGCGCCGCGCCTTGGACAGGGCCGGCAGCAGTTCGGTTTCGAGAATGCGGAAAGGGGTGCGGTCGCGACGGAACCAGGTCTCGGCGTTCAGCAGGGCCTCGATCACCGACCAGGCCAGCGAGGCGACCGGATTGGCCCACAGGTTCGTCAGCAGAGCCTCGACATTGGCGTAGCCCTCACGCCGCGCGATCGGACCCAGCCGGTGTTCGGCCAGGTGGATGCGATCCCGCGACAGCCGATAGCCGGCTCGGGTGGCGAGAAGGGACTGCAGCTTGTCGAAGTCCTCAGGCGTCATGCGGCGATCGCTCCGACCTCCGTCAGCTTGGACTGCAGGATTTCGCCGTCGAACGGCTTCATCACATAGTCGTCGGCGCCGGCGGCCAGGGCTTCGGCGATCCGCTCGGGGCGGGTCTCGATCGTGCAGAACAGCACCTTGGGTTGCTTGCCGCCCGGCATGGCGCGCAAGCGACGCAGGAAGGTGATGCCGTCCATCACGGGCATGTTCCAGTCCACCAGCAGGACGTCAGGCATGGCGCCGGTGCAATAGGCCAGGGCCTCGGAACCGTCCGCCGCCTCATCGACCTCATAGCCCAGGCCCTCGACGATGCGGCGCGCAACCTTGCGGATGATGCGGCTGTCGTCGACGATCAGGCAGGTTCGGAAGTCCAAGGTCGATCCCTCAATGACACTACGGCTTTCGCCCGAGGCGCATGGACTGTTTTTATCTCAAACGCCAGTTAATGAGTCGTTTGGAAACGCCTCAGGCAGGCATTCGCGCGACCAGTGCGACCTTTCCGTCTTCAACCTTGACGCGTAGAGCGCCGCCGGCCTCGTTTACGGTCAGCCACAACCAGTAGGGCTGGATCCACTGGCCGGCCAGGCCCTCGACCAGGCGTTCGCCGGCCAGACCCGTGACGGCCTCGGGCTTCAGCCGGGCGCGGGCGCCCTCGGCGAAGCCTTCCAGATAGAGCAGGCCGTTTTCCATCCGCGACTGAATGGTGGCGACGCCGCCCATCGGCAGGGCGCCGACGGTCAGATAGGCGAGGTTGGTCAGGGCGCGGGCCTGGGGCTTGGTGAACTCGCCGTCGGTGATCCGCCAGTCCAGCGAGGCGCGGCCCCCCTGGACCATGCCGGACACCAGGCCTTCGATCTCGCGGGCTGTGAACTTCTCGCTGGTGGTGGCGGCGCCGAAGGCGACGCGAGCGAAGTGAACCAGGGCGACCATCTTCCTGGCGCTCTGCTCGATCAGGGCCAGGGCGTCGTCGCGCATGTCCTGAGCCGTCGGGTCCTGCATCAGGTCCAGGCCAGAGACGATGGCGCCCGACGGGCTGATGAAGTCATGGCACAGCTTGGCCGCGATATAGGTCGCCAGCTCCGTCCCATCGACCGGAAGGTCCAGCGGATCGGCGTCTGTGTCGTGGGGGGAGGTCATGATGTCTGGCGCGCTCAGGTCACAGTTCGTGTCGCGCGCGAAGTTGGAGTGATTTGCCGGTTCATGGAACCGTCCGGATGGTCTATCGACCCGCCAATGACGACCTCTTCCACACCTGCTCTTGAGCGCGATCTGACGTCCGGCGCGCTGTCCCTGGCCATCGCCGAGATCGCAGAGGAGGCCGCGCGGCTGATCCTGCCCTATTGGCGCGCAGGCACGGCGGTCGAGACCAAGTCCGACGACAGCCCGGTGACGCAAGCGGACCGGGCGGCCGAGGCTCTGATCCTGGAACGGTTGGCGGCCCTGTATCCGGGCGTGCAGACGGTGGCGGAGGAGGCCGTGTCGGCCGATGGCGCGCCTGAAACCGCCGAGGACTGGTTCTGGCTGATCGATCCGCTGGACGGCACGCGCGGCTTCGTGCGCGGCGGCGAGGCCTTCACCGTCAATATCGCCCTGATCCATGACGGCTATCCGGTCGCGGGCGTGGTGACGGCGCCGGCGACGGCGACGACCTGGCGCACCGACAAGCCCGAGGGCGGCGCCTTCCGGCGTCAGTTCGGCGCCCTTCAGGCCGGCGAGGCCCATTCAGGCGAGGACTGGCGTCCGATCCGGGTGCGCGACCGGCCGCTGGAAGGCATGGCCCTGCTGAGCCACAGCGTCACCGACGAAGAGGCGACGCGTCTGGCCGCCCGTCACGGCTGCTCGCGCTGGCAGGGGACGGATTCGTCGCTGAAGTTCTGCCTGATCGCCGAGGGGCGGTTCGACGCCTATCCGCGCACCGGTCCGACCTCGGAATGGGACACCGCAGCGGGCCAGGCGGTGCTGGAAGCCGCCGGCGGGCGGGTTCTGGCCGATGACGGGCAGCGGATGGCCTATGGAAAGACGCGGTTCCTGAACGGCGCCTTCGTCGCCATGGGCGGCTGAGGTCTAGGCCCTCAGAAGCGCCTCGGCGCGGTCGGCGAGGGCGTCGACGCCCATTTCCCGGGCCGTCATCGCCGCCTCGCCCAGGATCAGCCCCAGATCGGTCGGGACGACGCCGCCCAACCGATGCCGCGCCAACATGATCTCGGCCATGCCGATCTGATCGGCGGCCCAGTCGAGCGGCGTCGCCGTCGCCATGCGCGCCCGCAACCGGGTCTCCAGCGTCATCAGGGCGGTCAGGTTCTTGACCGCCTCTGCCAAGGCCACCTCACGCGTGATGCGCCGCTCGCGCGCCAGGGCGCCGATGATCAGTTCGCCGCCCTGCGTCAGGGCTTCCGCCTGGGTCAACAGCATCAGCGGCTGGGCGTCGTCGCCGACACGCAGCACCTGGATCGCGGCCCAGTCCAGCGGGCTGTGATCCGGCGTGAACTGATCGGCGGCGGCGTCGAACATGATCCGCCCCTGGTTGCGGGCCTCGTCATGCCCCGCAATGGCGGCTAGGGCCGACAGGCCAGCGCCGCACAGAGCGAGGGCGCGGGCGCGGGTCAGGGGGCGATGGTCAGGGGATGCGGCCTCGACCAGGGCGCCCAAGTCGCGGCCGGCCTGATCCAGAAGATGCACGTCGCGCTGCACCACGCCCATTTCCAGCGACAGGGCCGCGCGATCCATACGCAGATCCATGTCCTCGGCGTCGTCTCTGCGCACCGCCTCATCCATCAAGACAGCCGCCTGATGAAGGCGGGCGATGTCGCCGCTCAGCCGGGCGGTGCGGACCGTGAGCCGGGCGTGAAGCGCGGCCATGCCGACCGCGATGCGTCGGCTGCGCGGCTGCCCGACCGCCGCAAGGGTCGTCGCCGCGCGGTCCAGACGACCGGTATCGCCGCACAGATCAAAGCGCAGCATCAGCACCGCCGCCTTGGCCATGGCCGCCCGCGCGATCTGATCCTCGCCCACCGCTGAACGCGCCAGGCTGTCTGCGCAGCGTTCGGCCCGGTCCAGACTGTCGGCGGCGCCGGTGCGCCGGGCGTGTTCACGCCACAGGGCGCAGGCGCGGTTCTCGGTCTCGAAGGGACGGGCGCAGGAGACGCGTCCGGCGTCCGTGGCCTCGCGTCGCGCCTCGGCGCGCAGCAGATCGGCGCCGATCAGTTCGACCCAGCCCAGGTCTTCGCTCTCTCGCGCCTGGGCGAAGAGTTTTCGAAGATCACGGCCGAATTCGAACATGCTGGACCTCGGTTATCCCGCTTCGGGACGCAGACTGCGTCACCTGCGGCGTCCAATGCAAACGCAGCGCCGGGAATGCGGTTCGGCTTGGCCTTAAGCCGGCGCCCTAGTCGAGTTTCGGCGTCTTCTGCTGGCAGCGTTGCAGGTTGGCGCGCGCCTCGGGCGCATCGGCGTTGAGCTGACGCACCGCGGCGATGCGCGCGCGGGTCTGATCGGCCTCAGCGGCCGGCGCCGTCTTGCCCGCCGCCGTCGCGGCCTGCATGGCCGCCAGGGACCAGTAGAGCGCGGCGTCATACAGCCGACGTCCCTGGGCGCTCTCGCCGCCTTCAAGCTCCGACGCGGCCTGGGTCAGGCCCGCACAACGCACCGCTTCCTCATACGAAACCAGCCCCACGGAAGGGGCGGCCTGCAGCATAAAGACGGTGCTGGCGAAGGCGAGAAGCGTCGACATAACTTGAGAATGGCTCAGCCGCGTGACCAAAGGAAGTCGTTTGCGGCGCCTGGGCTTACCCGCGTTCCTTCGTCTTGGTGAAGGCGATCTTGGGGAAGCGTTCGCCGACATAGCCGGTTTCCCAGCTCGACTTGGCCAGGAAGACCGGGGCCTGGTCGATGTCGCGCGCCATCTGGGGGCGATACTTGCCGCTGAAGTCCTCGACGTCCGCGTCGGAGCCCTCCGCGCCTGGAGCGATCCAGCGCGCCTCGGCGTAGGGGGAGGGTTCGAAGACGACGTCTAGGCCGTACTCCTCGCCCAGACGGTCTGCCATGACCTCGAACTGCA
The DNA here is from genome assembly GCF_027886425.1 of Brevundimonas vesicularis. NCBI lineage: Bacteria > Pseudomonadati > Pseudomonadota > Alphaproteobacteria > Caulobacterales > Caulobacteraceae > Brevundimonas > Brevundimonas vesicularis. Next base: position 44,075 of record NZ_CP115671.1, on the reverse strand, counting down.
GCTGGCCCACGGCGCCGACGATGAAGTCCGAGCCGATTTCGGGACGGAACAGCTGGGTCACGCCTTCCTCGGCCAGACCTTCCAGCGCCTTCTTCAGGTGTTTGGCCTTCAGGGGATCCTTCACGCGAACCCGTTGCAGGATTTCCGGCGCAAAGTTCGGCAGGCCGGCGAAACGGACCACGCCGCTCTCCGACAGGCTGTCGCCGACGCGCAGCACGCCGTGGTTCGGAATGCCGATCACGTCGCCGGCGAAGGCGTCGTCGGCCAGTTCCCGATCCGAAGCGAAGAACATGATCGGCGCATTGACCGACAGCGACTTGCCGGTGTTCTGCACCTTCAGCTTCATGCCGCGCTTGAAGGCGCCCGACGCCATACGGAACATCGCGATCCGGTCGCGGTGGTTGGGGTCCATGTTCGCCTGGACCTTGAACACGAAGCCGGTGACCTCGTTCGAACCCGGCTCGACCTCGGTCTCGACAGGGGCGGGGGCGTTGCGGGTCTCGGGTGGGGATTCCTTTTTGGCCTTCATGACCTTGGGCGCCGGGGCCCAGTCGCCGATGGCCTTCAGCAGTTCGTCGATGCCGAAGTGACGAAGCGCCGATCCCCACAGCACCGGCGTCATGTGACCTTCCAAGAAGGCCTGGCGATCAAAGGCCGGATAGCCGCCCTCGACCAGTTCGACGGCCTCGGCCAGGTTGTCTTGTTCGCCCGCCTCGAAATACTGCGCCGCCTGGTCCAGCGGCAGGGCGGGGGGGTGTTCGGGATCCTCGGCCGAACCGGCGGCCTTGCGGGTGTAGGGCTGGAACCGGCCGGTCCCGACCTCGACCATGCCGCGCAGGCGATTGCCGCTCTCGGCCGGCCACCAGATCGGGGCGGGGTCCAGCTGAAGGCGTGACGCGATGTCGTCCAGCAGAGCCATCGGGTCCTGGGCCTCGCGGTCCAGCTTGTTGATGAAGGTGATGATCGGGATGTCGCGCAGGCGGCAGACCTCGAACAGCTTCAGCGTCTGCGGCTCGATCCCCTTGGCGGCGTCCAGCACCATGATGGCGCAGTCGGCGGCGGTCAGGGTGCGATAGGTGTCTTCGGAGAAGTCCTCGTGCCCGGGCGTATCGAGCAGGTTGAACATCTTGCCGTCGTGCTCGAACGTCATGACCGAGGCGCTGACCGAGATGCCCCGCTCCTTCTCGATCTTCATCCAGTCCGAACGGGTGCGGCGGTTCTCGCCGCGCGCCCGCACCGCGCCGGCCGCACGAATGGCGCCGCCGGCCAGCAGGATATGCTCGGTCAGGGTCGTCTTGCCCGCATCCGGGTGGGCGATGATGGCGAAGGTCCGGCGGCGCGCCGCTTCTTCAGGCAGGGTCAAGGAAGACATGGCGCGCGACTACCCTGCCGCGCGCCGAAAGTCACTCGTTGGCGGGAGATGGGGCGGATTCAGAGGGTGTTTGCGGAGGGGTTTCCGGCTCCGGCTCGCTGATCTGGGGCGCCCCCTCGTCTTCTGTTGCTTCCGGCAAGTCCTGACCCGCCTCGATGGCGGCGATCAGCCGACTAGCGTAGTTTGAAGCGCTGCCGCCGTGGGGGTTGTTGGCCAACGGTTTCAGCACCGCGATCGCCTCTTCCGGCTTGCCGGTTTTCACCAGGGCGTCCGCATAGGGGAAGCGCACCGCCGCTAGCTGAGGGGCGCGGTCCAGCGCCAGGCCCAGGGTCAGCAAATCGTTGTCATTGGGATAGCCTGGCTGGGTCCGACGGAGTTCGGACAGCAGCATCAGGGTGCGATAGTCGTTCTGACCGGCTGCATAGGCGCGAGCGAGATAACCGCGCGCCTGGATGCGCAGCGCCTGAGCCTGGTCGTCACCGTCAGCCTCTCGCGCCTGTTCAAGCCGCTCCTGCGCCAGGAACTGCAAGGCTTCGACATGGTCCGGATTGATTTCCAGCAGGCGTTGAAGCGCACGTTCGCCGGCGGGGCGATCGCCGAAATGGAGACCGGCATGGCCGGCGGCGAGCAAGGCCAAGGGATCGTCGCCATGCCGCGCCGCCAGTCTGGCGACTTCCTGGCCCAAGGCTTGGCGATCTTCATCAGGGACGCCGATTTTGAGCCGTTGGTTGATGAGCAGGAGATCGTCGGCGGCGGGAGACAGACGCGTGACGACGATGTCGGCCGTTGGAAACTGGCCGCTGAGCGTTCTGCCCATCAGACGACCACGGGAATACTGTCGCAGCGCGGTCTGAAGGTCTCGCAACGACATTCCGGTAGCGGCCTCCATCGCAGGAACGGAATCCTCACCGCCCGAAACGCGCCTCAGATAGTCTTCCAACTGTTCCAGACGCGAAGGGTCGCTGATGAACCAGTGGGTCAGCAGCCAGGCGATCGGATAGTAGGTCGCCTTCTGGCTGTCGGACCGAACTTCACCCGGGCGCTTGGTCAGCAGGACATCAAGAGGAATCCAGCTCTCCGTCAAAATCCAGTAGGCGCGGTTCTGGTTGAACTGCCCCAGCTGCACCTTTCGGTCGCGAACATCGATGTCCGCGGTCATGTAATATTCGGCAAAGCCCTCGACGAACCACGCCGGGTAGGAGCCGGGGAAGTTGCCCAGCATGAAGTGGTGGGCGTATTCGTGCATCAGGATGTCATCGCCCGACATCCCGCCGGCGCCGTCGCCTCTGACGGCGACCGCAAAGATGTCCTCTTCCGTCGGGAAGTAGGTGCCCATCGTGTTTTCACCGCTTTGCGGATGCACACGCGTCAAGCCTCGGCGGCCGCCGACGAGATAGATCGGCATCTTACGCTGCGGCTCGTCCGACATCGAGCCGCCGTGTCGGACCTGCATGACACGATCGAAAATCTCGAGTTTCTGAACGTAATCGCGCAGGGCGCGCTCGCCGCCGTCGCTATAGACGATGAAGCGTTCGCTTTCGGCACGTAGCCAGTCCGCCCGCGCCGGCTGAGCCATTACGGCAAACACAATCGATCCCAACGCCGCAATGGCGCAGGTCACCAACTTCGAACTCATACAATCAGTCCCGAACATCCCTTGAGGGCGAAGGTGCAACTTCCACGCGCCAACGTCCAGCCGATTGGTCCACGTAAATAACCCCTCGTCAGGAGGGGCTATCGGAGTCATGCTCGGTTCTGGAGGAGACGATCAGGCCGTCAGAGTCCGACGCTCCCCTCCCGGATCGATCCGGGATCATAGGGAAAGGACAAGGACGATGGCTGTCATCCATCCTCAAGACCGTATCGCCCATGCGCCGCGTGAGCGGGCGCCGCTGCATCCGGCGGTAGGGCTGGTCGTCGGCTTCGGCTTTATCGTAGCCGTGGCGACGCTGGTCCATGTGGTGTTCAACACCGTCTTCTGACGGCGTTTGAGGGCCGCGATCAGGCGGCCAGACGATTCCAGACGGCGCGGTCGGCAGAGACGGCGTCGAGGCGACGGCCCTTGGCCTGAAGCTGACGCATCACCTGTTCGGGCAGGGTGCAGAAACGCGGCTCGACCAGGTCGGGATTGCAGGCGGAGGCCGGCGCCGCGAACAGGGCGGCGTTTACGTCCGGGCTGCGCTCGGCGATCAGCCAGGCCAGGCGACGGGCGCGTTCGGGGTCGTTGCGGTGAAGCAGCGGGTCCTCGGCGAACAGTTCGCAGCCCAGTTCCAGCAGATAGTCCAGACCCAGCTTCTCGAACCGGCGCGCGTCGGCGGGCGTGACCGGGCAGGCCTCGTCCAGGTCGAACACGACGTCGTTCAGAAGAAACAGCATGGGCGAGACGCTCGACTGACCGGACGCGAGTTCGTCCGTAAGCTCACAATAGGCGCCGTCGCTTGCGGTCCCGTTCACGGACGCGGTTAAGCGTTTGTGACCGGACGAGCGCCGCCCTAACGAAAAGCGACGGCGATGACGCGACGTGACCCTTGCGCGGTCGGTCGGCCTCAGCTTACCTGATCACGCATTGTTACAGGCCGGCGTCGCGCCGGAGAGAGGCCGTCATGACGACCCATGAAGATCGCGCCGGGCTGAAGGTCGCGGGCGAACTGATCGCCCTGATCGAGCAGGACGTACTGCCGGGGCTGGGGCTTGATGCGGCCGCCTTCTGGAGCGGAGCGGCGGCGATCTTCGAGCGGTTCGCGCCCGAGAACCGCGCGCTGCTGGCGCGACGCGACGCCTTGCAGGCTCAGATTGACGATTGGCATCGGGCGCGGCGGGGCAAGCCCTATGATGTGGCGGCGTCGCAGGCCATCCTGAAAGAGATCGGCTATCTGGTGGAGGAGCCGGCGACCTTCACCATCGGCACCGAAGGCGTGGACGCCGAGATCGCGCGCATGGCCGGGCCGCAACTGGTGGTGCCGGTGCTGAACGCCCGCTTTCTGCTGAACGCCGCCAATGCGCGGTGGGGCAGTCTGTATGACGCCCTGTACGGCACGGATGCGTTGGGCGACCTGCCGTCCGGCGGCGGCTATGACACGGCGCGCGGGGCGCGGGTGGTGGCGCGAGCCAAGGCCTTCCTGGACGAGGCGGCGCCGTTGGCCGAGGGTTCGCACGCGGACGTCGGCGGCTGGTCGGTGGTGGACGGCACCCTGTCGCCGGCGCTGAAGGACGCGGGACAGTTCGTCGGCTTCACGGGCGAAGCCAGCGCGCCCGCCTCGATCCTGCTGGTAAACAACGGGCTGCACATCGAACTGGTGATCGACCGCAGCCACCCGGTGGGGCGCAGCGATGCGGCGGGGCTGGCGGACGTGGTGCTGGAGTCCGCCCTGACGGCCATCGTCGATCTGGAGGATTCCGTCGCGGCCGTCGACGCAGCGGACAAGGCCGAGGCCTATCGCAACTGGCTGGGCCTGATGCGCGGCGATCTGTCGGCGACGTTCAAGAAGGGCGGCGAGACCCTGACCCGTGCGCTGGCGCCGGATCGCCAGTGGACGGCGGCGGACGGATCGTCGGTGATCCTGAAGGGGCGCAGCCTGCTGTTCGTGCGCAACGTCGGACATCTGATGAAGACCCCGGCCATTCGTCTGGCGGATGGGTCGGACGCGCCCGAGGGGATCATGGATGCGATCGTGACCAGCCTGATCGCGCTGTATGACATCAAGGGGCTTGGCGGGTTCGGCAACAGCGCGACCGGCTCGGTCTATATCGTCAAACCCAAGATGCACGGGCCGGAAGAGGCCGCCTTCACCGACCGTCTGTTCGATGCGGTCGAGGATCTGCTGGCCCTGCCGCGTCATGCGATCAAGGTTGGGGTGATGGACGAGGAGCGCCGGACCTCGGCCAATCTGGCGGCCTGCATTCAGGCGGTGAAGGACCGGATCGTCTTCATCAACACCGGTTTCCTGGATCGCACCGGCGACGAGATCCACACGGCCATGCAGGTCGGGCCGGCAGTGCGAAAGGCGGACATCAAGTCCAGCGCCTGGATCGCGGCCTATGAGGCGAGGAACGTCGCCATCGGCCTGAAATGCGGCCTGTCGGGCAAGGCCCAGATCGGCAAGGGGATGTGGGCGGCGCCGGACCGGATGGCGGACATGCTGGAGCAGAAGATCGGTCATCCGAAGACGGGCGCGAACACCGCCTGGACGCCCTCGCCGACGGCGGCGACCCTGCATGCGCTGCACTATCATGCGGTCGATGTGTTCGCGGTTCAGAAGGAGATGGCCGGGCGCGAGACGCCGGGGCTGGAGGCTTTGCTGACCCCGCCGCTGGCGAATGGCGTCAACTGGTCCGAGGACGAGGTGGCGGCCGAGTTGGACAACAACGCCCAGGGCATACTGGGCTACGTCGTACGCTGGATCGACCAGGGGGTGGGGTGTTCCAAGGTGCCGGACATCCACGACATCGGCCTGATGGAGGACCGGGCGACGCTGCGGATCAGTTCGCAGCATATCGCCAACTGGCTGCTGCACGGGGTCTGTACGGCCGATCAGGTCGAGGCGGCCTTCCAGCGCATGGCGGCCAAGGTCGATGGTCAGAATGCGGGCGATCCGCTGTATCGGCCGATGGCGACGGACCCGGATAACAGTCTGGCCTATCAGGCAGCGCGCGCGCTGGTGTTCGAAGGCGTCGAGCAGCCGAACGGCTATACCGAGCCGTTGCTGCACGCCTGGCGGTTGAAGGCGAAGGCGGCTCAGTCCGTCTGACGGGCCTTGGGCGGAGCGGGCGGTTCCGGAATCTCCGCTTCATCGTCGGCCATGACGTCGTCGGCGGCGTCGTTGGCGGTTCGGGCGGAACTTTGCGGGCCGGTCGGTCGCGGCGGTGAGCCGACGCCGTAGCCGAGGCGCTTCAAGGCCTCTTCGCCGTCCAGGCCGAAGGCGTTGCGCAGGCGAAGATCGGTCTGGGGCACCGGCACCTCGACGCCCGCCGCGTCGAGGGCGTCGGCGATCAGCCAGGTGTAGGCGGCGTGCATGGCCGCCGGACGTTTGACGGCGTCACGCGTCGGCCAGACCACCAGTTCGAACGACAGACCCCGATCGCCAAAGGCCACCAGCCAGACCTGGCTCTTGCGGGCCTCCGTCTCGGGCAGGGTGAAGGGGCTGGCGCGGGCGGCGGCCAGAACCGCATCGCGCACCTGTCCCCGGTCCGACCCATAGGCGACGGTGAAGGGCACATGGATGCGACGGGTGTCGCCCTTCATCGTCCAGTTGGTGACGGGCTGTTCGATGAAGCGCGAGTTGGGCACCAGGACATTGACGTTGTCATTGGTGCGGACACGGGTGGCGCGCGGGCCGATCTCCATGATGGCGCCACGGATGCCGATGTCCTCGATCTCGATATAGTCGCCGACCGACACCATCCGGTCGAAGATCAGGAACAGGCCGGAGACGAACTCCTTGACCACCCCCTGCAGCCCGAGACCCACGCCGATGCCCAGCGCGCCGGCGAAGACGGTCAGGGACGACAGGTTCAGCCCGGCCGCCGACAGGGCTGACATGATGCCCACGACGATGATGCCGTAGCCGGCCAGGCGCTCCAGCAGATAGATCGCCTGACGGCTGCGGTCCGAACGCTCGCGCACCCGGCGCAGCGACCGTGTGACCAGCCAGTGGGCGGCGAAGGCGATCAGGAGGATCACGCCCGCGCTGACCAGACCGCCCAGCGTCAGATTGGTCCCGGCGATGCGGGCGATCTGCGACTGCTCGATGGTGTCGAGGCCCAGCTTCTGGATCGGATTGGTCATCGCATTCTAGAGCGTCCGGCGAACGGTCAAGGTTCCGAACCTAGATGGCGAAGTCCTCGGTCGAGAAGCGCCCATCCAGCCAGGCGACGATGCGCTCGGCGGCGTCCTCGGGCGACATGGTTGTGGTGTCCACGACGATCTCGGGCGTCTCGGGGGCTTCGTAAGGGCTGTCGATGCCGGTGAAGTTCTTGAGCTCTCCCGCGCGGGCCTTCTTGTACAGGCCCTTGACGTCGCGGGCTTCAGCGACCGCAAGCGGCGTGTCGACGTGGACCTCGACGAACTCGCCCTCGCCCAGCAGGTCGCGGGCCAGACGGCGTTCGGCGCGGAAGGGCGAGATGAAGCTGACCAGGACGATCAGCCCGGCGTCCACCATCAGTTTCGACACCTCGGCGACGCGGCGGATGTTCTCGACCCGGTCCTCTTCGGTGAATCCCAAATCGCGGTTCAGGCCGTGGCGGATATTGTCGCCGTCCAGCAGATAGGTGTGACGACCGTCGGCGTGCAGCCGCTTTTCCACCAGATCGGCGATGGTCGATTTGCCCGCGCCCGACAGGCCGGTCAGCCAGACGACGCGGCCCGTCTGGTTTTTGATCGTGGCGCGCGCGGCCTTGTCCACCGACAGGGCCTGCCAGTGGATGTTGTGGGCGCGGCGCAGGGCGAAGTGCAGCAAACCCGCCCCGACCGTCCGGTTCGAGATCCGGTCGATCAGGATGAAACCGCCCAGATCCTTGTTCTGGGCATACGGGGCGAAGGCGACGGGGGCGTCCAGCGACAGGTTGCAGACGCCGATCTCGTTCAGTTCCAGGCGCTTGGCCGGTTGTTGCTCCAGGGTGTTGACGTTCACCTTGTGCTTGGGCTCGGTGATCGTGGCGCCCACCAGCTTTGCGCCGATCTTGAGCAGGTAAGGCCGGCCCGGCAGCAGGGGCTCGTCGTCCATCCAGACCACGGTGGCCTCGAACTGGTCGGCAGCCTCAGGCGGGGCGCCGGCGCTGGCCAGGACGTCGCCGCGTGAGACATCGATCTCGTCGTCCAGGGTCAGGGTGATCGACTGACCGGCGACGGCCTGATCCAGGTCGCCATCGGCGGTGACGATCCGCGCCACGGTCGAGGCCTTGCCCGACGGCAGGACGCGGACGGGATCGCCCGGGCGCACGGTCCCGGCGGCGATCTGGCCGGAGAAGCCGCGGAAGTCGAGATTGGGCCGGTTGACCCACTGCACCGGCAGGCGGAACGGATCGGCCTGAAGAGCGTCGCCGACCTTCAGCGTCTCCAACAGGCTCATCAGCGGCGGGCCGGCGTACCATGGCGAATGAGCGCTGGGCTCGGTGATGTTGTCGCCGCGCAGGGCCGACATCGGAATGGCGTCGAACGTCTTCAGCCCGATCTGACCGGCGAAGGCGCGGAAGTCGGCGACGATGGCGTCGAACGCGGACCGAGACCAGCCCATGAGGTCCATCTTGTTGACCGCCAGGATCACATGGCGGATGCCCAGAAGGCTGACCAGATAGGCGTGGCGGCGGGTCTGGGTCAGCACGCCGCGCCGGGCGTCGATCAGGATGACGGCGGCGTCGGCCGTGGAGGCGCCAGTGACCATGTTGCGGGTGTATTGTTCGTGGCCCGGCGTGTCCGCGACGATGAACTTCCGCTTTTCGGTGGAGAAGAAGCGATAGGCGACATCGATGGTGATGCCCTGCTCCCGCTCGGCGGCCAGGCCGTCGACCAGCAGGGCGAAGTCGATGTCGCCGCCTTGGGTGCCGACCCGGCGGCTGTCCGCCTCCAGCGCCGCCATCTGATCCTCGAAGATCATCTTGGAGTCGTAGAGCAGGCGGCCGATCAGGGTGGACTTGCCGTCGTCCACGCTGCCGCAGGTGATGAAGCGCAGCAGGCTCTTGTGCCGGTGGGCGTCCAGATAGGCGTCGATGTCGCGGGCGATCAGGTCTGATTGGTGGGCCATTAGAAATAGCCCTCCTGCTTCTTCTTCTCCATCGAGGCGGACTGGTCGTGGTCGATCATCCGCCCCTGTCGCTCGGAGGTGGTGGTCAGAAGCATTTCCTGGATCACCTCGGGCAGGGTCGCGGCCGTGCTCTCGACCGCGCCGGTCAGGGGGTAGCAGCCCAGGGTGCGGAAGCGCACGGACTTCATCTGCGGCGTCTCGCCGGGACGCAGTCGGAACCGGTCGTCATCGACCATGATCAGGGCGCCGTCACGCTCCACCACCGGCCTTTCGGCGGCGAGGTAGAGAGGCACAATGGGGATCCGCTCCAGGTGGATGTATTGCCAGACGTCCAGCTCGGTCCAGTTTGAGATCGGGAAGACGCGGATGCTCTCACCGGGCTTTTTGCGCGTGTTGTAGAGCCGCCAGAGTTCGGGGCGCTGGTTCTTGGGGTCCCAACGGTGTTCGGCCGTGCGGAAGGAAAAGATGCGTTCTTTGGCGCGCGACTTCTCCTCGTCGCGACGGGCGCCGCCGAAGGCCGCGTCAAAGCCGTAATGGTCCAGGGCCTGTTTCAGACCTTCGGTCTTCCACAGGTCCGTGTGTAGGGCCGAGCCGTGATCGAAGGGGTTGATGCCGCGTGCGAGGGCGTCGGGGTTCTGGTGGACCAGCAGCTCGACGCCCAGATCGGCCGCCGCCTGTTCGCGCATCGCGTACATGGCGCGAAACTTCCACGTCGTGTCGACGTGCAGAAGCGGGAAGGGCGGCCTGGACGGATAGAAGGCCTTCTTCGCCAGATGCAGCATGATGGCTGAGTCCTTGCCGATCGAGTACAGCATGACCGGACGTTCGGCCTCGGCCGCCACCTCGCGCAGGATGTGGATGCTTTCGGCCTCCAGACGCTGGAGGTGGGTCAGGCGCGGCGTGGAAAGGGCGGCAGGTTTTTTGGTCAGGGTGGCGGTGGTCACCGGGGCGTCTCCGTCGAACGCCATGTGACAACGCCAAAGGGCGGGACGGGACAAGCGAGGGTTCCTGTTCCCCGCTAGGAGATTTTCGTCCCGCGGCGTCCGATTTCGCCGTCGGTGCGTAACGGAACCAGGGTCGCTGAAAGCGGCTTATGGCTTCGAAACGGAAACGCCCATGTCCAGCCTGAAATCCCTCGCCGCATCAGCCGCCGCCGCGATCGCGCTGGCGGGATGCGTGACCGCACCGTCGCCTTCCGAATATCGCGCGCCCCAGCCGGCCAAGCCGGTGGATGTGCAGCGTCTGTGGTCCGGGCGCTGGCATGAGATCGCGCGTCTGCCGGATCGGTTGACCGACGGCTGCGTCGCCGGCGCGTCGATCTATACGCCGGTGGAGGGCACGCGGGTCGATGTGCGCGACACCTGTCAGGTCGGCACGCCGGACGGCAAGGAAAAGGCCATCGGCGGACGGGGCGAAATCCTCGATCCGGGCACTAACGCCAAGCTGAGGGTCAAATATCTGGCCGGGTTCGTCACCTGGGATTATTGGGTGTTGGACCGGGCGGACGACTACAGCTGGTTCATCTCGGCTGATCCGACCTTCAATCGCCTGTTCATCTATACGCGCGACCTGCCCAGCGAGCAGCAGGTGCGCGCCTTGACTGAACGGGCGCGGGCCCTGGGGTACGACGTCAGTCGTCTGGAGTTCCCGGCCCAACCGGCGCGGTAAGGATCAAAGGCCATGCGCTCGCCACGGACGGTTTTGTTCGCCTCGACATTGCTCGCGACGGTGATCGGTTTGGGAGCCTGCGCGGGCGGGACAGCCTTGCCCGTTTCGGCCGGGTTTGGTCCGGACCCACAGCTGCCGGCGCCGCGTCAGGGCTTGCTGCCCACCGTCAATATCGCCCCGGCGTCGAGCTGGCCCGAAGGCGCGACGCCGGTCGCGGCGGCGGGATTGCGCGTACAGGCGTTCGCGACAGGCCTGGATCACCCGCGCTGGCTCTATCGCCTGCCCAACGGCGATATTCTGGTCGCGGAGTCGAACGCGCCGCCGAAGCCCGAAGACAAGAAAGGCGGTCTGCGTGGCTGGGTGATGGGCAAGGTCATGGCCAAGGCCGGCGCCGGTGTCCCGAGCCCCAACAAGATCGTCCTGCTGCGGGACGCGGACGGCGATGGGGCGGCGGAGATCAAGACCGATTTCCTGACCGGACTGAACTCGCCGTTCGGCATGGCTCTGGTCGGCGACCGGCTGTACGTCGCTAACGCCGATGCGGTGGTGGCCTTTCCGTATCGGAGCGGCCAGACGCGCATCGACGCTGCGGCCACGAAGGTCGCGGACCTACCTGCCGGCCGCAATCATCACTGGACCAAGAGCTTGGTCGCCAGCCCGGACGGCCGGCGGCTTTATGTCGGAGTTGGATCGAACTCCAACGTCGGCGAAAACGGCCTGGATGAGGAAGTCGATCGCGCCGCCATACTGGAGATCGATCCAGCGACGGGCGCGCGGCAGGTCTATGCCTCGGGCCTGCGCAATCCGGTCGGCATGGACTGGAACCCGCAGACGGGCGAGCTGTGGGTGGCGGTCAACGAGCGTGATGAGATCGGCGACGATCTGGTGCCCGACTATATGACGTCGGTGACGCCGGGCGGCTTCTACGGCTGGCCGTGGAGCTATTACGGCCAGACTGTCGATACGCGCCCACCCGCCAATCCGGCGATGGTCGCGCGCGCGATCCGGCCGGATTACGCCCTGGGCGCGCACACGGCGTCGCTGGGGCTGACATTCGGACAAGGCGCGAGCCTGTTGCCGCCAGCCTTGCGCTCAGGCGTTTTCGTCGGCCAGCATGGATCGTGGAACCGCAGCGTGCGCAGCGGCTACAAGGTGATCTTCGTGCCGTTCGTCGATGGGCGTCCCGCCGGGCCGCCGCAGGATGTTCTGACCGGATTTCTGAACGCCCGGGGTCAGGCGCAAGGCCGGCCCGTCGGGGTGCAGATCGACCGAGAAGGCGCCCTGCTGGTCGCCGATGATGTGGGCAATGTCATCTGGCGCGTCAGCGGCGCCTGAACCTCGATCATAGAACCTGAACCTCGATCATAGAAGAAGCCCCGGCCGAAGCCGGGGCTTTCCCCTATTCTGCTGAGATCAGTTCAGCGGCTGGACCGTGATCGCCGGAGCGGCGGGCGTGGGCACGACCGGAGCCGGGGTCGAGGCCGCAGGCGCGGCGTTCAACCGGCTGGTGCTGGACGTTGAAGCGGCCGGCGCGGAGTAGGGTTGCGGACCCGCAGGCGTAGCCGGCGTCTCAACACGGGCGGCGGCGCGCTGTTCAACGGCCGGCGCAGCGCGACGGGCCACGGGTTCGGCGCGGCGAGCGACCAGCGCAGGCGCGGCGGCGGGCGTCGGAGCCGCAGCCGGCGTGGGCGCGACCTCGGCCGGGGCGGGCGTGACCGGCGCCTGGGCGGCCGTCATCGCGGCGGGCGCGGTCTGCATGGCCGGTGCGGCGGTCGCGGCGGGCTGGGCCGGAGCGGCCTGTTCGCCGCCCATCATCATGGCGACGCCGCTACCCAGCAGCACCACCGCGCCGATCGGGGCCAGGATCATCCAGGTCTTCACCGACTTCTTGGACTTGGTCGTGCGGGCGTAGCGCGGGACGAAGGTCGTGTCGTCAGCGCGGGCTTCGGTATTGGCGTTGGCATAGGTCATAGACATTGTTTCTGTCCTCCATAACGTCGATCAACCAACCCGCCGTTCCGCAACGGCGTTCCGCGTAAAGCGCAAAAGCCCCGAAGAAACACCGTTTCCGCCCGGAATGGGGCGAAGACCGTGCGCGCGGCCGCCGCATTTGCCGTCAATGCGGCAATAAAAAGCAAGGCGGTGCTCTGGATTTCCGCCGCGTCAACCGAACAAATGGATCACGGCTGGACGGCAATTCGTCAGGTTCGCGAAGGATTGCGGACCCTATGGTTGACCCGACCGGCCGCCTTCGTCCATCACCGGACGGGAGCGAACACGCATTGACCGGAGTACGGCGCGCATGGGTTTTGTAGCCAATATCCGTAGGGATGTCCGGTTCGCGCGCGGCCTGTTCCGTCTGTTGAAACGCATCAAGCCGATCGAGTTGGACAGCGACGTCCTGCTCTGCGACGACTTTGAAGAAGCGGTCGACAAGTTCGCCGACAACATCGCCATCGACGACGGTCAGCGCACCCTGACCTATCGCGACCTGGACGCCATGGCGAACCGCTTCGCCCACTGGGCCAAGAACCGCGGCCTTCGTCGCAGCGACACCATCGCCCTGATGATGACCAACCGGATCGAGTATCTGGCGGCGTGGATCGGCTTCTCCAAGGTCGGCATCGCCACGGCCCTGATCAACACCAATCTGAACGGACAGGGGCTGGCTCACTGCCTGGCCATCTCCAAGGCCTTCAACGTCGTCGCGGACGAGGATTGCTGGCGTCAGATCGAGGAGGCGCGGCCTCTGGTCGATCACAACCTGGCGCTCTGGGTTCTGGGCTTGACCGACGATCTGGAGACCAGCGACCGTCGCGGCCTGGACAAGCCCGTGCGCGGCGGGTCTTCGGTGCGGCCGTCCAAGTCGGCGCGCGAAGGCCTGACCAACCGCGACACCGCTCTTTATATCTACACCTCCGGCACGACCGGCCTGCCCAAGGCGGCGCGCATCCCGCATTCGCGCGCCCGGACCTATATGCGCGCCTTCGCCGGCGCCACGCGTTCGACGCCCGAGGACCGGATCTTCAATGTCCTTCCGCTGTATCACTCGACCGGCGGTCTGGTCGGGGTGGGCGCAGCGCTGCTGAACGGCGCGCGGCTGGTGATCCGCAAGAAGTTCTCGGCCAGCACCTTCTGGCCCGACGTGCGCTCGTCGGGCGCGACCATGTTCGTCTATATCGGCGAGCTGTGCCGCTATCTGGTCAATTGCCCGCCGCACGAGGACGAGACCAAGCACAAGCTGCGTCTGGCGTTCGGCAACGGCCTGCGCGCCGATGTCTGGCCCGACTTCCAGAGCCGGTTCAAGATTCCTGACATCCTGGAGTTCTACGGCTCGACAGAAGGCAATGTCTCGCTGTTCAACTTCGACGGCAAACAGGGCGCAATCGGTCGGGTGCCGAGCTTCCTGAAGTCGCAGATCAATATCCGCCTGGTCGAGTTCGACGTTGATACCGAACAGCCGATCCGCGGCTCGGACGGCCTGTGTCGCCTGGCGCGCGTCGGCGAGGTCGGCGAGGCCATCGGACTGATCGGCAACGACATCCGCCACGACTTCTCGGGCTATGCCGACAAGGCCGCCTCGCAGAAGAAGATCCTGACCGACGTGTTCAAGAAGGGCGACCGCTGGTTCCGCACCGGCGACCTGATGAAGCAGGACAAGGAAGGCTATTTCTACTTCGTCGATCGGATGGGCGACACGTTCCGCTGGAAGGGCGAGAACGTCTCGACCTCTGAGGTCGAACAGGTGCTGATGGACGCACCGGGCGTGACCGAAGCCATCGTCTATGGCGTGCCCGTTCCGGCCCAGGACGGCAAGGCCGGCATGGCGGCCCTGGTGGTGGAAGGCAAGTTCGACGCCCAGGCCTTCTCCGACCATGTCGAGGCCAAGCTGCCCGCCTATGCTCAGCCGGTCTTCGTGCGGTTGATCAAATCGGCGGAGACGACCGGCACCTTCAAATACCGCAAGGCCGATCTGGTGGTCGACGGGTTCGACCCGTCCAAGACCGGCGCCGCCCTCTATGTGCGGGGCGGGGCTGCGGGCTATCAGAAGCTGACGGCGGCCGGGCGCAACGCCATCCTGAAGGGTGAAAGCCGTCTGTAACGACTGGCAAGGCGGCGTTCGCGAAACGCCGTCTTAATGATTAATGGCGATAGTCCCGACCTCTCGCGTCAGGATTGTTCGCCTCCATGTTCCAGATCATCGGCATCGTGCTGCTGTTCGGCCTCGTCTTCGGCAGCTACGCCATTTCGGGCGGCAAGTTCGAAGTGATTCTGCACGCCGCGCCGCACGAGCTGATGGCCATCGGCGGGGCTGGCATCGCCGCCTTCCTGATCTCCAACTCGCTGCCGGTGATCAAGGGCTCCATGGCGGGGCTGGGCAAGACCTTCGCCGGGCCGAAGTGGAAGAAGCAGGACTATAAGGACTTGCTGTCGCTGCTGTTCCAGCTGACCAAGACGATGAAGTCCAAGGGCGTGGTGGCGCTGGAAAGCCACATCGAAAAGCCCAAGGAATCGACCATCTTCCAGAAGTACCCCAAGGTGCTGAAGGACCATTTCGCCGTCGATTTCATCTGCGACACCCTGCGGATGATGACGATGAACCTGGAGGATCCGCACCAGGTCGAGGATGCGATGGAAAAGCAGCTCGAAAAGCATCACCACGAGCATCTGGAAAACGCCCACGCGCTTCAGAACCTAGCCGACGGTCTGCCTGCGCTAGGTATCGTCGCCGCCGTGCTGGGTGTCATCAAGACCATGGGTTCGATCACCGAGCCGCCTGAGGTTCTGGGCGGCATGATCGGCGGCGCCCTGGTCGGCACCTTCATGGGCGTGTTCTTGGCCTATGGTCTGGTCGGTCCGTTCGCGGCGCGCCTGACGGCCATCATCAACGAGGAAGCCGCCTACTATAAGATCATCCAGTCGGTGCTGGTCGCCCACCTGCACGGCAACGCCGCGCAGATTTCGGTCGAGATCGGCCGAGGCGACATCCCGTCATCGGCGCAGCCGTCGTTTGGCGAGATGGAAGAGGCGCTGAACAGCATCACTGCCGACTGATCCCGACTTTCCTGATCTTAACTTGCCCTGCCGCGCGCGGCGGCCCTATCGTTTGCGCCAAGAGACGTTCCGGTCTCGCAAGCTTCGGAGACATCTTCATGCGTATCAAAGCCCTCGTCGCCGCATCCGCTGCGCTCCTGGTCCTGGCCGCCTGCAGCAAGGCCCCGGAAGAAAAGGCCGAAGCGCCGGCCACCGATGCTGTCGAGGCCGCAGGCAGTGCTGAAGAAGCCGCCCTGACGGTCGATCAGGCCGCCAAGGACGCTGAAGCGGCGGCCAATCAAGCCATTCAGGAAGACACCGCCGCCCAGGCCGCCACGACGATGCAGGGCGCCGACGCCTCCGCCGCAGCGCCCGCGCCTGTCGCGCCGGCCGAGCCTGCGCACGGTCCGGCGGCCGCCCACTAGGCCGCGTCGAAACCAACGCCCGAAGAGGCCGCTCCGACTGGGGCGGCCTTTTTCATGTCGGCGACGAAGGTGCTAGAGCCGCGCGATGACGCCTGATGACGACGCCTCGCCCCTGCTGACCTGGACCGAAGAGGGCGAGCCGCGCTCCGGCCGGTTCGGCGACGTCTATTTCTCCCGAGACGACGGCCTGGCCGAAACGCGGGCGGTGTTTCTGGAAGGTTGCGGCCTGCCGGACGCCTGGATGGGACGGGATCATTTCACGGTGGCCGAGCTGGGGTTCGGCACGGGGTTGAACATCGCCGCCCTGCTGGATCTGTGGCGACGGACGCGGCCCGAGGGCGGGCGGCTCAACATCTTCTCCATCGAGGGGTTTCCGCTGACGGCGGCGGAAGCGGCGCGAGCGCTGGGCGCCTGGCCCGAACTGACGGAGGCGACCGAGGCCTTGATCGCAGACTGGCCGGCCGCGACGCCGGGCTTTCACCGGGTGGACCTGCCGGGCTTCGACGCCGTGCTGGACCTGGCGGTGGGCGATGCGGCCTGGGCGCTGGAGCAGTGGTCGGGAGCGGCGGATGCCTGGTTCCTGGACGGTTTCTCGCCTGCGCTGAACCCGGGCATGTGGTCGCCCGAAGTGATGGCCTTGATCGCTAGGCGCTCGGCGCCGGGCGCGCGTCTGGCCACCTTCACCGTCGCCGGAGCCGTGCGGCGCGGCCTGGCCGAGCAGGGTTTCGTCGTCGAGAAGCGCCCCGGCCATGGCCGCAAGCGCGAGCGGCTTCAGGCGCGTCTCCCCTCGGTTTTCGAACCGTCGCCGCCGCCCCGCGTCGCCGTGATCGGCGCGGGCGTCGCTGGTGCATCTGTGGTCCGCGCCCTGGAGGCGCAGGGCCTCCGGGCCGTGGTGTTCGAGGGTGAGCGCCCGGGCGCGGGCGGCTCTGGCTTTCCGGCGGCCCTGATTACGCCGCGTCTGGATGCCGGCGACCTCGGCATCGCCGCCCTGCATGCCCAGGCGCTGGAGCGGGCGCGGCATCTGTATGCGGCAATCGCCGGCGCAGTGACAGGCGAAGGCGTACTGCAACTGCTTCAGGCGCCGCGCGATGCCGCCCGGTTCGAAAAGATCGCTCGCCAGCCGATCTGGAATGACGATGACATGGTGGTGCTGGACGAAGGGGCGGCGTCAACCGTCGCCGGCGAAGCGACGGGGCAGGGCGGTCTGCTGATGAAGGGAGCATTCGCGCTACGCCCTGCGGCGGTGCTCTCGAACTGGCTTTCGGACGCGGAGATGCGCTCTGAGCGCATGACACGGCTGGAGCGCGCCGACGGCCGCTGGCGTTTGATTGGCGAAGCCGACGCGGTGCTGGGCGAGGTCGATGCTGTGGTTCTCGCCGCCGGCTGGGGATCGGCCGCGCTGCTGGACGGGTTCAACCACACGCCGCGCCTGTCGCCCGTTCGGGGCCAGGCGGACTGGATCGACGGGGACGTGACCGTCCACCCCATGGCCTGGGGCGGCTATGCGGTTCCGACGGGCCAAGGCGTGCTGTTCGGCGCGACCCATGATCGGGGCGACACCGACACGGCGCCGCGTGAGGACGACAGCGCGCGAAATCTGGCGACCCTGGAAGCGCGCCTGCCAGAGTTGGCCAAGCGCATCGTGGCGGCCGGGCCTGTGCAGAAACGGGCGGCAGTCCGCGCCACGACGCCGGATCGCCTGCCTGTGGCGGGCGCTCTCGATGACGGACTCTATGTGCTCGGCGGTCTGGGGTCGCGCGGCTTTTGCGTCGGGCCCTTGCTGGGCGAGCATATCGCCGCCCTCGTCCTTGGTCAGCCCTCGCCCCTGCCGCGCGATCTGGCGGCGCGCGTGTCGCCCCGTCGGTCTTCGGTTCTGGCGGACGCCCTTGCATCATCCTCGCCGACGCGCGCAGGATGAAGCGGGGGTTTGTTCGGGAGTTGACTATGCATCGGCTCATCCTGTCGTCGGCGGCCCTCCTCGCCTTGTCGGCCTGTGCGCCGTCGCCGGGCGTGACGACGGCCAGCCGCGCCGACGCCGGCCAGTGCTTCCGGCCCAATCTGGTGCGCAACTTCACCGCGCCGAACGACCAGACCCTGTATGTTCGCACGACGGACGCCGGGGTGTTTCAGATCGAAACCCCCTTCTGTCGCGACATGACCCGCGCCCTGTCGATCGCGCTGGAACCTGTCGCCGGATCGAGCCGCCTGTGTCCCGGCGATCAGGCCTCACTGCTCAGCCCGGCGACGGGCCCTCAACCGTGCCGCGTGCGCATCGCAAAGAAGCTGACGACCGCAGAGATCGAGGCCCTGCCGTCTCGCGATCGGCCCTGATCGAAAACGCTTTTGGAGCTTTCGGGAGAGATTGAATTCTCGTTCGCGCGGGTATGAAATGATCGTCTTGCCTGGGGAGGGAAGAGGATGATCAGAACAATCGGCGTGGCGGCGATCCTGGCGACGGCGGCGATCGCATCGCCATCGGCGGCCGAAAGCTGGGCTGCGTTTTCACGCAGCGACGCCACCGTCTATCTGGTGGATGTCGATGCGCTGGCGCCGGTGGACGGCGTGGCGACGACGCGCATGGCGCGGGTGCCCGCGCGCGGTGAGGCGACCAATCTCAGCCATGAGACCGAAGAGGTCATGGTGCGGTGTTCGGACGGCCAGTCGCGTTCGGGCGCGACGGTGACCTATGGCGCGGACGGGGCGGAAACCGATCGCTATTCCGAGGACACGCCGTGGGAAGCGACGCCGGCCGGCGGCATCTATGGCGCAATCAAATCCTTCGCCTGTGAGGACATGCGGCCCCAGACGGCGGCCTTCCCGACCGTCCAAGCCTTCATCGCCGGCGGACGCGGTCAGTAGACCGCGCTGGTCCGAGTCAGCAGACTTGAGAATGCAGCACCTGTTCGGACTCGGTTTTTCTGAGGCAGAATTCATAGATCCGAGACGGCGGTGTCACATCATATGCGACCGGCTGCGCTCGACGTCACATCTGATGAGACTGGCTCTGGCTTGGGCTCATGTTCAAAAAGGCAAGTTGGCCGGTGTTAGCTCGGCTTCGGTGACCGGCGGCTAGACCGGCCCTCCGAACAGATCGGGGTATTGTGTAGGGACGGACCGAACTGAGGTTGGCTTCCCGACCCACTGCCTTTGAAAGTTAATAGAGGCTACAGTTCGGAAGTCCCCGCGCGTCCCCACGAACGCACTTGCCGAATGCCCGAGAGGGGTGGGAAGCGGACTTAGGGACGCCTCAACGATCGCCGGCGCGCTCGCTCCCCGGGCTTCGACCGGTAGGCTTCGTCTTCTTTCAGGTAGCTGGCATGTATGTTCGCAGGCACCGAAATATTGTCCTTCCTCCTGCCAAGGCCTTCCGTCAGCCCGCGATACTCTGGTCCATATATCGCCGACCATTCCGCTTGAAATCGGCGCAACGACTCGCCTTCACGCAGTTCGCGCCGCGCATCCTTGTAACCTGGCTCCCACGGCTTGTGCCCATACTCCGAGAAATGATCACTTCCTCCAGAGTTGTAGCCGATGGTAATCTCGCCACCCATGTGGACGTGGCGAGGGTCAGGCATGAGCAGGTAGCCATCTCCCAATCGACGCCAGTGATCACATCGCACCCTGCGCTCTGGATACAGCCACTCTTTTTCAGTGGCGGCGATGTAACGATCCGCCCGACGCTTGATAATAAAGTTGATTTCGAGAACCTCTTCCTCCGAGAGCTGGCGCCCCACCTGAATGTCTAAGTAGTAGAACACAGTGTTGCGCAGCAGCTTTGGGTTTGGTCCCATCTTGGTGGCTGATTGATATGGATTTCGCGCCCACGTCAGATTTGTGAGGATCAGCAACTTTTCCGGACTAATGGGAAAGATCGTCTGCGTGCCCGCTTGGCGGACATCCGGATCGAATGGATACCGGCACGATCTGGCGTTGGGGAAGCAATCCCGATTGTAGAACGTGACTGGGTTGTCGCTTATGATGAACTTCGTCGGCGATGCGGTGGCATCTGCGATCTGCCAGACGGCGTCGCTCCATGTGGCGCAGAAAAGCCGTTGAAAGCGCTGTAACTCAATCAGCGTTTGGGAACGCGGCATAGAGCCGAGAACCCGCCTCAACCAAGCCAAACCGCGTGGGGTGCGAAGGCGCTGAAGACTCATGTAGGTCAGGAATATCGAAAAGGCGTCGTGGTCGATAGTAGAGTGGTCGTAGTGAGACCAAAAATCGAAGGCCTTTGGCGCGTCGTTATCGATGTCTCTAAAGAAGAACTGCTCGATTTCCGTGTTGGGTATGCCGTTGAACGTGGTGGTGTACAGATCGTCTTGCGCGAAGCAGTGTTTAACCCCGCGTTTCCAGTATGAGGGCGGCTTGATCGTCCGACCATTGACCGAGAATGGCTCAGGCTTCAGGTCGAGATAGTGCAGTTCGTGTTGGTCCGGGGCAAAGAAGCGCCGTTGGTACCATTCGGGAACATAGTGGTTATGCCGATAGCTGCGCTGGGTCATCTGCTCCCTCAGCGGAAGCTTATGAGCTCAATCGGTGCGTGAACAGATCTTGGGCCTGCTTATTGCCGGCCGATCAGTTGGCGAGCAGTGTCAGCCCCCTGATGTCCGCAACGGGTCGGCTTGCGAAGATGGCATCCCGCCGGAAACCCGACATTCCGGTGACGGTCTGAAAGCGGACTCCGCGCGGTTCAGCTAGGGGTGGATAGGGGACATAGCCGACACCTGCACACGTCTGTTAGGCATGCGCTCATGAACGGGCATCGCTTGGAAAACCGAACACGGCTTGCGGTCCTGACCGTCACAGCGATCGCTTTACTGGGCATTGGAAACAGCGCCTACCGTGCGTCAAATCTCTGCCTTGCGGACGGCTCTTGGAAATCAGGCGATTACTACAAGCTGGTCGCCTTGAAACGGATCGCCGCTACCGACTTCCCGCGCCCGGCTGGTGCAGTCGTTCAGACAGCGCGCGGGAAAAGCGACGCTGAGATTCTGGCCCTGATAGCGGCTGATCCGGCAGCCGTAGTGTTGGGTAAAGTAGGGTTCTCGGAGTATATGGGCCGAACCTTTGAAGACTGGCTGTCCGGGGCCAAGTCGAAAGTTGTCTCCGTCAGGCGGGGCGAGGCACTGCAAGGGAACAGCAGTTACATCTACGTCCAGTCAGACAATTGCGGCCGCCCCTCGCCGATCATTGTGGATTAGAGAGAGCGAGGGTCCGCGATGGGTCGATGTCGAGATGCTGTCTCACGCCCAAAAGTGGACCTTTCTTGCTCTAGCCAAGAGCAAGCGATGCGAACGTCCGTCTCCCGAATCGCGCGGCCCCGTTGATGCTTGAATAACTTTTAGTTGCGCAGGTGGGCATAGCGTTCAGCGTGTGTTGAGTATCACTTCTCGCGAACTGGACGTTTCGTGAAAACCATTCACAAAGGGCTCACATGAGCGCCGGCGATTTTGAGCCCCGTCCACCCCCACGCTGGGACGAGCGCCGCCCCCGACGGGCCCCATTTATCGAATGGCTTCCATTTCAGACTCTGGACAAGCCCTGGAAGATAAAGGCCGCCCTGCGGTCCGGCGCCGGCGCATACGCGGTTATTGCCGTCTCTCATGGCTTGTCGGCTTTCGCCGCCTCGATCTCCTACGTCCGACGCGACACCCTGTTGTTCAGCTATGACAAGACAGCAGTCATTACGGCGAACTTGGTGGTCGGTATTCTCGCCATAGCTCTGTACGCTATAACGCGCCACAGCCCATCGCGTCCGCTATTCTGCCTCGGTTTGGCTTGGTCGTTCATCGAGCTGTTCCCGCCGGTGACCTATGGCCTCTATGGGCACGGGGCCGGCTATTTTATCAGCTTTTTCGGAATGGCTGTCGCAATCACTGGACTCCAGGGCATCCAGGCAAAGATGCGCATGTCGGACAGTTTGCCCTAAGCCAGCTTGGATGGAGCCAATGTTTGCATAGGGTCGAATGCAACCCTCGGCTTCAAGGCTTGAAGCAGAGTTAGGCGGCGGACCAGCAAACAAACAAACGTTGCCAGTTTCCGCTGAGGGTGGAAAATAGTCCTAGGCTCTTCTTTTCTCGACCAGCAGGCGATCCACACTTTGGAAAAGCTCAGGCCACCTCTCCGAAGGCCATTCTGCAGAATAATAGTCTATCCTGACGGTCGTTCCGGCGAGAGACTTAAACGCTGAGCATGACCGCCCCAGATTTTCGCCGTCCACGGTGATGAATGGGGCCTCGATGCACCTAGCGCTGAACTGGTCAGTAAATTTCGTTCCTCCGCGATAGGGCTTAATCAAAATAAGAACATTGCTAGGTTCAACATTTTCAATCGACAGCAAGTCAGTCGTTATTTCTCCGCTCGGTGGCTCACATACGTGCCCATATCCGTTCTTCTGCTTCACCGTCAGACCTCCAGCTTCTTCCTCCGGCAGCACCCAGACCGTATCCGCTACGCGAACCTGTAGCGTCCCGTCTGTGACGCAAGCAGGTGCCTTTGGTACGAACAGCATCCCGACAAGACCGATGCTGACGACGCCGAGGCCTATGAGCAGCCAATACGCAGCGGGAATTCGAGACAAGCTCATGCTTCACTTTAGCAGACCTTCCGTAAGACGTAGATGGGTCGGCTTGCGAATTTGGTGTCCCGCCGGAGACCCGACATTCCGGTGACTGTCTGAAGCGGACTTCGCGCGGTTCAGCTAGCGGTGGAAAGCGGCCATTAACGTCGGCTTGCCGTCAGTCCTCCGCTAACCCTGGGCATTCAGTCAAGTGCGGCACATTGTGGAGGTAAGGGCTCGATCTAGGCCTGAACCGGTTTTTTTTCTTAGAACTCTTCCCAACTCGACGCCACGACCGCTAGCGCCGGGCCATTACGCCCTGACGCCATACGGGCGCGCGCAGGGGCGGCATGGGCCTGGGCGAAGCTTTCGACGCGCGCCTGGGCCTTGTAGATCGGCGACGCGGCCTTGACGGCGACCTTGCTGGTCTCGAAGCGGCCGACCAGTTCGGCCAGTTCGGCGGCCTCGCGGCTCAGGCTCAGGCTGGCGGCGGTCGATTGCTCGACCATGGCCGCGTTCTGCTGGGTGACCTGGTCCATCTGGTTCACGGCGGTGTTGACCTCGGCCAGACCCACCGCCTGCTCCTGGGTCGAGGCGCGGATCTCGCTCATCAGGGTCGTGATCTCTTCGATCCGCCCCGCAATGCCGGTCAGAGCCTCGCCCGACTGACGCACCAGAACCACCCCGTCCTTGACCTGGCTGGAACTGGCCGAGATCAGCGTCTTGATCTCCTTGGCCGATTCCGCCGAACGCTGCGCCAGGGCCCGCACTTCGGACGCGACGACGGCGAAGCCACGACCGGCCTCGCCCGCACGGGCGGCCTCGACCCCGGCGTTCAGGGCCAGGAGATTGGTCTGGAAGGCGATCTCGTCGATCACGCCGATGATCTGACTGATCTCGTTGGATGAGCGTTCGATCTCGCCCATGGCCGCGACGGCCTTCTGGACCACCACGCCGCCGGTCTCGGCCTGGCTGCGGCCTTGGGTGACCACGCCGTCGGCTGCCTGGGCGTTCTCGGCGGTCTTGCGGACCGTGGCGGTGATCTGATCCAGCGCGGCGGCGGTTTCCTCCAGGCTGGCGGCCTGTTGTTCGGTGCGACGCGACAGGTCTTCGGCGGCGCTGCTGATCTCATGCGCGCCCGACTGCATCGACCCGGCGTTGACGCCGATCACGCCGACGGCCTCGTCCAGCGCCGCCATCGCCTGATTGAAGTTTTCGCGCAGGACGGCGTAGTCGCCGGGAAACTCATCCTGGATGCGATAGGACAGGTCGCCCGCCGCCATGGCCGACAGGCCCTTGGCCGTGCCCGCGACGACGGCGGCCTGGACCTGGGCGGCCTCGCGCTCGATCTCGGCGCAGCGCTCGCGCTCCTGCTCCACCGCGGTCACGTCCATGGCGAACTTGACCACCTTGTAGGGGCGGCCGTCCTTGTCGAGGATCGGGTTGTAGCTCGCCTCGATCACCACACGCTTGCCGCCCTTGCCGTAGCGCACAAACTTGTCCGCCACGAACTCGCCAGCGTTCAACCGGCGCCAGAACTCGACATAGGCGGGCGTCTGCGCCTCCGTCGGATCGACGAACATCCGGTGATGGCGTCCGACGATCTCGCCGAGATCGTAACCGATGACCGAGAGGAAGTTTCGGTTGGCGTCCCGGACGGTTCCGTCGAGGTCGAACTGGATCACCGCCTGTGAGCGATGCAAGGCGTCCACCATGCTGCGCCGTTCTGCATCAACAGCCTGCTGCGCAGTGCGAGTCTTAGATCCAAAGCCGAACATCATCATCTCCCATCGACCCTCAAGAAGGCCAATCCAATATTCCGCGAAGAACCTTAACAGTGATTGTATCAAACTTGATTTAATTGTGGGCTGCAGTGTTAGCGTTGACCCTTTCCCTTTTGGATAGGTCCGATGAGCCCAACGCGACAGCCTGCGGAACCCGACGATCTGTCGGAGCTCCATGTCGATCAACAGCTCTGTCTGGCGCTCCAAACGAGCAGCAGTCTCATTACGCGGCTTTACCGAAAGCTCCTGGCTCCGCTTGGCCTCACGCACCCGCAGTATCTGGTCCTTATCGCGCTATGGGAACTCGACGGCCCGACGACCATGGGCGACTTGGGAGATCGGATCTCGTTGGAGACGGGATCCTTGACCCCCCTCATTAAACGCATGGAGAAAGCAGAGCTTGTCACCCGTAAACGCGACGATCGCGATGAGAGACGGGTGTGGGTCCAGGCGACAACAAAGGCGGGGGGACTTCGTCAGGAGCTACTCTCGGTACGACGCGAAGTCGTCCGGCAACTTCCAATCAGACCAGACCAGATCGCAGCCCTCACACGGCTGCTGCAAGACATGAACGAAGCGCTGTCGTAACCACCCGACTATCCCGCCGAGGTTCGAAGCCGACGTCAGGATCGTGAAATAGCGTCTTGGCGACTTTCCTTTGGGTGCGCCGCCGTGGTCCCTGGCGGAATATGTCTGCTCAGGGTCGGACCACGACATCGACTCCAGCGCGGAAAGCGGGCGGCGGCACCACAGCCCAAAAGCGGACCAGCCGAACGGCGGCTAGGGGTGGACAGCCGACATCTTACCCGCGACTTCGCGCGTGCTCCGCCGCCAGTGTTGCAATGATACGGAGGTCGCCCGCGTTCACGTCCAGCGGCTCGTGCAGTTGAGAGAGTGCGTGGGTGATATCGTCGTCGTTGATCGAGAACGAGGGCGCTGTCGCGGCCTGGACGACTCTCGGATAGCGATGCCCCGAGAAGCGGTGAAATAGCCAGGCGACACCGAGCAAAAGCGCAGCGTTGAGCGCGACCGGCAAAAGAGGAAACAACCAGCTCGAAGCTGGGGCGCCAATGCCGGCGAGCACCGGGATCAGAGCCGTTCCACCGCCCGGTGGATGCAGGCAACGAAGAAGCGACATCATCGCGATGGCCACTCCAACGGCGAGCCCTCCTCCGAGCATGGGGTCATCGATCAAGTGAGCGATCGTGACGCCGATGGCCGCCGAAACGACATTGCCGCCCAGAACAGGCCAGGGCTGTGCAAGAGGGCTTGCCGGAACGGCGAAGACGAGAACAGCGGAGGCTCCCATCGACGCGATCATCAACAAGTGCGCCGGGCTGTCCGATCCCAGTATCCATTGCGTGGCGAGCCCGGTCGCCGCGATCCCGATTATGGATCCACCGCAGGCGACGATGCGATCGAGAATCGTCGCGCCAGCCAGGATGGGTCGGAATATCTGCATGGCAAGATCCTACGCGCTAGTCGGCGTGTCACACAGATATTCACCGTCTGCAACGCTGGGCCCCAACCATTTGGCGACAGCGCTTAAACGAGACATCGCAACCCGAGCCGGAGAGCCGCTATTTTGGGGCGGCTGCGGGTCGTCATGCGAACTCATACTGACCGAAGACGGATCCATGCCGTGAACCGACGTTCGGAACTTCACCTAGGGGTGGTTAGCGGACTCAGCTGGCGGCGTTCCAAAAAGGCCGTCGATCGACACCACAACGCGATCTACTTGTGTCAAAGCTCGGTTTCTTCGAGGTCGCGAAGGTCCCGCCCTCGAGTCTCGCGACCCAGCCAGAGGATTAATATTAGAGCTCCAGCCATCGGTACGCCAATTAATGCCGCCGCTACCCCGAACGGCGGCGTCAGGGCCGCGACGCTCAGCCCCTGAGCCAGCAAGCCGCCGAGCTTTGAACACCCGGCGATCCAGCCCGTTGGTCGGCCACGTATCCGCAACGGATAGTTCTCGGCTGTGTACGGTAGAATGATCGAAATTACGCCGCTGGACCCGACGATCAGAAGTGCAAGGGGAGCGATTGGGTCCGCCAGCCACTCTACGCCCGCACCCCGCATGAGGAACCCGACGAGGCCCAACGCAGTGACGCCCAACATCAAGGCGAGCGACTTCTTGGTGGACCATCGGCTGTACAGCCAGACAGATACCAGCACGGTCGGAGCGGCGATAAGGGTCGATTTGGCGATCAGGCCCCCCGCAGCTTCCATGCTGCGTCCTTCGGCGACCAGAGCACCCGGCAGCCACAACAGAAGACCAAAGTTGACCAGCCCCCAACTTAGCGCTGCAAGCGTGAGCGCGACGGTCACGCCCAGGTGCCGACGATCGACGGGGGGGAGATGCGAGTGATCTCCCCGCGTCGGCCCAGGCTGATCCTCGGCGTTTGAGCGAACGACCGCTCCGAACCGGGCCAGCACGGCTCGCGCCTCGTCTATCCGGCCGATGTGCTGCAGAAACCGAGCGGACTCGGGCAGCAGTGGGCTGAGCGCGATCAGCAGCAGGCCTGTCGGCAGGTTCAGGAACCACATGATGCGCCAGCCCCAATCCGGTTGCAGCCAAGCGGCCAAGACGCTGGCGGCGAAATAGCCACCTACCGCCCCTATGCCCCCCACTAAGACCAGGGCCCAGCCGCGATGCTTAGTCGGCATGATCTCAGCCAAGAGAGCGTAGGCCACTGGCAACATGCCGCCAGCCGCCGCGCCCATGAGAAAGCACATGCCGACATTCCACCAGAAATCCGGCATGGCTCCGCAGATCGACGTACCGATAAACATCACGCTGGACAGCAGGATCGTGGCTCGGCGACCGTAGATGTCGGCGAGCCAACCCCAGACGAAAGAGCCAACCACTGTTCCCGACAGTGCAGCGAAGGGCAGAACCGCCACCATGGCACCGCCGACGCCATACTCGGCGCTCATCCCAGGCGTAACAAAACCCAAGCTGGCCGGTTTCATGATGTCGATAATCAAGGCCAAGGCCAGCAACGCCATCATGCCCCAGTGCGCTCGCGTCAGCGGCGCATCCTCCGGCGGGGCTATGATTTCGGCGGTCGCCACAACCTCGATCGTTGCCGGCAACAGACCATAACCGGTCAGCGCAATCCCAACCAAGATCGCGGCCATGCCCCACATCATCCCGGCGTCCATGGCCATCCCGACTAGCTGGAACCCCATGTCGCGGCCCATCCAGTACATGGGCAGGTGCAACACCACCCCTATCGTGACTACCAAGCAACCCAGCCAGAAGGCCCAGGCATTTCTGCGAGATTGAAGCAAATTTCGTTCCCCCAAGGATCACTCGCGCGTAGCCGAGTTCGATCTCGAGGCAAAGCTGCTACTTGGCAACCGTTGGATGAAGGTCCGATATGGGTCGATTTCTGTCCTACCCTGAAGCGCCGAAAGCGGACATCACCATCAGTCCGAAGACCGGTCCGGGTGCATGTCGCTGATGGGCGGAAAGCGGTCGCTAAGTCACGGGTAGGCCCGCACGGGGCAGAGTTAGATTTATTCTCGATACGACCGTCATTCTGAGCTCAAAAGGCCCTAGGTCAGTAAGTCCGGTTTCTCGGTGACCATAACAGTCCTTTAGCCATTCGCCGCACATCATCCGCTCATGCAGGCCCACCAAAAAAAACACTCTCGGCTGCGTTCAAAGTTTGCTGTGGTTTGCCTCACATCTTTGATTTCCGGGACAGGCTGTCGCGAGATTTTGGTTGAGGGGGACGATGCCCCGTTCTCTGCAAAATTGGGGCAGGTGACGTTCGACGTGCCTCAACGAGACGACCTGTACCAAGCATATCAGTCCGAAGACGGGAAACTCGTCCGCATCCGCGTGTGCAACAGAGAGCGCTTCTACCAAACATACGAGCAAGCCGTGCCGTCTTGTGAAGGGATGGCGAAACCCCTGGTGAACCTCTACGGCGTCTCGACCTACCTTCGTCACTTCGAAGGGGACCAATACCGTCTGCTGAGTGAGCGGCCAGCGTCCCCGACACCGCCGCCGAACCCTTTGGTCGAAATTCCAGGCCACCTCATCAACCGGCAGCTCGGTAAAGGAACTGAGGGATATCAACTGAGCCGGGTGATGGGATTGGGCGGGAGGTTGTACACTACGGACCGTGACTGGCCGGTCGCCGCTTGCCATACGGCCCCGCAAGGGCATCGCTACTGCATCATTGGTTTCCTAGTGAGGGATGTCTTTGTCGAGGCGCACTGGCATGCTGAAGATGGGGTCCAGTTGAACCAAGCCGAGGTATGGTCTGTCGCTGTCGCATTGGACGCGAAAATTCGCAGCCTGATCGCCACTCAGTCATCGTAAGACAGAGCGCGTTAATCGGGCGCTCGGGCTTGGGCTGCTGAATATCGACAGTCGCGCCCCTTCCGGCCAGGAACCTGCGGAGCCGCTCGCCAGTTCGACGCCCCTAATGTCCGCAATGGGTCGATTTCGGTCTTGAGCTTCGCCGCCGGAAACGGACGCGGAAGTCAGTCTGAAAAGCAGTCTTGATCTACGTCAGCTAGGATCGAAGTGCTGGCAGTTTTCCAACCCTCCAGCTGGATTTGATGCCATATCTCACAAGGCCGAGCTCGAGCTTTGGCCCATGATCATAGAGGTAAGGTAGACGGTTTGAGCTCGGCCTGATGCCGGACAGCGTTGAAGCCTAGGATATCGCTTAGATCCAACTCGGCTCGCCGCCACAGCGCTTGCACCTGCGCTTTGCCCGGAAGAACTGGGACCGCGCCCCTTAGCTTCAGCGTTTTGAGCAGAGCGTTCTCAGAGATTCCCAACTCCGAACTGAGCTTTGGGGTATGCGCGTACTGTGCCGCAAATTGTCTTACCGCATCAGCGTGGACCGCGATGACGCTGCCCTTTGCGCTAATCCGGGCCACTGACAGCAATCCTTCGTCGATGGCCGCCCGAAGGCTGGCTGCGTTCGTGCCAAGAAAGGTGAGGGCGAGGCGCGTCACCACAACTGAACCGTCAGCCTCACTCTCCCTCTGCGACAGATCCACGTAATCCAACTTTGGCGGATTGTGCCGACGCCCATGTCGATTTCTCAAACCACATTTAAAATCAATCTTAGTAATGTCGGATCGCCGCCAGCAAAACTGATATCGCGCTGAGCTTTGATCCTCCAAGATTGGCTTTACGCCAGTTGCTAGGATGCGCCGCGTTATTGAAATCGCGCTAAGTCCGTAGCGCCGTGAGATTGCGGTACTGGATACGTACTGATCATCGAAAAACTTGGCAGACGCCTTGGTTACTCCTCTCAAGTTGCCTGAGCTCGTCAATCCACCAGGCACGAGAAAGCCCGTTCTCGCTAGCAGGCTTAGGGTCGTGCGATTGATGTGCACGGTTCGCTGGAGCTCTACAAGAGATACATCGTTGGGCCCGATTGTCGGACCGGCTCTCGTACTAACCAAATGCATCCGCCCGCCTTTTGCAGGCGAACAAAGGCGGCCAGTAGCGGTGAACCACTGAGATGAAAAATCCACCTGCTCAACTTCCGTCTTTAGCCAAACGGCTGAAACTTTCTTTTGGCAAATCGAAGGTGAGAGGGGCGCAAATCCCAGTTGTCTAAGCCGGCGGCTGACAGCAGCGCCACTGAGTCCGAGCGGGGCTGCTATGCGGCCAGAAGTCGTTAGCCGTCCTTCCCATTTCTCCACATCCTCCTCGCCGACTGCTATGAGGCTTTCTCTTCGCCACTTCGCAACAAGACCGCGCTCCTTCACGAATGCCGCAAGGGCACGATTGTCGAGCTGAAGTCGCTCACACGCTCGGAATGTCGAGATCAGCCGAGCGGTCGGGATAGGATCTAGCCGGACCTTTTCGAGTGCGTCCTTTGCTACAAACAGATTGTCGAACCCTACGGCCATTGAAGACCCGAACCACGCGGCCAAGCGACCTTCGCTGATCAGCCGCACGAGATGGATGAACTTGACCCTCTTGGTGGCGGTAATGCCGACAAGCTCGCGCGGCGCCGCTGTCGGAGATGCCAAGCTGGCGCAGAAACTTCGCAGATCCGCAGCGTCAAAGCGTGGCTTTTTGCTCACGCGAAGGACGGGCGTGATCAGACCTGCGCGGGTGAGGTCCCCGATACGACGGGCCGACACGCCAAACTCAAGGCCGGCTCGTTCCGGCGGCAGCAAATCCGCAATGTATCTGCGTATCGTTTCTATCCCATCCGACCGGATAGCTAGATATCGTCGGTTGCTCGGTGGCCCTTCAACCGCAGACACTAAGCCTGTGGCGACTAGGCGGCGGAGACTTTTCGTCGATACCCCTAGCAGCTTGCTTGCATCGCTGATCGTGAGAAAGCGGGGCTTTTCCGGTGCTGTGCAGAAGAACGACCCGCGCCGCAGCATAAACCCCTGCCAAGTCGTAGACAGATAGGTTCGAAGCTCGGTCAGGATGAAGGGGCAGGGGCCTTCGAACGCCCGCCGTAGTCGTTGGAGCTCACCACCTAAGTTGCGGTGAATTCCAACGCCGGCTTCACCGCCAAATCGGGCTTGGGCCCAAGCGAGGAATGATGAACGCCAATCGTCTGTGAATGGCGCTCCTTTCTCAATGATTGTCCGCGCTACTCCGACTGATGCTCTTCCGCTCAAGGTTGCTTTGCCTGGAGCGTCATCAGGCTGCTCGGCGACGCCAAAATACCAAGCTAAGGCGCAGAGGCCTTCTAGATGGCCGGCCTCTAAAGGAAGCGACGATGATCCGTTTGCTGCATCCACAAGCAACTCTGCTAGCCGCAACTCCCGGGCAGTGGCGTCCGGTCCGGTATGAAGAGGTTCGCCGCATTTGCATTGAGCCAGGGTTGGTCGAAGCGATGACAATGAGGTGTTGCACTTCGGGCAGCTATCAGTGAGCACCACCCCGTGATCATGGCATGCGACATAAGCTCTCAGATGCCAAAGCCGTCGAGAGTATCTGCTCTTCTCAATGCACAGCGGACATACGCGGTCACCGATCGTGCTCAAATGATCTCGGCTGATCCGCATGCCGCCGAACGAGATATGCTTAAATCCACCGTCCAGTGGTTTGAAGGATGCCGAATCCAGCGACGATCTGCTGATCCCGATAACCTGCGCTAGGTCAGATAAGTCTGTTTGAGATTTCTCGAAGCCAGGAGCGAGACCGACGTGCCGTAGGATCCGAACCGGGCTGCTCAGCCCATTATATTCTGCCAAGCGTATGAGCAGGCCCGGCAGGCTTTCGTCAGACTGGATGTCCGAACGAACGACCAAGCGTCGCGAGCTCATTTGAGGGCCGCCCGAGCAACGACGTTCTGACCTCGATCCTTGGTGGTCCTTTGCCCACGCTTACAAAGGGCCCCGGCGTCCCCGACCGAACTTTCGTGGGATAGCAGGGAACCGCGAATGACGAGGCACCCGACGCTCATTTCGTCAGCAGCCTGGCCACATCCAACTGCTGGCGCTTTTTTGAGGGTGTGTGACCACGTTTCGTGATGACCATCGCGTAGTCATCCTCCAACGGGGGCGGGAGTCTGCGTACGAAATCTGGAGCAAACGGGTTCTGCATTCCATTCGCCGCTAGTCGGAATCCCTCGTCGGCAGCGAGACGCATAAGGGGGAAGTCAAACCTGTCCTTTTGTGTTCGCCGCAGAAGTCGGACGCTCTTGAGGAGGAGCTTCTTTACGGCACCGACTAGGCCCTGTGAGATGTAGAAAAATCGGAATGCGACATCGTCATCCTCAACATCAAAGTCGAATGGCACTGGTGAAAGGTCGCGGAATTTCGCTAGGAGGCCAATAAAGTTGGCCTGCCCCTCTAAGTCGTCGGAGCCATCTGGATGCGCCCAACGATAAGCTTCCAGCCTGATTTCCGCGTCCCATCGGCGCTCAATTTGGCGGTCGATTTCGAAGAGATGCCGCAGTCGGCCGAGCCCTAGGAATATGATTCCGACTGAGTTCGTGCTGTGCCGTGATTTGATCCAGTCGATCAATTTGTCCGACACCACAGTCCCGGGTCGTTCAATCGCGCGCTGCGCTTCGTCTATAAGTATGGCGTCGGTTTGGCTTGCCGCGATGAACCGATCAACGCGGTCGCTAAGGGTGTATTCATCCCCGCGTCCGCCCAGTTCGTCACCGTACGCCTTCAAGATTTGACGAGCTAAGGATTTGACTGTCGGCGCTTCTGGCATTTCTAGAACCAGTAGGCGGTAGCGATCGGCTACTGTCGAAAGGCCCCCTGGCAGTGCGATGACGGCCCCGTCGATTTCAGGTGGGTATTCAGCTTTTATGCGCTCCATCAGAGTACTTTTACCGATGCCCGATGGGCCGCTGATGTGAATGCACGGCGCAGCTTTTAAGGGGCGCAGCTCGATGTCTTGTCAGCGGTCGCGCGGACCCCGAGCGAAGCCAGGGGACCGTGTTCCAAAGGACGATGCGGCGGCGGTCGAGCCCCGCTGCTTCCATCGCGCGCTTCAGGTTGCGCGCGGTGCCCGTGGGATTGTCGATGGAGACGAGGCGATCCGCTTGCGGTCCCGGGGCCGGTGTCTCCAGAAGCACAAGGATTTCCGCCTCGTCTCCACCGTCGAGGGGGTCGAACTTCGGCGTACCTTGTTGAGCGCCCACGCCCCTATCCAGAGCTCTCAGGAATCCGTTCAGTCCCTCGAGATGCGTGTGAGGCGGCGCGCGGTCATTCACCAGTGAAGGCCAGACACCGCCTTGACGAGCCGACGCGCTCAATGGCGTGACGCCGTCAGGGACGCCAGGAACACCTCGCCCGCCTTTGAGCGATAGCGCTGCTTGTGCCGCAGGAGCCAGAACGGGCGGTCGGGCAAGGTCAGGGGCAGGGCGGCGAGGATGCCGGCGCGCAGGCGCGCGGCGACGACATTGCGCGACACGACCGTCGCTCCCGCACCGGCCTCGACGGCGGCGGCGACCGCCTCATTCCCGGGCAAGGTCATGGCCACGTCCAGAGCGTCGATGGCCAGCCCGCGCTGATTGAGGGCCGTCTCAAAAGCCGACCGGGTGCCGGAGCCGGGCTCGCGCAACACCCAGGTCATTTGCTTCAGGTCCGGCGGCCCGGCGCCGTCCTGGGCGGCGGGGTGGTCGGCCGCCACGACCAGCACCAGTTCGTCGTGATCCAGAACCGAACGGCTCAACGCCGGCTCGTTCAGTTCGCCCTCGACCAGACCCAGTTCAGCGCAGCCCTCCAGGACAGCGTCGGCCACCTCGCGCGTATTGCCGATCGAGACCTCGATGCGGATGCCGGGATGAGCCTGATGAAACCGGGTCAGTCGGGCGGGAAGCCACCAGCCGGCGATGGTCTGGCTGGCGTGGATCGACAGTCGTCCGCGTTTCAGGCCGCCCAGGTCGTCGAGCGCGTCCTGCGCCGCCTCGACACGGGCGAGGATCGCCTTGGCCTCGACGAGGAAGGTTGCGCCCGCCTCGTTCAGGACGATGTTGCGGCCAACGCGGTCGAACAGGGCGACGCCGTGGCGGCCCTCCAGCGTCGTCACCGCCGAGCTGACCGCCGACTGGGTCAGGTTCAGGGCCTCGGCGGCGCGGGTTACGTGCTGGCGCTCGGCGACGGCGACGAAGATGCGGAGCTGGTCCAGGGTCATGGGACAATCCTAACCCACGAAGCGGCGACTTCGACAGGGAACGTTCGGCGACGGCGAACGTTCCGAGCGGAACATCGCGTTGGTCGTCCGGGACGATCGCCTGCAGGATCGGATCATGACCCACGCCCCACCCTCCCGATGGATCAGAACCGGCGTCCTGGCGCTTGGCTCGGCGATTGCCGGTGCCGCAGTTATGGCCTTCGCACAGATGCCCGGCTCGGACTTCGATGCGGCGATGGCCGAGGCGATGGAGCGGATGCACCGCGACATGGCGGTAGAATCCACCGGCGACCCAGACGTGGACTTCGCCGCCATGATGATCCCGCATCATCAGGGCGCCATCGACATGGCGCGCGTCGAGCTTCTGTACGGGCAGGACGAGACCATGAAGCGTCTGGCCCAGGGGATCATCATTGAACAGACCCAGGAAATCGCCCTGATGCGCGACTACCTGACCCGCCATTCTGATGCGCCGACGCCGACCGGCGGCGCGACCTCGACCCATCACGGACACGGATCATGACCCTGACAGCCCGCGCCATCGCCGCCCTTGTTCTCAGCCTGTCCGCCGGACACGCCTTGGCCGATCAGGTTCCGGGCGCGGCGGCGGCGCCCGCCATCCCGATCAGCAGCCAGGATCGGTTCTATTCGGCCGACCAGTTCTCCAACACCGTCTCGGTGGTCGATCCCTCGACCAACGGCCTGCTGGGGGTGATTTCCCTCGGCGAACCGACTCCGGCCAACCTCAGCCCGCTCTACAAGGGCCAGTTGCTGGTCCACGGCATCGGCGCGGCGCCGGACGGCAAGACGATCGCCGTGGTCTCGATCGGGTCCAACTCGGTCAGCTTCATCGACACGGCCAGCAACACCGTCAAACATACCACCTATGTCGGGCGCTCTCCGCACGAGGCCTTCTTCACGCCGGACGGCCGCGAGGTCTGGGTCACGGTGCGGGGCGAGGCCTATGTTTCGGTGCTGGACGCCGCGACCTATCAGGAGACCGCCCGGGTCGAGACGCCCAACGGGCCGGGCATGACCATCTTCTCGCCGGACGGCCGCTACGCCTACATCTGCTCCAGCTTCAGTCCCGAGACGGTGGTAGTCGAGACCGCGACCCGTCAGATCGTCGGTCGGGTGGCCCAGGCCAGTCCGTTCTGCCCCGACATCGCCGCCACGCCCGATGGAAGCCAGGTCTGGATGACGCTGAAGGACGTGGGCAAGACCATGGTTTTCAACGCCCGTCCGCCGTTCGCTGTCCTACAGACGCTCGACACCGGCCCCTTGACCAACCACGTCAACATCGTGCGCAACGCGGCGGGCCAGTTCGCCTATGTGACCGTCGGGACCGAGAACCGGGTCAAGGTCTATCGCACCGACACCTTCACGCTCGTGACGGAGATCGAGGTGGGGTCGCTGCCGCACGGTCTGTGGCCCTCCGGCGACGGCTCGCGGATTTACGTCGGGCTGGAGAATGGCGACGGCGTGGCGGTCATCGACACCCTGGCCAACCGCGTGATCGCCACCGTGCCGATCGGTCAGGGACCGCAAGGGGTCACCTATGTGCCGCGTGCGGTCACCCAGGGTGACGGCAGGGCCAACCTCACGCCCCTGGGCGCAGCTCGCGCCTCGCATCAACTCGTTCTGACGGGCGAGGGCGACACCCGGTCCCAGGCGACCTTGTTCGAGCAGGGGCAGGTCCAGATGCTGCAGATCGCCGCCGCAGGCCTCCAACCCGGCAAGCCCTATGTCCTCGCCTTCGCCAATGCGGCGGACGGATCGGGGACGCTCGAGCCTCTGACGAAGTTCATGACCAATCCGGCTGGGTCTGCGGTCGTCAACGCCGTGGGCCCGATCCGTCAGGTGGTCGCCGCCGACGCCGGCGCACCCCGCCGTTGGCTGGTCATCGCCTCGGGCACGCCCGAGGCGATCGGCGCGGTCGTCCAGAGACAGTCGGAATAGGACCGGCCGCCATGCGGATCGACAAGTTCGTCCATAGCTGCCTGCGCCTGACGATCGGTGCAGATCGACTGCTCTTCGATCCGGGCAAGTTTTCGTTCGTCGACGGACGGGTCGATCCTGCTGTCTTTTCGGATGTCTCGACGATCGTCCTGACGCACGGCCATCCCGACCACATCGACCCTGACGCTCTGGCCAGGATCGTGCAGGCGAGTGGCGCGACACTCGTCGGCAACGGCGAGGTCGCCGACAAGCTCGGCGAGAAGGGGCTGTCGGTCACGGTGTTCGAGGAGGGCGAACGGACCTTCGGCGCGTTCCGGCTGCAGGCTCAGCCGGTCGCGCATGAGCCCATCCTGTCGGACGAGAGCCCGCAACTGACAGCCTTCCTCGTCAACGACGTTTTCCTCAACCCGGGCGACAGTTTCGACAGCCGTCTGGATCGGTTCGCGGGCGTGGAGGTGCTGGCCCTTCCGGTGATGGCGCCTTACCTGACCGAGCTCACTGTCCATGCGTTCGCCAAACGGATGAAGCCAAAATCGGTCGTCCCGGTCCATGACGGCTACGCTCGCGACTATTTCCTCAGGCAGCGTTACGACGTCTACGAGCCCTATCTGGACAAGGCCGGGATCAAACTGCACCGGCCGATGGCGCCCGGAGACGGGTTCGACGTCTCTGACCATGACTGACGCAGTCTGCACCTCCACCGGTTTCGCGCGATTGCGATCGCGATAAAATGGCGGCGGCTCGGCGTGGTAACTCAGGTGAATGTCGCCTTTGCGCGGTGACTGTCATGTCCGCTCATGGCGCAAAGCTGACAGGCGGCCTCCGATGGGGTCGGACGAAGTAAGGCCAGCAGGAGCTGGCCTTTGGTTCTCCTCGACATGGGTGGTCCGAAGTAACCACGCCGTCCCGCTTATTCGAGCCTAAGGAGCCCCATCATCTCCAGGTGGGTGGCCCGCAGATGATTCTCATAAATTCTGACCCCGTTCTCATCTATTGTGGTCCGGGTCTCATCTTTAGTGACCCGGACCACGCGCCCCCTTCGCCGTCAGACGTCGACGGCGGCGTCCAAAGCGTTGTCCTGGATGAACTCGCGGCGGGGTTCGACGACGTCGCCCATCAGTTTGGCGAACAGGTCGTTGGCGTCTTCCTCGTGCTCGACCGAGACCTGCAGCAGGGTGCGGGCGTTGACGTCCAGCGTCGTCTCCCACAGCTGCTCGGGGTTCATCTCGCCCAGGCCCTTGTAGCGCTGGATCGACAGGCCCTTCTTACCGGCATCCAGCACGGCGGTCAGCAGGTCCAGCGGACCGCGAATGGTCGTGGACTTGTCCTTGCGGCGGTAGGTGGCGGGGGCGACGAAGACGCCGTCGAAAGCGGCTGCGCGTTCGGCCAGACGACGGGCGTCCAGCGAGCGGATCAGGGTCTCCTCCAGCACGATGGTCTCCTGCACCGCGCGACGGGTGCGGGTGAAGACTACGGCGCCCTGTTCGCCCGGCGCGCCCGTCCACTCGCCATCGCCCTCTTCGGCATAGAGGTTCAGGCGCACGGCGGCGGCCGAGGCGGTCGCCATGTCCGAATGCTCGGCGAACAGACCGGCGAGCGCCGCCTGTTCGATGGCGAAGGCGGGGGCGCGTTGGCTGAGGCGATCGACGCTGGCGCTGAAGGCCTTGGCCTCGCGCACAAGGGATTGCAGGTCCAGACCCAGTCGACGCTCGCCGGTGGACAGGTCCAGCTCGGCCTCTGACGAGCCTTCCTCGATCAGATAGGCGTCCATCTCGGCCTGATCCTTCAGGTAGCGCGACTGCTTGCCCTTGGAGACCTTATAGAGCGGCGGCTGGGCGATATAGACGTGGCCGCGCGTGATCAGCTCGGGCATCTGACGATAGAAGAAGGTCAGCAGCAGGGTGCGGATGTGGGCGCCGTCGACGTCGGCGTCCGCCATCAGGATGATCTTGTGATAGCGCAGCTTGTCGGCGTTGAAGTCGTCGCGGCCGATGCCGGTGCCGAGCGCCAGGATCAGCGTCCCGATCAGATCCGACGACAGCATCCGGTCAAAGCGCGCGCGCTCGACGTTCAGTATCTTGCCGCGCAGAGGCAGGACGGCCTGGTTCTCGCGGTTGCGCGCCTGTTTGGCCGAGCCGCCGGCGGAATCGCCCTCGACGATGAACAGTTCGGACTTGGCGGGATCGCGCTCCTGGCAGTCGGCCAGCTTGCCCGGCAGGCTCGAGATTTCCAGCGCGGACTTGCGCCGCGTCAGGTCGCGGGCCTTGCGGGCGGCCTCACGCGCCGACGCCGCCTCGATGATCTTGGCCACGATCTGCTTGGCCTCGACCGGATGTTCCTCGAACCAGGTCGCCAGGCCTTCCGAGCACAGGCTTTCGACGGCCGGACGCACTTCGGAGGAGACCAGCTTGTCCTTGGTCTGGGAGCTGAACTTGGGATCCGGCACCTTGACCGACAGGACGCAGGTCAGGCCCTCGCGCGCATCCTCGCCGGTGACGGAGACCTTCTCCTTCTTGCCGGCGCCCGAGCTCTCGATATAGCCGCCCATGACGCGGGTCAGGCTGGCGCGGAAGGCCGACAGGTGGGTGCCTCCATCCCGCTGGGGGATGTTGTTGGTGAAGCACAGCATGGTCTCGTGGTAGCTGTCGTTCCACCACAGGGCGAGATCCAGTTCGATCCCTTCCTTCTTTCCGCGAATGACGATGACGTCTTTCAGGATCGGCGTCTTGGACTTGTCGAGGTGGCGCACGAAGGCCTCGACCCCGCCCTCGTAGTGCAGGATCATCTCGACCGGCTCAGCGTGGCGCTGGTCGGCCAGCTTGATGACCACGCCCGAGTTCAGGAAGGCCAGTTCACGCAGACGATGCTCCAGCGTCTTCAGGTCGAAGTCGATGTGGCTGAAGGTCGTGACGGACGGAAAGAAGGTGACCTCGGTGCCGCTCAGCGGCTTGCCGGTGTCCTCGCGAATGGGCGCGTCGCCGGTGACTTCAAGCGACTTGACCGTGTCGCCGCGCTCGAAGCGCATCTGGTGCGCCTTGCCATCGCGATAGATCTTCAGCTCCAGCCAGTCGGACAGGGCGTTGACCACGGACACGCCTACGCCGTGCAGACCGCCGGACACCTTGTAGGAGTTCTGGTCGAACTTACCGCCGGCGTGCAGCTGGGTCATGATGACCTCGGCCGCCGAGACGCCTTCGCCTTCGTGGATGCCGGTGGGAATGCCGCGGCCGTTGTCGGTCACGGTGACCGAGCCATCGCTGTTCAGGATGACCTGGACCAGGTCGGCGTGGCCGGCCAAGGCCTCGTCGATGGCATTATCGACCACCTCATAGACCATATGGTGCAGGCCCGAACCGTCATCGGTGTCGCCGATATACATGCCGGGGCGTTTGCGCACGGCGTCCAGGCCTTTGAGAACCTTGATGGAATCGGCGCCGTATTCGGGCAGGTCGGCAATCGGATCGGTCATGAAGTCATTGGCTCTGAAGTCCCGACCGGGACGGGGATGGAGCGCCGGACCCGGCGCTCGAATCGACGGCGGGATCGCACCGCGCCGAAGCCCGCAACATATAGGAAATTCCGGCGAAAAAGCGAGGAATTCCGCGATTGGAGCCTAGTCGGTTTCCAGCGCGCCGCCGGCTACGCGGACAAGCTGGGCGCGGCCTTCCAGACCGGCGAACAGGTCGCGTTCGGTGCCGGTCATGAAGGCCTGAAGATCCAGCGCCGTGATCTCGTCGAACAGGGCTGTGCGGCGCGCCTCATCGAGGTGGGCGGGGGCTTCGTCCAGCAGCAGGATCGGGCGGGCGGCATGATCTGAAAGCCGCGCGATCTGGGCCAAAATCAGGTTCAGGACCAGGGCCTTCTGCTCGCCCGAAGAGCCCTCGGCGGCGGGGCGCTGTTTCTCGCGGTGAAGCGCCGTCAGGTCGGTGCGGTGAGGACCGAACAGCGAACGGCCGGCGGCGCCGTCGCGGGCGCGCGCCTTGGCCAGGCCCTCGCGGAGGACGGCGGCGATCTCGTCCTCCTCGGCGCCCGCTTCGGCCATCTGTTCGGCGGCGCCGTCCAGACCCAGGTCGGCCTGGGGGAAGGGACGATCGCTGCGGGCGTCAATGGCGGCCTGAAGCGCGTGCAGGGCGGCGACGCGGGCGAGGGCGGCGCGGGCTCCGGCCTCGCCCAGCCGAACCTCCAGGGCGTCCAGCCAGACGGGGTCGGCCTCGCGCCCATCCTGGGCGTCGTTCAACAGGCGCAGGCGCTCGCGAAGAGCTTTCTCATAGGCGGAGACGCTGGCTGCGTGATCGGGATCGGCGGCGAAAACCAGCCGGTCGAAGAACTTCAGCCGCTCGGCGCGCGCGTCCGAAAACAGCCGGTCCTGTTCCGGCGTCGCCCAGACGGGACGCAGATAATCGAGCAGGTGCCCTGGCTGGGCCGTCTCGCCGTCGACCCGCACGATGCGCCGCGCGGCGCCCGCCGCCTGGACCCCGGTGCCCAGGCGCGTCTCGTCGTCCAGTTCGACCATGACGGCCCAGGCGCGTCCGGTCGCCTCGCCCGGCTCGCGCCGCCCCATCTCGGCGGCGGTCGCGCCCCGCAGCCCCTTTCCGGGGGTCAGCAGGCTGATCGCTTCCAGCAGATTGGTCTTTCCCGCCCCGTTCGGCCCATGCAGCACGACAGGCCCGGAGGTCATCTCCAGCCGCGCGCTCGCATAGGAGCGGAAATCGGTGAGGGTGAGGGATTGGATCAAATCTGTCCGCTCGTCGCGGCTAAAGCCAAGACCCCGTCCGTCATGTGCCGTGACCAGCCTTCCAGGCATTCATCACGTTCACTAGGCGTTGCGACTCGAGTTCGTAAGTTTGGCGAAGCCGTCCGTCCGCTTCCGACGGTAGACCCCGAAAAATCCAGAGGCCAATGTTATTCCGAGAAGGCTGATTTTTAAGTGCGTACAGCAGGTAGCTGTTGACGTGGATTTTTAGAATCCAGAACCGATCAACATCCGTCCAAGGGATCAGTGGCCGTCGCCAGATGCCGGCAACTTTAAAGCCTTCTTCCGAGAGTATGAGGTCGGGCGGAAATGCACGATTGATCAGCGTGTGGATCAGAAACCATCCGACGACGGCTAGCCATACCCAGCCAAAAAATGAAAAGACGACATCATCCGAACGCAACAAGGCGACAGCCAGTATGGCATAAGCAGCCATAAGCAGGATGCGCCAGAGTTCAGGCCAGCGTCGTGCTGCGATAATGCGTTGCCTTTGGCTCACACCCGCAGCGGCATCAGCACATACTGGACGCCCGGGTCGCCCGGATCAAGCACCAAGGTCGGGGAGGCCGGGTCGGCGAAGCGGAAGGCGGCGTTTTCGCCGGTGATCTGGCCGGCGACGTCCAGCAGATAGCGGGCGTTGAAGCCGATCTCGAACGGTTCGTCGGAATAGCCGATTTCGACCTCTTCCTCGGCCTGGCCGGCTTCCATGTTGCGCACGGTCAGCTTCACGCGGTCGTTGTCGAAGGCCAGTTTCACCGAACGGCTCTTCTCGGCCGAGATGGTGGCGACCCGGTCGACGGCCTTGGCGAACAGGGCGTTGTCGATGTCGGCCTGTTTGTCGTTGCCGCGCGGAATGACGCGCAGATAGTCGGGGAAGGCGCCGTCGATGACTTTGGAGGTTAGGGACGCCTCGCCCATCTGGAAGCGGATCTTCTGGGCCGAGACGGTGACCTCCACCGCGCCGCCGGCGTCGTCCAGCAGGCGACGGACCTGGTCCACCGTCTTGCGCGGCACGATCACGCCAGGGCCGCCGGCCGCGCCCTCGGGCGCCGGGGTCTCGGCCAGGGCCAGGCGGTGGCCGTCGGTGGCGACGGCGCGCAACAGGGGAATGCCGGCCTCGGCGACCGTGTGAAGATAAAGGCCGTTCAGATAGTAGCGCGTTTCCTCGGTCGAGACCGCGAACCGGGTCTTGTCGATCAGGCGGGCCAAATCCTCCATGGGCAGGACATAGGAGGCGCCGGCGCTGTCAGTGGACATGACGGGGAAGTCGCCCGCCGGCAGGACCGGCAGGTTGAAGCGCGACCGGCCGGCCGAGACGACCAGGCGTGGATCGTCGCCGGAATAGAGCAGCGAGACCTCGGCGCCTTCCGGCAGCTTGCGCACGATTTCGTACAGGGTGTGGGCGGGGGCCGTGATCTGACCCTCGACCTGAACCTGGGCCTCGGCCTCGTCCACCATCTCCATGTCCAGGTCGGTGGCGGCGAAGACCAGCCGGTCGCGGCCTGCGCTCAGCAGGACGTTGGACAGGATCGGAATGGTGTTTCGACGTTCGACGACGCTCTGCACGTGGCCCAGGGCCTTCAGGAGCGCGGATCGTTCGATGGTCAGCTGCATGTCGTCTCGCCCGGCGCGGCCGACTCGCGAGGCGGCTGCGGTTAAGTGACCTGGGACACTAGCGGATTGCGCGGCGGGAGCAACGGGTCAGACCCGCTGCTCCACAGCTTCAGCCCCGCAGCTTGCGCGTCAGGGCCTCGACGTCGCGGGCGATCTGATCGTCCTGCGGCATCAGCTCCTCGATCTTGCGCACGCCGTGCAGGACCGTGGTGTGGTCGCGCCCGCCGAAACGACGGCCGATGTCGGGGTAGGAGCGTGTCGTGTGCTGCTTGCACAGATACATGGCGATCTGGCGCGGGCGAGCGACCGAACGGGTGCGGCGCTCGCTGAGCAGGTCGGCCTGTTTCATGTTGAAATGGTCGGCGACCGTCTTTTGGATCTCGTCCACGGTGATGCGGCGCTCGGGACCGCCGCGCATGGCCATGCCCAACAGGGTCGAGGCTTCGTCCACCGACAC
Organism: Brevundimonas vesicularis; assembly: GCF_027886425.1. Classification (NCBI taxonomy): domain Bacteria; kingdom Pseudomonadati; phylum Pseudomonadota; class Alphaproteobacteria; order Caulobacterales; family Caulobacteraceae; genus Brevundimonas; species Brevundimonas vesicularis. Next base: position 1,107 of record NZ_CP115671.1, on the reverse strand, counting down.
CGAGGACAGGCGCGCGCCCGCAGCGGCGGCCAGGGTGTTCACGGCGCCCTCAAGCTCGCGCATCGAGCCGGGGGTGCAGTCCACCAGCTGGGCCAGGACCTCCGGGTTGGCCTCGCCCTGGACGACGCCCAGGGCCGACAGGGCCTTCAGACGGTTCTGGGCCACGGCGATCTTCAACTCGCGGTCGCCCGCCTCGACCGGGCAGGTCAGGCCGGCGGCGAGGTGGCTGCGCAGGCGCGGCTCGACCTCGGTCAGGGCCATAGGCGCACGGTCGGCCGAGAAGACGATGCGTTTGCCGTCCTCGATCAGGGCGGTCAGGGTCGAGAGCAGCTCTTCCTGGGTCGACGTCTTGCCGCCCACGAACTGGACGTCGTCCAGCAGCAGCATGTCGGCCGAGCGCAGGCTCTCCTTGAAGGCGGCGGTCGAGCGGTCCTGCATCGCCTTGACGAAGGTGGACAGGAAGCGTTCCGCGGTCAGATAGACGACCTTGGCCTCAGGACGCAGACGCTGGGCCTCCCAGGCGATGGCGTTCAGCAGGTGGGTCTTGCCGTAGCCGTAGGGGCCGCAGAAGAAGACGGGGTTGAAGTGACCGTCGGCCCAGCTGGCGACCTGTTTGGCGATGGCCAGGGCGAAGGCGTTGCCCTGGCCTTCGACGAAGCTGTCGAACGTCAGGCGATCCTGCAGACCGGCGGCGCGTACGGCGCGGGCGCCGTCAGCGCTGATCGGGGCGGCGGGCGCCATCTGCGGCGTGGCGGCGAAGGCGGCCAGACGCGGGGCGGCGTCCACCACATTGCCCGGCATCACGGCCGAGGCCGGCGGGGCCGAACCCACTTCGGCGCGGCAGCGCACCTCAAGGCGGCGCGACAGGCCGTCCAGGCCCAGCCACAGCTCGTTCATGCGACGCAGGGCGTTCTTGCGCACCCAGTCGCGGGCGTATGCGGTCGGGGTGACCAGGATCAGATGACCGGCGTTGTCCAAGCGGACCGCCGACGGGGCGATATAGGAGGAGAAGGGACCATCGCCGATTTCCGCGCGCAGGCGCACGGACGCCTCGCTCCAGATGCGGTCCGGATCCGTCAGTCCCGACGTCTTCGTTCCGCCTGCCAT